>NZ_ACQT01000234.1 GCF_000175235.1 Acidovorax delafieldii 2AN | reverse complement strand
TGGCGCCACCGCGCGGGCGGCGTGCTGCTGTCCAGCTCGGGCCAGTTCCCGGCCCGGCGCGCCGAGTTGCAGCGGCCCGACCTGATGCCAACGCCCACCCCGCGCACCATCAACATGGTGAGCATCGGCGACGACCTGTTGCGCGACACCTCGCCCGGCTTCGGCCCCCGCATCGAAGCCGTGGTGGTCTACAACAGCAACCCCGTGGCGGTGGCGCCCGACTCGGGCAAGGTGGTGCGGGGCTTTGCGCGCAAAGACCTGTTCACCGTGGTGCTCGAGCACTTCCGCACCGACACGGCCGACTACGCCGACTATGTGCTGCCCGCCACCACCCAACTCGAACACTGGGACGTGCACCTGGCCTACGGCCACACCGACGTGCTGCTCAACCGCCCGGCCATCGCACCGCTGGGCCAGGCCCGTTCGAACGCACAGATCTTCCGCGACCTGGCCCGCCACATGGGCTTCACGGCCCCCTGTTTTGCCGACAGCGACGAAACCCTGTGCCGCCAGGCGTATGGCAACGCCGTGGACTTTGGCTTGCTGGAATCGCAGGGCTTTGCCACGCTGGCGCTGCCCGATGCGCCCTTTGCCGACGGCGGCTTTCCCACCCCCAGCGGAAAGTGCGAATTCTTCAGCGACCGCCTGGCGGCGCGCGGCTTGGACGGCCTGCCCGCCTACCTGTCCAACCATGAACTGCAGGGCACCTCGGCCCGCTACCCGCTGGCCATGATCTCGCCGCCAGCGCGCAATTTTCTGAACTCCACCTTCGTGAACGTGCAAAGCCTGCGCGACATCGAGGGCCGCCCTGTGCTGGAGATCCATCCCGACGATGCCGAGGCGCGCGGCGTGGCCGATGGCGTGGTGGTGCGCGTGTTCAACGACCGGGGCAGCTACCGCTGCCACGCGGAGGTGTCCACCCGTGCCCGGCCGGGCGTGGTCAATGGACTGGGCATCTGGTGGCGCAAGCTGGGCTTGGATGGCACCAACGTGAACGAGGTCACAAGCCAGGCCCTCACCGACCTGGGGCGTGCGCCCACCTTCTACGACTGCCTGGTGGAAGTGGAAGCCGATGGCACCGCAGCGGCTGCCGCGCCGTCGCTCAAGGCCTGAGGCCCGCGCGGCCGTCACCGAAGGCAGACTCCAGACGCCGCTTCAAAAATAATAGCTGCTCGCGCTCATTAGATAAGCGCGAGCAGCCGTTTCCACGCAAGAGACCGCCGCACTGCCGCGGCGCTAACGCTCCACGCGCCCCACTGCGGCGATGCGGGCGCGGGCTCAGCCCAGCTTTTTCAGCAGCGCATGGGCCGCTGGCTCGGACGAGGCCGGGTTCTGGCCGGTGATCAGCAGACCGTCGGTGATGGCATAGGGTTGCCAGTCGCCCAGCTTGGCGTAGTGGCCGCCATTGGCCTGGAGCATGTCTTCGACCAGAAACGGCACCACGTTCGTCAAACCCACGGCGGCTTCCTCGGTGTTGGTGAAGCCGGTGACGTTCTTGCCCTTGACCACCGACTGGCCGTCCTTGCCCTTGGGGTGGCGCAGCACGGCGGGCGCGTGGCACACGGCGGCCACGGGCTTGCCGGCGTTCAGCGTGGCCTCGATCAGGGCGATGGAGTGCGCGTCTTCGGCCAGGTCCCACAGCGGGCCATGGCCGCCGGGATAGAACACCGCGTCAAAGTCCACCGCCTGCACATCGGCCAGGCGCTCGGTGTGGGCAAGCGCCTTTTGCGCCGCGGCGTCGGCCTTGAAGCGGCGCGTGGCGTCGGTCTGCGCGCCGGGGTCGTCGCTCTTGGGGTCGAGCGGAGGCTGGCCGCCCTTGGGCGAGGCCAGCGTTACCTCGGCGCCCGCGTCCTTGAACACGTAGTAGGGCGCGGCAAACTCCTCCAGCCAGAAACCGGTTTTCGCGCCCGTGTTGCCCAGTTGGTCGTGCGAGGTGAGCACCATCAGTATCTTTGCCATGCTGTGTCCTTTCGAGAGAAGTGGCGAGGCTCGGCGCCCCACTGGCGCGCCGCCCTCCGGGTGACGGGCCGCTCAGGCGGGCAGCCCGGATGCGTGCCGGCTTACAGCGCGGCTTCGAGGATGCGGCGGCTCACGGCGGGGGTGATTTCGCGCTGCTCGCCCAGCTGCACCATGCCGTGCGCCTCGAGTTGCGCCACCACGGTGCCGATGGTGTCGGCGCCCAGGCCGTAGCCCGACAGGCGCGTGGGGATGCCCATGCGTTCAAAGAAGTCGCGCGTGCGCTCAATGGCGGCGGTGATGCGCTCGTCGTCGGTTCCGGTGGTGATGCCCCACACGCGTTCGCCATACTGCAGCAGCTTTTCACGCTTGGGGCCGCGGCGCTCGTTGAGCAGCGCGGGCAGCACGATGGCCAGCGTGCGGGCATGGTCGATGCCGTGCAGCGCCGTCAGTTCGTGGCCGATCATGTGCGTGGCCCAGTCCTGCGGCACGCCCGCGCCGATCAGGCCGTTGAGCGCCATGGTGGCGGCCCACATGAGGTTGGCGCGGTCGTCGTACACGGGTTCGGGCGCTGTCAGCAGGCGCGGGCCCACCTCGATCAGCGTCTGCAGGATACCTTCGGCAAACCGGTCCTGCACCGGCGCGTTGACCGGGTAGGTGAGGTACTGCTCGACGGTGTGCACGAACGCATCCACCACACCGTTGGCCAGCTGCTGCGGCGGCAGCGTGTAGGTCTTGGTGGGGTCGAGCACCGAAAACTTCGGGTAGGTGTGCACGCTGCTGAAGGCCAGCTTGGCCCCCTTGCCACGGTGCGTGATCACGCCACCGTTGTTCATCTCCGAGCCCGTGGCGGGCAGCGTGAGCACCGCGCCAAACGGCACGGCCCGCGCGATGTTGCGGCCGCGCTTTTCCAGGATGGCCCAGGCATCGCCCTCGAAATGCACGGCGGCTGCAATGAACTTGACTGCGTCGATCACCGAGCCCCCGCCCACGGCGAGCAGGAAGTCGAAGCCGCCGCTGCGCACCTGTTCCACGGCCTTCATCGAGGTTTCAAAACTCGGGTTGGGCTCGATGCCACTGAAAGTGGCGTGCGTGCGCCCGCCCAGCGCGGTGCGCACTTCGGCCAGCGTGCCGGTCTTCTCTGCACTGGCGCCGCCAACAAGGATCAGCACCTTGGCCTCTGCCGGCACCAGCTTGGCCAGGTCGGCCACGCGGCCCTTGCCGAAGGCGATGTGGGTGGGGTTGTGGAAGTCGAAATTCAGCATGGCAGTCCTTCGTGGATCTGGTGGAGGGGACGGATGAGGCGGGGCCCACGGGCCGGCGGCCTGCGGGGCATGGATGGGGCCCGAAGGCAGGGGTGGACGGTGCGCATGGGCATTCTTTCAGGCAGCGGGCGTGCCCAGCAACTGCCGGGTGCTTTGCAGTGCGTGCTCGAACGCCGAGCCATCGCGCCGCAACTTGGCCAGCAGGCTGGCGCCCAGCCACAGCTCATACAGGGTGAGCGCCAGTGCCGCCGCGTCGGTGTGCGCGGGCACCGTGCCTTCGGTCTGGCACTCGTGCAGGCACTGGGCGATGCGCTGCACGATGTCGTCAGTGCCTTGGCGCAGCGCCAGCCGCATGGGCTCGGACATGTCGGCCACCTCGGCGCTGAGCTTGACGATGAGGCACCGGGCGCCCGCCGCGCCCTGGTCGGCGCCATCGGCACAGCCCGCTTCCGGTTCAATGCCGCATTGCGACACGTTCCAGTACGACCAGTAGCGCATCAGCCGCTCGCGCGCCGGGGTGCCCAGCGCGTCGGGCGCCAGCAGCAGGTCGAGCCGGGCCAGGTAGCGCTCCAAGTACTGGGCCAGCAAGGCTTCGCCAAAGCGCTCCTTGCTGCCGAAGTAGTGGTAGAACGAGCCCTTGGGCACGCCCGCCGCCGCCAGAATTTCGGCCAGGCCGACGCCGACGAAGCCCTTGGCGGCGATGAGCTGCTCGCCACAGCGCAGGATCTGGTGTTTGACGGGGGGTTGCGTTTCGGTCATCACGCGGCGTATTGTGCCGCTACTAGACCGGTCGTCTAGGCGCCTGGCGGACAGCCCTGCTCCCAGCAGGGCCTTGAGAGCGGGGCCATTCCGTGGCTGGGTGGAGGCAGCGAGCGAGTCCCCTGACAGGCCGTTTCGCTCCGGCCCAGCACCAGCACCGGACTGCATTGCACGTCAGTTTTGCTCTTTATTCAGTAGCTATAAATACCCATAGATAAAGCGCTACAGGCCATTCATCCACAAATTTAGCCTACGCCGCCCGGCGCCAGCCCACGCCCTCAATCCAGCTTCACGCCGGCCGCCCGGATGATCTCGCCCCAGCGGGCGGCCTCGGCCCGCGCCATGGCGCGGAACTGTTCGGGTGTGCCCGGCAGGGCTTCCATGCCGAAGTCGGCCATGCGCTTGACGACGGCGGGGTTGAGCAAGGCCTTGTTCAGCTCGGCGTTCAGGCGCGCGGTGAGGGCGGCAGGCAATCCAGCGGGCGCGAGGACGCCCTGGAAAGCAAACACCTCGGTGTTGGGCACGCCCGCTTCGGCCAGCGTGGGCACATCGGGCAGGGCCGCCACGCGCTGGGCCGAGCCGATGGCCAGTGCGCGCACCTTGCCCGACTGGATCACCGGCAGGCCGGCGGCCAAGTCCAGGAACATGCAGGGCACCTGCCCGCCCATCACGTCCTGCAGCGCGGGCGCCGCGCCGCGGTAGGGGATGTGGGTGAGGAAGGTCTGGGTGCGGGTCTTGAACATCTCCATCGCCAGGTGGTGCGGCGAGCCGTTGCCGGGCGATGCGTAATTCACCTTGCCGGGGTGGGCACGCACGTAGGCCAGGAATTCCTTCACCGTCCTGGCTTCGAACGCGGGGTGCACCACCAGTGCCAGCGGAAAGCGGCTGATGCCGCCCACGTAGGTGAAGTCTTTCTCGGGGCTGAAGGGCAGCTTGCTGAACAGGTGTTCATTGAAGGCCAGCACGGCGTTGTCGGCCGACATGAAGGTGTAGCCGTCGGGCTTGGCCGTGGCCACCAGCTGCGCGCCAATGTTGGTGGAGGCGCCAGGGCGGTTGTCCACGATGATCTGCTGGCCCAGCGTCTCGCGCATGGCTTCGGCCACCGTGCGGGCCAGCACATCGGTGCCGCCACCGGCCGGGTACGGCACGACCCAGCGGATCGGCTGGCTGGGATATCCGGGCTGGGCCGCGGCCCACGGCGCGGCCGTGGCACCGGCAAGGGCCAGGGCGTTCTGGAGCAGGTGTCTGCGCTGCATGGTGGTTTGTCTCCTGTGGGGTGTGAGGGGGATGTCGCGTCCCGTTCGGCGAGATCTGGCGACTTACTATTTATTTGGTAGCTGATAGCGCTCACCGCTATTGCGCAAGCGGCTCTTTTGACCCGGATTTTGGTGGCGCGACAGGCACCTTGCCAGCGGGTGCGAACGCCACGCGTTCCACGCGAAAGCCCTGCTCTGCCAGCAGCGCGGGCAGCCCCTGCGGGCCCGCCATGTGC
>NZ_ACQT01000235.1 GCF_000175235.1 Acidovorax delafieldii 2AN | reverse complement strand
CCCCGGTGCCCGGGGCCGTGTTCGCCACCGGCATGACGCCGCTGGCACGGGCGCGGCAGCGCGCGCAGGGTGTCATGGGCCAGCTGCGCCGGCTGCTCACCCAGCCCGGAACCGGTTTTGACATGGTCAATGCGCCGCCCGCCTCTGCGGCGTTGGCGCATGCGCTCACGGCCCACCGCGTGCAGGCCGACACCTACTACAGCGGTGTGGCTACGCTTGTCGAGGATTACAGCCCCGCTGCCGTGGTACAGCTGGCGGGCGCCGTGCGCGAGCGCTCCACAGAGCTCAAGAAGAAGGCGTCCACCGCCGGGGAAAAGGCCATCATCGAGGTGGTGGCGCTGATGTTCCAGAGCATCCTGGCCGAGGACCGCATCCCTCCCGTCGTGCGGGTGTGGTTTGCGCGTCTGCAGGTTCCGGTGTTGCGGGTGGCACTGGCCGAGCCCGAATTTTTCAGCAATGTCGCCCATCCGGCGCGCCAGCTCATCGACCGCATGGGCGCCTGCGTGATGGGGTTTGACGCCACCACCATCAACGGCAGTGCCCTCGAAGCCGAGATCCGCCGGGTGGTGCAGGTGATCGAACAATACCCCGAGACTGGGCGGCGTGTCTTTCAGCTGGTGTACGACGAGTTCGAGAAATTCCTGTCGAAGTTCCTGACCGAAAAGCAGGCCACCTCGCGCCTCGTCAGCGTGGCGCAGCAGGTCGAGCAGAAGGAAACGCTGGCCATTCAGTACACGATCGAGTTGCGTACCATGCTGCGCGACATGCCCGTGCGCGACGAAATCCGCGAATTCCTGTTCAAGACCTGGGCCGAAGTATTGGCCCTGTCGGCCGTGCGCGATGGCGCGCAGCACGCTGACACCGTCGCCTTGAAGCGTACCGCGGCGGACCTGGTATGGGCCGCCAGCGCCAAGCCCAACCGCAGCGACCGCGCACAGGTCATCCAGAATCTGCCCGGTCTGTTGCAGCGCCTGCGCCAGGGCTTGGCCCTGATGGGCATCTCGGGCGCCGCCCAGGACGCCCAGATCAAGGTGCTGACCGATACCCTGGCCGACGCCTTCCTCTCCAAGACGGCCACCATTCCGCAGGCGCACATCGATGCCATGGCCAAGCGCCTCGCGAACCTGGAAGATTTCATCGGCGATGCGGCCCTGGGCGACATGCCGCTCAACGCCGACAACATCGAAATGATGCTGGGTATCGACGCGTCGTCCATCCACGTGGTCGCCGACAACGGGGCGCCCGTGGAGGAGGCCATGGTGGCGTGGGCGCGCGAGTTGCAGCTGGGCACCTGGTTCACGCTGGACCACAATGGCGCTTCGGCACAGGTGCAGTACGCATGGCAAAGCCAGCGCAAGCAATTGCACCTTTTCGCCGCCACGGATGGCAGCAGCTACCTGATCCAGTTGCGCCGCCTGGCTGCCTACCTGCAGTCGGGGCTGCTGGTGGCGCAGGACGAGGAGGGGCTGACCCTGCGCGCCACCCGTGATGCGCTGGCCAAGCTCGACGCCAATCCCGAGCGACTGCTTGACTGAAAAGCCCCGGCCATCCGCCCATTCAGGCGCGGCCCAGGCGCTGGAACCTTCCACCCGGAAGCCGGGCCACGGCCCCTGCCAACTCGAGTTCGAGCAATTGCACCTGCATGGTCGCCGTGTCCATGCCCGTGCGTGCCATCAGAGTGTCGAGGCCGACCGGATCGAAACCCATTGCCTGCAGCAATGGGCTTTCGGCAGGTGGCGGCGGTGCCGCATTGGGCGGCGCCATGTTGGTTGGCGCTGCGGCAGAAGCCTGCACCGGGCCGGGCAAGCGCAATTCCTCGAGCACATCCTGTGCCGACTCCACCAGTTTCGCGCCTTGGCGTATCAGTGCATGGCACCCGCGCGATTGCGGCGCATGGATGGAGCCGGGAATGGCAAACACCTCGCGGCCTTGCTCCGCCGCGAGCCGGGCCGTGATCAACGAGCCGGAGGCGAGCGCCGCTTCGACCACCAGCGTGCCCTGCGATAACCCCGCGATGATGCGGTTGCGCTTGGGAAAATTCGCCGCCAGCGGCGGGGTGCCCAGCGGATACTCGCTAACCAGCAGGCCCTGGGCGGCGATGCGCCTTGCCAGCCCGAGGTTCTGGCGGGGATACACCCGGTCAAGGCCTGTTCCCACCACGGCAATCGTGGCGGGAACCGCCGTGTCGGATGCGGCGCTGTCGAGCGCCCCTTCGTGGGCGGCCGCGTCCACCCCCAGCGCCAGACCCGACACGATGGTGAGTCCTGCCGCGTGCAGAGCCCGTGCAAACTGCCGCGCGTGGTCAGCACCCTGCGCCGTGGGGTTGCGGCTGCCCACCATGGCCAGGCAACGCTGCGCTGGAAACGGGTGGGCAGCGGCCCACAGGGCGGCCGGCCCCATGCCGTACAGCATCAACGGAGGGTCTTCGGTTTCGAGCAACGCGTCGGGGTAGCGGGCATCGCCCAGCGGGATGACAACGCGGGCGGGCCCGTCGGAGGGCGCGCCCTGCAGCCATTCCCAGGTGGTTTCGAGTTGGTTGGCGAAACCCTGTGGCACCGCGCGCAGTGCCTTCGCCTGCGCTGGCCCCACACACTGGGCGAGTGCGGCCTCGGTTTGCACGAAGACCGCAGTGGGAAGGCCGAAAGCCGCGAGAAGCCGGCGGGCGGCGGCGTTGCCCACGCCGGGTGTCAGGGTGAGGCGCAGCCAGCCGGCCAGTTCGTCGCGGTCCATGGAAGCAGTGAAATGGGCGGTGCCCGCTGCCGCAGCAACTGGCACCGATCCCGTCCTTACTCGGGGTTGACCAGGCGGTCGCCCACCCGCACGCCGGTGCGGATCTCGAGGATCAGGGCATAGGAGACACGGTCAAACGTCCGGAACACCATGACGTTGCCGTTGCGCTCGCTGGGCAGCTTGACCACTTCGCGCGCTTCATCCGTGGTGTCCTTGATGCGATCACCCTTGGTCAGGATGTTCAGCACCTGACCGGCTTCCATGCCGTCCTGCGTGCCCCGGTTGATCGCGATGACCTGGTTCTGCGCGGCGTAAGACACCGAATTGCTGCCGTAGATCGAGACCACGCGCGCATCGACCTCCATCTGCGGTGCGCGCGGGGTATAGCTGACAAACGCGCGGGCCGGCGCGGGCAGCAGCCGGTCTCCTGCACGCACCTCTTCCTTGGTCGCGGTCAGCTCGACCGTGGCCGGCACGTAGTCGACGGTGATGCCGCCCTTGCCGTTGGCTGATTCCTCGAACGACTCGCCGCGGATCAGTTCGGCCTTGCCCACATATTGCGCTTCGTAGCCCAGGACCTCTCCGGTGAGCGGGTCCTTGAGGGCGATGGCATCGCGGAAGATGCGGTAGTGGCGGGGCATGCCGGGCTCGGCCCGCAGCGGATCGGACGCATCGCCGCGCGCATAGGAGCGGTCACCGTCCGCCATCAGAACACGCTCGTCCTGCGTGGCGATGATGCGGGGTGCGCGTTGCAGCACCTCTGCATCCACCACGAGCGGCTCCACCAGGAAGGGCTCGATGAGATGGGGCTTGAGGGTGGGCAGCGCTGTGTCGGCGAGGCTGTCGCTGCGGGTGCGCGGCGACACCCGCACCGTTTCGGGCTCGCCGCGCGCGCTGGTGCGCAGTCGGGCATAGTCGCCGTCCTTGTCCAGGTAAAGAGTCTGGCCCGGAAAAATCAGGTGGGGGTTGGGCAGTGCCTTGAGGTTCATGCCCCACAGTTCGGGCCAGCGCCAGGGGCGCTTGAGGTACATGCCGGAGATGCCCCACAGCGTGTCGCCACGCTTGACAACATAGGTGTCGGGGGCGCTCGCTGCCAGTTCGGAAAGAGGAACACCACGCTCGGCCACCTGTTGCGCCGTTGCCCGCTGACCACTCGATACCGGGTAGTTCTGGGCCTGGGCCGGAGCGGCGAGCAGGGCGCCGGCAAGTACCGTCAGCGCGCCCAGGGCGGTTCGCCGCGCGCTGGTGTATGCCGTCATGTTGTTCCTTTTTTGATGCATTGTGAAACGCCCCCTCACTGGCGCCGCGGTCGATTGCGCCATGCAAGCCGCCGGGCAAATACGTTACAAACCATCTTAGATTCTCTGCTCAAGGCCTTGATTCGGCAACGAATATTGCGAAGCGCGCCTGCAGCGTCTTCCAAAAGTGGCGAAAATAGCGACATCCACCAACGACATCCATGGCAATTCTTCCCATTCTCTGTTACCCGGACCCCCGTCTCCACAAGGTTGCACAGCCGGTTCAGGCCGTGGATGCGCGCATCGAGGCGCTGGTCGCGGACATGCTGGCCACCATGTACGACGCACACGGCATCGGCTTGGCGGCCACCCAGGTGGACGTGCATGAGCGGGTGGTGGTCATCGATGTTTCCGAAGAGCGCAATGAGCCGCTGGTGCTCATCAACCCCGAGATCGTCTGGGCCAGCGCAGAACGCCACGTGGGCGATGAAGGGTGCCTGTCGGTGCCAGGCATTTACGACGGTGTGGAACGCGCTGCCGCGGTGCACGTGCGCGCGCTCGATGCGCAGGGGAAGTCCCGCACGATCGAGGCCGAAGGCTTGCTCGCCGTGTGCATGCAGCACGAGATGGACCACCTCATGGGCAAGGTGTTCGTCGAGTACCTCTCGCCTCTCAAGCGCAACCGCATCAAGACCAAGCTGCTCAAACAGCAGCGGGATTCCCGCGAATGACATCCGCATGGCATCTTCTGCGGCGCGTGGCCGCCGTGCTGGCCCTCGGCGGCCTGCTGGCAGCGTGCGCCTCGCCAGACTGGGAGAAACCCGGCGCCACGCGCGCCGAGGTGCAAGCCCGGCTGGGCGCCCCCTACAGTGCGACTGCGCTGGAGGGCGGCGGTGAGCGCTTGCTCTATTCCACCCTTCCCGCGGGCCGACGTGTGTTCCACATGGATTTCGACGCCACAGGCCGCCTGCAGCGCGTCGAGCAGGTACTGACCTTTGCCCGCTTTGCCGCCGTGCCGCTGAACGAATGGACCACGGCCGATGTCCTGCGGACCTTCGGCCCCCCCATGCTCGTGGAGCAGGTGGCCACCTTTGATGGCGACGTCTGGACCTACCGGTTCATGGACGGATACGAGCCGCGCATGGCGCACCTTCACATCGACCGCGCCGGCACCGTGCGCAAACTGGTCTTCACTGACGACCTGCCGCGTGCTGACGACCGCAACACCTGAAGGCGGCGGCCCTTTTCATGAAAATCGTTTTCGCAGGCACCCCCGACTTTGCCCGCGTCGCGTTGCAGCGATTGCTGGAAGCCGGCTTCACCGTCCCCCTCGTCCTCACGCAACCCGACCGCCCCGCGGGCCGGGGCATGAAGCTGCAGGCGTCACCCGTGAAGCAGTGTGCGCTGGAGCACGGCATTGCCGTGGCCCAGCCGCGCAGCCTGCGCCTGGACGGCAAATTCCC
>NZ_ACQT01000236.1 GCF_000175235.1 Acidovorax delafieldii 2AN | reverse complement strand
TCAGGCCCAGTTGGAAGAACGCATCGGCCACGCGCTGCTGGTCGGCCACTGCCTCGGGGCTCAGCAGGCCCACGGGCGACGGCGGCCTGCGCTGCACGAAACGGCTGACCACCCCGGCGTCGAGCCCGCTGAAATCAGCGATGAGCTTGATGGTTTCCCGGGTGCTGGCACGCGCCAGGCGGTCGGCCCGCGTCAGCTCCTCCAGCAGCGCCTGGATCGCCTGGGGATGCTTCTGGACAAAGGGGCGCGCCGCCAGATAGAACGATCCGTTGCTGGCAAGCCCCCTGCCGGTGGTCAGCACCCGCGGCTGCACCGAGAGTTCGGCCGCGGCGTAATACGGGTCCCAGATGGCCCAGGCATCCACGCTCTTGCGCTCGAAGGCCGCGCGTGCGTCGGCGGGCGCCAGGTAGATGGGCTGGATATCGGACCACTGCAGCCCCCCGCGCTCCACCGCACGCACCAGCAGGTAATGCGCGCTTGAACCCTTTTGCAGCGCCACGCGCCGGCCCTTGAGATCGGCCAGCGTGCGCACCGCCGAATCTGCGTGCACCAGCACGGCCGATGCGTCGGGCTTGGGGGGTTCGCTGCCCACATACAGCAGGTCTTTACCGGCCGCCTGGGCAAACACCGGGGGCGAATCGCCCGTCAAACCGAACTCCAGGCTGCCCACCGACAGCGCCTCGAGCAACTGCGGGCCTGCAGGAAACTCCAGCCAGCTCACGCGGGCGCCAGGAAAACGTTTTTCCAGCACGCCATGCTGCTTGAGGATGACGAGGTTGATGGCCGCCTTCTGGTAGCCGATGCGCAGTTGTTCGGGGCCCTGCACCGCGGGCGCCGATTGCGCCTGGGCGTAGCGCGCGGCCAGGCTCCAGGTGAAGGCCGTGACGCCCAGCAGCTGCAGTGCGCGGCGCCGTTCAGCGCTCAAGGGAATGTGGGACATGGTGGTCTCCTTGCGCCAGGGGTCAGAGCAGGTCAACCGGCGCGGCATGCAGCAGGTTGAGCTTTCTCGGAATGAGCTTGAGATCGAAGAAGGTGTCGGCAATGGCCTGCTGCTCGGCCAGGATCTCGCGCGTGACGGGAGCGGTGCCAAACTTCGCCCGGCCCACATAGAGCCCCGTGATGCCCTTGTCGAGCCCCAGCACGGCCGACAGCTCTGCGGCCGCAGCGGCCTGGTTTTTCGACGCCCAGGTGTCGATGGCGTTGACTTCTTCGATGGCGATGCGCAGCACGTCGGCGTTGCGCGTGGCAAAGTCGCGCGAGGTGAAGTAGTAAGCCCGGTTGTTCACCACACCGGTGGCATCGGCCAGCAGGCGGGCATCGAGCGTCTTTTGCGCGGCGGCCAGGAACGGGTCCCAGATGATCCAGGCGTCCACGGCGCCCTTTTCAAACGCGGCGCGCGCATCGGCCGGCGCCAGGAAGACCGATTGCACGTCGCCGTACTTCAGGCCGTTTTTCTCCAGCAGCTTGACCAGGAAATACTGCACGTTCGAGCCCTTGTTGTAGGCCACGCGCTTGCCCTTGAGGTCGGCCACGCTGCGGATTGCAGAATCCCGGGGCACGATCACGGCCTCCAGCGCGGGGCGCGGCACCGTGGCGCCCGCGTAGACCAGCGGCGCACCGGCGGCCTGGGCGAAGATGGGCGGCGCTTCGCCCACGTCGCCGAAGTCGATGGAGCCCACGTTCAGCGCTTCAAGCTGCACGGGGCCCGCGTTGAACTCGGTCCATGTGACCTTCACGCCCAGCGGGGCCAGGCGCTTTTCGAGCGTGCCCCGGCCCTTGAGGATGGAGAGCCATCCCTTCTGGTGGCCCACGCGCAGCACGCGGCCAGGCGCCTGGGCAAAGACCGGCGCCCCTGCGGTGCTGAGTGCGGCGGCGGCCAGGCTGGAGAGCAGCGCCTGGCGGCGATTGAGACGAGGTTGCGATGCCATGGAGTTGTGTCTTTCTGGGATGTCGGGGGTATGAAGGGGACGCAGAGCGTGCTGGTCAGCCAAGGACCGCCGCACCGGCGGGCACCACAGGCATGAGCAAAAAGGCGCCAATGACCACGAGCGAGGCCACCACCAGCAAGGCAATGCCCAGCCAGCGCAGGGCGTCACGCAGCCCCAGTGGCTTTGCCTGCAGTGGCGCCTGGGTGGACGGGTGAATATCTGAACGGGGCATGCAAAGCACCTTTTTTTCCTGCGGGCGGGCAACAGCCCGCCCTGCCCGGCCACGCGGGCAAAACAAAGGGATCGGTAAACAATGAAGGCGGGGTGGCGCCACCGCACGGCGGCGCCACCCGGTTCGTCAGACGCTACATCGCACCTGCGAGAACGGGATCGGGGCGAAACGGCCCGCGTGCAGCGGGGTGGAACGCAGGCTTTCGGTGACAAGCACGTTCACGGCATCGTCCAGCCGGGTGGCGATGTCGCCGTGCAGTTCGTAGGCGCCTTCGGGCGTCAGAGTGACCTGCGCATCCGTGGCGTAGATGCCGGGCAGGATGTGCTTGGCCCCCAGCGACTGCAGCACGGGGCGCAGCGCATAGTCGAGCGCCAGCATGTGGTGGGGGCTGCCGCCGGTGGCCAGAGGCAGCACGGTCTTGTCCTTGAGGGCGGTTTGCGGCAACAGATCCAGGAACACCTTGAGCACGCCGCTGTAGGCGGCCTTGTACACCGGCGTGGCCACCACCAGCACGCGGGCTTGCGCCACCTGATCCGCGGCCTGGCTGATGCTGCGGTGACCGGTATCGGCCAGCAACAGGGCCTGGGGCGACAGGTCGCGGATGTGGATGCGGTCCACCAGCGCGCCGCGCACCGTCAGGCGTTGGGCTACGGCGTCGAGCAGCGCGGCGGAGCGCGAGCGCTCGGAGGGGCTACCGGCAATCAGCAAGGCGGACATGGTTTTCCTTTACTTCGTTTTTTATAGCTGCCAGCGCTTGTCTATCAAGCGCTACACGCCAAATGGGCTCTTATTTCCGCGTGTAGATCTGGTCGAAGCTCGCGTTGTCGGCGAAGTGGTCCTTGGCCGCCTTGTCCCAGCCACCAAAGGCGGCATCGATGGTGAACAGGTTCAGCTTGGGAAACTGCTTGGCGTACTTGGCCTTGGCCTTTTCGGACACGGCCGGGCGGTAGAAATTCTTGCCGGCAATGTCCTGGCCTTCCTCGGTGTAGAGGAACTTGAGGTATTCCTCGGCCACGGCACGCGTGCCCTTCTTGTCCACGTTCTTGTCCACCACCGTCACGGCCGGTTCGGCCAGGATGGAGATCGAAGGAGCAACCACGTCGAACTTGGCGCCGAACTCCTTTTCAAGCAGGTAGGCCTCGTTTTCCCAGGCGATCAGCACGTCGCCCTGGTTGCGCTGGGCGAAGGTGATGGTGGAGCCGCGCGCGCCGGTGTCGAGTACCGGCACGTTGCCATACAGCTTGGCGACGAACTCCTTGGCTTTCGCGTCCCCGCCGTATTTGCGCTTGGCGAATTCCCAGGCGGCCAGGTAGTTCCAGCGCGCGCCGCCCGAGGTCTTGGGGTTGGGCGTGATGACGCTCACGCCCGGCTTGACGAGGTCGTCCCAGTCCTTGATGCCCTTGGGGTTGCCCTGGCGCACCACCAGCACGATGGTCGAGGTGTAGGGCGAGCTGTTGTGCGGCAGGCGCTTTTGCCAGTCTTTCGGAATCCACCCGCCGTTGGTGTGCAGCGCATCGGTGTCGCCGGCCAGGGCCAGCGTGGCCACGTCGGCGTCCAGCCCGTCGATGATGGAGCGAGCCTGCTTGCCCGAGCCGCCATGCGACTGCTTGATGGTCACGTCCTGGCCGGTCTTGCCTTTCCAGTATTTGGCAAAGGCCTGGTTGAACTCCACATACAGCTCGCGGGTGGGGTCGTACGACACATTGAGCAAGGTCACGGATTGCGCAAACGACGGCAATGCTGTCAGGGCCAAACTGCCCACCAGGGCGGCGGCGAGGGGAAACTTGATAAAGTCGCGGCGAAAGTTCATGAAGGGCCTCGTTTTAGGAATGCAGAACCGGTGTGAATCACCGATGAAATGCATTCTGAAAGACACTCTTCAAAACTGAAACTACTGAGATTTCAGTTCTTTATATCCAAAACATCTGAGCACCCTCTTTTGCTCAGGTCCAGTCGCAAGGAAATCCCATGGCACGCACGGTCCAATGCATCAAACTCGGCAAGGAAGCCGAAGGTCTCGACTTTCCCCCCTACCCAGGTGAGTTGGGCAAGCGCATCTGGGAAAACGTCAGCAAGCAGGCCTGGGCGGACTGGATCAAGCACCAGACGATGCTGGTGAACGAAAACCGCCTGAACCTGGCCGACGCCCGCGCCCGCCAATACCTGGCGCGCCAGATGGAAAACCACTTTTTTGGCGGCGGCGCAGACGCCGCGGCGGGCTACGTTCCACCCAGCGCGTAACGGAGCAAAGCGAAGTGCAGCACTGAAAAAGTGGTTTCGCCAAAACCATTTTTTGCGGCGGCGCAGATGCCGCGGCAGGCTACGTTACGCCGAGCGCGTAACGCAGCGCAGCGGAGTTCTGACAAGGCAGTGCCTTGCCGAGCGGCCCTGACGGGTTGCCCCGCAGCGCGCCATCCCGTCGCACCGCTGGCAGCCGCGCACCAGCCGATGCGCAGCGTTGCCAGCCCCCCATGCCTGCGCCTTGGCGGGGCCCGCCCGGCCTTCTTGCCACCGCCTGCTGCGACTACCACCTGCAGAAGGCACCGCACCCACACCGGCCCGGTCACACCGTTCCTTTGTTCCATGAATTTCCCACCCAGGACCCCCGATGCCCGAGCGCGTTGATTGGCTTGCGGACGGCACCCCGTTCAGCCCCCGTTTTGGCGACCGTTACCACAGTGAGAACGGAGGGCTCGATCAGGCCCGGCAGGTATTCCTGCACGGTTGCGGTCTGCCCGCCGCATGGGCTGACGCTGCGCAGTGGCGCATTCTGGAAACGGGCTTCGGCTTCGGCCTGAACTTTCTCGTCACCTGGGCCGCCTGGCGAGCCGACCCCCGCCGCACCCGCATGCTGCACTTCGTGTCCACCGAAGCCTGGCCCGTGAGCGCGGAAGACCTGTTGCGCGCCGCGTCGGTGCACCCCGAACTGGCCCCGCTGGCCCAGGAGCTTCACGACCAGTTCTGGGGCCTGCTGCCCGGCATCCACCGCCTGGCCTTTGACGGCGGTCGCGTGCTGCTCACGCTGTGCATCGGTGACGCGCAAACGGTGCTGCGCCAGCAGGAATGGACCGTGGACTCGGTCTATCTGGACGGCTTCAGCCCCCAGCGCAACCCCGAACTCTGGAACCTGCACACGCTCAAGGCCGTGGCGCGCTGCTGCCGCCGGGGCACCCGCTTGGCCACCTGGACCATTGCGCGCACGGTGCGCGATGCGCTGACGCAATGCGGGTTCGTGGTGGAGAAGGTTCCCGGCGTGCCCCCCAAGCGCGAC
>NZ_ACQT01000237.1 GCF_000175235.1 Acidovorax delafieldii 2AN | reverse complement strand
CCGCACCCAGCCGCGGGCCTCCAGGCGGCCGATCACCGAGCCCGACGTGGCGGCGTCGAAGGCCACGCGCGCCGCCAGGGTCACCTGGTCCTCGCCAGGCTGGTCCATCAATTCGTTGAGGATGGCAAATTGAACCGGGGTCACGTCGAAACCGGCTGTTTCTTCCATGAAAAGCGCCACCGCGCGCTGGTGCGCCCGCCGCACGAGGTGGCCCGGCGCCTGATGGAAATCGAAGCTCTTTGCCATGGGCGCGAGTGTAGCCGCCCCGGCAAACGCGCCCACCCCGTGGCACACTGCTGCAGGGCGGCACCCTGGCGCCGCGGCCGCGCCGCATGCGCCCTTGCCTGCGCCCCCGCACCATCGACCATCCTGTAGCAGAAAGACCAACATGAGCTATGTTTTCTCTCCCGCGCCTGTGGCCAGCGTGCCCGTCGTGGGCTCCGGCGACCGTTTTCCGGTGCACCGCATCTACTGCGTGGGCCGCAATTACGAAGAGCATGCCAAGGAAATGGGCTTCACCGGCCGCGAACCGCCTTTCTTCTTCATGAAGCCGGCCGACGCCATCGTGGTGGTCAACGCCGGCGAAACCGGCCAGCTCCCCTACCCCAGCCTGACGGCCAACCTGCACCACGAGATCGAGCTGGTGGTGGCCATTGGCAAGGGCGGAAAGAACATCAAGGCGGCCGATGCCCTGCAGCACATCTACGGCTACGCCGTGGGCCTGGACATGACGCGCCGCGACCTGCAGAACGACATGAAGAAGCAGGGCCGCCCCTGGTGCATCGGCAAGGGCTTTGATGCCAGCGCCCCGATCGGCCCCATCACGCCCGCCGCGCAGGCCGGCGACATCGCCAAGGCCGCCATCTGGCTGCAGGTCAATGGCGCCGACCGCCAGCGCAGCACCGTGGCCCAGCTCATCTGGAACATCGCGGAAACCATCGAGCACCTGTCTGCCGCCTGGGAGCTGGCCCCTGGCGACCTGATCTACACCGGCACCCCCGAAGGCGTGGGCGCCGTAGTGCGCGGCGACACGCTGGAAGGCGGCGTGGAAGGGTTGCCCCCGCTGCGCCTCACCGTGGTGTAGGCCTGCTGGCATTCGCTTCATTTTTCATAGCTGCTTGCGCTTTACCCATAAGCGCCAGCGGCTTGTTTGAGCTATATTTCCCGGCATGACCTTTCGCAGCCCGATCAAACACTGCCGCGCCTGCGGAACGGCAGTGGTCTACCGCCTGCCCGACGACGGCGACACCAAGCAACGGGCCATCTGCCCCGCCTGCCACACGGTCCACTACGAGAACCCGCTGAACGTGGTGGGCACGGTGCCCGAATTCGCCGACGGCCGTGTGTTGCTGTGCAAGCGCAATATCGAGCCGCGCTGGGGCAAGTGGACGCTGCCGGCCGGGTTCATGGAACTCGACGAAACCACGGCGCAGGGCGCAGCCCGTGAAACCGACGAGGAAGCCGGCGCACAGATCGAGATGGGCCCCTTGTTCAGCCTGCTGAACGTGCGCCGCGTGGGCCAGGTGCACCTTTTCTACCGCGCCCGCCTGCTCAGCGAACACTTCAATCCAGGCTATGAAACCATCGAAGCACGCCTGTTCACCGAAGCCGAAGTGCCGTGGGACGAACTGGCGTTCCGCACCGTGAAGGAAACGCTGGAGCACTATTTTGCCGACCGCCGGGCCGGCCACTTCGGGATGCACTGCATCGACGTGGAGTAGTTTCGGTTTTGCCCTCTTGCGGGCGAAGCGTGGCCGCCTGTGGCTGAACTGCGCTGCGCCCCGCCCCGCCCCGCCACGTTACGCGACGGAGCCCCTGCGCATTCAACTGGCGCGATCCACAGCCCCCACCCAACGCCTCAGGGTTGTGCGCAGCCACCGGCCTGCGCACGCCCCTGGGGCCGCGGGTAGCCTTCAGGCACCCCGCCACTCAGTGGGGCAGTTGAACCGGCTTCCAGCCCGCGTGGTCGAAATGGGCACCGTAGGCGTTGAGGGCCTTGGCCACCTTGACCACCCCCGAAGCGCGCGCCTTGTCACCTTCCTTGCCCTGCGCGGCGTCCACGCCTTGCAGGATTTCGCCAATCACGATGTGCAGCTGGGCGTCGGCCTGGGGTTCAAGCTTGCAGTTCTCGACGATGTAAGCCACCTGTTTGGAGATTTCCGCACCGAAGGCATCGTAGTCGGCAGCCTGCGCCTTACCGGCGTGCGCCAGGGGCAGCGTGCCGTTCACAGCCACCTGCATGGCGCTCATACCCTGGCGCAAGGGAGCATCGATGTGCCATTTCTTGCCGGCGTTCAGCTGGATTTTCTGGGGTGCGGCGTTGCCGTGATCGTGGCCGGCCGGGTTGGCCGCGAATGCGGCGACAGGCAGGGTCAGGGCAGCGGCCAGCACGAGGGATAGAGGGGATTTCATCAAAAGACTCCAGTAGGTTGAACAAAAAGGGGCGGGCCATCGCCACGCCTTGTTGCTTCAAACGACTGGCACAGACAAATGTTCCATTGACATGAATCTTTTTTCTTCTACGCCCCTCGGCCCTTGCGCTGCCGCCTCAATCGCGGTGCAGCGCTTCCTCTTCAGTGGATTCCTGGGCGTAGCGGCTGAGCAGCAGGGCCATGAGCCGGGCACGCTGCCCTTCGTCAAGCAGCGCGCGCTCGGCCAGCAGTTGTGCAATCACGCGCTGCTGCTGGGCGTCCTGCAGGGTGGCAATGCGGGCCTGCTCGGCGTCGATGGCGGCGCGCTGCGGTGCATCGGCAAAAATGTGCCGCACCAGCGCCTCGCGGTGGCGGCGGATGTCGGACCAGTTGGCGGCCACGTCTCGCAGAAAGGCCGGCTCGAGCTGTTGCCAGCGCGCGCGCTGTTCGGCGTTCAGTGCCAGATAGTCGGGCAAGTTGACGGAAGCAGGCCGTGGACTGACCGGCGTGGACACGCCCTGCCATTGGTGCAGGGCAACAGCCACCACCACCCCCGCATTGAGGGCCAGCGACGCCGCCAGCAGCCACGCCGGTACGCTGCGTTGCTTCATGGCATTCCCCTCGAAACACGGCAGATTTCGGCGGCGGCACACAGGCCGCCCGGCGGCACCGGATCGAACACACGCACCAGGCCGGCGCCGGGGGTAGCGACGGCACCCCCACCCAGCAGAACGCTGCCCAGCCAGATGCCGGAGGCCAGTGCCAGCCCCCCTGCCAGGCCGGCAGGCAGCCAGCCACGCCAGCCCCAGCCGGGGCGCGTGCGCTGCCGCCCCTGCGGCAATGCGCGCAGGCGGTCGTCCCATTGCGCCGCCAGATCAAACCCCAACGGGGGCGACGGCAGGGCGCGCAGGCTACGGCCAAGGGCAGCTATCGCCTCCAGCCTGCGCTGGCACACCGCACAGCCCGCGAGGTGCGCGTGAAAGCGAGCTCTTTCCGCGGGAGCCATCATGTCGTCCGCATAGGCGGAAAGGTCGATGTCCTGGGGGCAGTTCATGGCAAGGTCTCCATTCAGCGTGGCATTCTTTCAAGCAGGCCCGCGCGCGCCCGTGCGATGCGCGACTTCACGGTGCCAAGGTTGAGATTCAGCACCGTGGCGATGTCGTCATAGGACATCTCCTCGATCTCCCGCAGCAGCAGGATTTCGCGGTGTTCCAGCGGCAGGCGCTCCAGTGCGTTTTCAAGGCCCTGGTAGCGCTGCGCAGTCTCCAGCACCACGTCGGGCGCGGGCGCAGGGTCGGGGTGGCTGGCCGCCTCGTCGTCATCCCAGGGCACGAAGGCCACCCGGTTACGGCGCCGCAGCCAGTCGAAAGCCAGGTTGCGCGCAATGCGGAACAGCCAGGTGCACAGCCGGGCATCGGCACGCCAACGCACCAGGGCCTGGTAGGCGTGCAGAAACGTTTCCTGTGTCAGCTCCCGTGCGTCGTCCGGCGAATGGGTGAGGCGCACCAGAAAGCGGTAGATGCGGTCCTGGTAGCGCGCCACCAGTTCGGAAAATGCCGCGCGGTCGCCCCGCCGCGCACGCTTGGCACATTCTTCGTCATCGAGGTGGCTGCAGATTCCCATGGTGAACGACTGCTTCAACGCGCGGGCCGTCGGAATGTTCCCGTTATTTTCGCCCGGCATGATGGGCGGCGCCGGCCCCTGCTTCGCCCCGTCCCCAGAGTCCTAGGAGGGGCTGCCCCACGGGCCTGTGGTTTACGGCCGGCTGCCCCCATTTGGCGCGATCGTTGCGGAACTGTCGAGAGAAGAGGTGACGGACGCGCCGGAAACAGCGCGTTGTACCTCGCCGCGTTGCCCCGTTCCGCAAGCAAAATCCGGCCGGTGCCATTGCCGCAAAGGGCTGCGCTCGCCCTGCCGGCGGGTGCAGCGGGCGTTTCAAAACCAGCGCACCCGGCGCTGCCTGCGAGCGGGGCCAAACCCTGCCGGCCCGCTACCGGCCCCCAAGAATCGGCGCGAGCGTGCAACCAGAGCCAGCGAGAGATCGGTGCCACCATGCGGCGGCTGTTCTGGGCCGGCCTTCGCAGAGGTCTCAGTAGATGAACAGGTTCTCAGGCGCTGGCACCACCGTGGTGAACATGTAGCCGGCGGAACCCGCCTGCGCCGGCTGGCTAATCCCCAAAATCATCGCGCCGCCCGCCCCCCCGGTGCCGCCACTGGCCCCGCCGCCGCCGCCCGCCAAAGCGGTGGTGCCCAGCAATTGGTCGAATCCCGCAGGGCCCCCGTTGGCGAGCACGGAGCCGGTGATGGACGGCGACGAGGACGCGACGAAGTGGATGATGCCGCCCCCACCGCCGCCCCCTGCGCCCACGCCCTGGGTGTTGCCCGCGTTGCCATTGAACGCGCTGCTTCCGGCACCGCCATTGGCGCGCAAGAGACCGGACACGGTGATGCCCCCCCGGGCCGCCAGCACCAGGATGCCGCCAGCCCCGCCCCCGGCGCCGGGCACATCGCCCGACGACGCCGTGTTCTGCGCACCGATGCCGCTGGCGTCGATGCTACCGCCGGATGCCACGATCACGTTGCCGCCGGCCAGCACCACCAATGCCCCACCCCCATTGCCGCCCGTGTTCAGGGCGTTGGGAACATAGCCCGCCCCGCCGGCCGCCGCAGCCGGCTTCTTCACCAGCGAGGCAGCAAGCGCCGGCAGGCCCACACCGCCCTGCGGCAGGCCGGCTGCAGCCAGGGCAATCCCCGGGTGCGGCTGCCCCATGGCGGCGTCCGACGTTCCCGGCAGAACGAGGATGGAACCGCCGACCGTCACGTCGCCCATCGCACGCAGAACCGTGCCACTGGGAACTTTCAGCGTTCCAGCAATGCTGATCGTGGTGAACTGCAGATGGTGGTGTCCGTTCAGGCTGTTGAAGCCCGCCTGGGTGGAAAGATCCAATGTCTGGCCCGAGGTCACCGAAAGGGCACCCGCCGAGCCATCACCGTACA
>NZ_ACQT01000238.1 GCF_000175235.1 Acidovorax delafieldii 2AN | reverse complement strand
GGTGGTCGGCCGCAGCCGCCGGTGCTGGCCGTAGAGTGCCTCGCAGGTGGTGTCGAAACTCGCCGAGCCGCCCATGCCGCTGCCCCAGAAGACGCCCAGCCTCTCGGGGTCGGCGACGTCCAGCTGCGCCGCCTGCAGGGCCGACTGGGCTGCGGACAGGGCCATGGCGGTTCCACGGTCCAGGGGCAGGTTCGAGGGCGCGCGCACGGAGCCTTCGTCAAATGCGCATGGTGCAACGGGCAGCAGCATGGGGTCCAGGCCGGGCAGCGCCAGCGCATGGGCCCGCACAGCCGAGCGCGCGCCAAACAGGGCATCGTCGAAAGGCTCGGTCCCGTTGCCCAGCGGCGTGACGATGCCGTAGCCCGTGATGCGCACCGTGCTGGTCATGTGCCTGCCCCTGCGCCAGTGGTGGAGCCTGCCTGCAGCCCTTCGATGACCTCGCACACATGCTGCAGGGTGATGCCGCCCTGGCGAGGATCCAGCAGGTCTTCGGGGATGCGCAGGTGGAAAGCATCCTCGACGTTGAAGACGAATTCCATGAGCGAGAGGGAGTCGAGCCCGATCTCTTCCAGGCAGATGGATGGACTCAGCCGGGCCGGATCGACGTGGAATTTCTGCTCCAGCACGGAGCACAGGGTGGTGTAGGTATCGGTGTGCATGGTGATTGGCGTGGGGCCACCGCAGACAATCAGCAAGGCGCGGTGGCGTGGAAGGATGGCTCGGCCTGGTGCAGGCCGGGCAGCTGGGGTGGCACCACAAAGGCGGTGGTTTCGCTGGCGACCTGCTGGCGGTCGTTGTCGATGGAAACCATGTGGTAGCTGTTGTCCAGCACCAGGGTGCGCAGGCGCGACGCGCCCAGCCCCCGGGCAAGCAGGTCGAGGTTGGCGAGGCTGGCCACCTCATCTTCGCGGGCATGGATGGCCAGCACGTGCGGGCAGCGCACCTGCCCGAGCTGGCCCCGCACGTGGCGGATCAGCCGGTCGTGCTCGCGCAGGTGGTCGACGCCGATCACGGCCGCGCCCGCGCGCGAGACGCGCCGCTGTTGCAGCTCACGTTCGATCCAGGCGCGCACGCGCTCGTTCTTCACGCCGTAGGGCGGGCGTTCGCGGTAGCTCCACCAGCGTCCCAGCGGCGTGTACAGCGCCAGCGGAAGCAGCCACTGGGTGCGCGGAATGGCCCAGCCGTCGAAGCGCAAGGTGGTGGACATGAGCACCATGGCGTCCACCTGCGTGCCGCAGCGGATGGCCGCACCCAGCGCGACGGAGGCCCCGGCCGATATGCCGACCAGCGCCACGCGGGCGTGCTCGCGGCGCAGCGCATCCACCTGGGCCTCGACGGCATCGATCCATGCGCGCCAGGGTCCGGCCTTTTGCACCACCGCTTCCGGGTCGAACGAATAACCCGGAATGCGGGGCGCCACCACCGTGCAGCCCGCCGAGCGCAGTGCCGCACGCACGGGCAGCAGCTCGTCGGGGGTGCTGCACAGGCCATGCAGCAGCAGCACGGCGGTGCCATGCGTCATGCAATGGCTCCGGGCTCGCCGGTGGTGGGCGTCTGTTTACGAGGACCAAACCATGCCACGTACAGCGCCGGCAGCACCACCAGCGTGAGCAGTGTGGCCGTGACGAGCCCGCCGATCACCACGACGGCCAGCGGCCGCTGCGTCTCGGCGCCGATCTCATGCGACAAGGCCATGGGCAGCAGGCCCAGCATGGCCAGCAGCGCCGTCATGAGCACGGTGCGCAGGCGCTGCATCGAGCCCTGGCGCACTGCCTCGACCACGCCCATGCCGCTGGCCTGCAATTGCTGGTACACCGACAGCATCACCACGCCGTTGAGCACGGCCTGACCTGACAGCGCGATGAAGCCGATGGCCGCCGACACCGACAGCGGGATGCCGAACACCCACAGCGCGACAAAGCCCCCAATGAGCGCGAGCGGCACATTGATGAGGATGAGCGAGGCCGTCTTGAACGACTTGAAGGCATCGAACAGCAGCACGAAGATCAGCAGCAGCGAGATGGGCACCACCACCGACAGGCGCTTCATGGCCCGTTCCTGATTCTCGAACTCGCCCGACCAGTTGAGCTGGTAGGTGTCGGGAATTTTCACGTTGCGGGCCACTCGTGCCTTCATGTCGGCCACGACGGAACCCATGTCGCGACCCTGGATGAAGATGCCAATAGCGGTCGTGCGGCGCCCGGCCTCGCGGGCGATGTTCATGGCGCCCGTGCCCTCCTGGATGTTGGCCACTGCCGAGAGCGGCACGTAGCCGCCGTCCGGCGTGGCGATGGGCGTGCGGGGCAGATTGGCGATCACACGCTCGTCCTTGGGCAGGCGCACGGCCACAGCGAATTTGCGTTCGCCCTCCCACAGACTGGTGGCGGCCTTGCCCGCCAGCGCGGCCTCGATCACATCCTGCACGTCGCTGACGTTCAGGCCGTAGCGCGCGGCGCGGTCGCGGTCAATATTGATGAGCAGTTGTGGCACTTGCCCGTCGCGGTCGATTTCTGCGCGTGCCACGCCCTGCACTTGTTTGATCTCGCGCGCGATTGCGTCGGTGATACGTTTCATTTCCGCGAGGTCGTCACCCGCGAGCTTGATGACGATCTGGCCCTTGATCTGCGATATCGATTCCAGCACGTTGTCTCGGATGGGCTGCGAGAAGGCCGGGTCGATGCCGGGAAGGGCCGATAGGACGCGGTTCATCTCGTCGGTGATCTTCTCGCGCGTCATGCCGGGCCGCCACTGGTTCTCTGGCTTCACATCCACGAAGATCTCGGCCATCGAGATGGTCTTGGGGTCGGTGCCGTCCTCGGGTTGACCGGCCTTGGAGACGGTGGTGTTGACTTCTGGCACCGTGAGCAGCGCCTTGCGTGCCATGCGCAGGATGCGCGTGGCCTCTTCGCTCGATACCGTGGGCGAGAGCGCGAAGTTGACCCACGTCGTGCCTTCATTGAGCTCGGGCAGGAATTCGGAGCCCAGGCGGGAGGCCACGACACCCGAGGCGGCGAAGGCTGCCAGGGCGATCACCACCACCTTGCGTCGGTGCGCGAGTGCCCAGTCGAGGATGGGGGCGTAGAAGCTCTTCGCCGTGCGCACCACGCGGTTGTCACCGTGCGGAAGACGGCGCTTGAGCATCCAGTAAGCCAGCAGCGGCACCAAGGTGAGCGAGAAGATCAACGATCCGATGAGCGCCATGGTGACCGACAGTGCCATCGGCTGGAAGATGCGCCCCTCGTGTCGCTGCAGCGCAAAGATGGGGATGTGCGCCGCAATGATGATGAGCATCGAGAACAGCGTGGGGCGGCCCACCTCGTTGGCGGCGTTGATGATGGTGTCGCGCCGGTCGCGGTCGTCCATGTCTTCACCGCGCTCGGCCAGGCGGTGCATGATGTTTTCGACCACGATCACCGCGCCGTCGACGATGATGCCGAAGTCCATGGCGCCCAGCGACAGCAGGTTGGCTGGTACGCCCATGACCTTGAGCCCCATGAAGGTGGCCAGCAGCGACAGCGGAATCACCACCACCACGGCCAGGCTGGCGCGCAGGTTCGACAGGAAGATGTAGAGCACCAGCGAGACCAGCAACGCGCCCTCCACGAGGTTGCGGAACACCGTGGTCAGTGTCTTGTCCATGAGCCAGGTGCGGTCGTAGAAGGGCACGATCTGCACGCCCGGTGGCAGACCGCGCGCGTTCAGATCGGCGATCTTGTCCTTGACGCCCTTGAGCACCACGCTGGGGTTCTCGCCCTTGCGCATGATGACGATGCCGGTGACCACGTCGTCGGCGAGGTCCTGGCCGACCACGCCCAGGCGCGGTACGGCACCGATCTTTATTTCGGCGATGTCACGGATCAGGATGGGTGTGCCGCCGCGCGCGGCCACGACGATGCGGCCGATGTCGTCGGCCGACTGCAGCAGGCCGATGCCGCGGATGGTGTACTGCTGCGCGCCCTGGGCCACGTAGCTGCCGCCGGCGTTGGCGTTGCCACGCCCCAGCGCGTCCAGCAGGTTCTGGAACGTGACCTTGTAGGCGCGCAGCTTGTCGAGGTCGGGCTGCACCTCGTACTGCTTGATCGCACCGCCCATGGCGACCACGTCGGCCACGCCGGGCACCTGGCGCAGCGCGCGCTCCACGGTCCAGTCCTCGATGGTGCGGATGTCAGTGGCCGAGAGGCCGTCGCCCTTGAGGCGGTAGCGCATGATCTCGCCCACGGGCGTGGCGTTGGGCGCGATCTCGGCCTGGACGCCGGGCGGCAGATCGACCGAGGAAAGGCGCTCGGCCACTTGCTGGCGCACGATGTTGACGTTGGCTGCGTCGTCGTAGGTGATCACGCTGAACGAGAGACCGAACTGCGTGTGCGAGAACACGCGGATCGAATTGGGCAGGCCCGCCAATGCCACCTCAATGGGCAGCGTGACCTGTTTTTCCACCTCTTCTGGCGCGCGGCCGGGGTACAAGGCGATCACCGTGACCTGGGTATCGGTCACGTCGGGAAAAGCCTCGACGGAGAGGCTCTTGAATGCGAAGAAGCCGGCCCCGGCGAACAGCAGCGTGCCCAGAACGATGAACAGGGGCTGGTGTAGGGCGTATTGGATCAGGCGCTTCATCAGTGCGCGTCCTTTTTCACGGTTGCGTCTTCGAGCGCTGACTGGAACTGGCGTGCCAGCAGCAGCACGTTCTGCGTGACGACCTTGTCGCCCGCGGACAGGCCGGTGGCCACCACCACTTCGCGCGGGCCTTCATGGCCCAGCGTGACGGTGCGGGGCTCGAACGCGCCGGGCTCACGCTGCACGTAGACCGTGTGCGCTGTGCCGCTGAGGGTGACGGCCTCGGCGGGCACCACCACGCCGCTGCTGCGGTTCTCGTTCACGTGGGCGGTGGCCAGCATCTCGGCCTTGAGGCGGCGCTCGGCGTTGGGCACGAGGCCGCGCACCTTCAGCGTGCGTGTGCCAGGGTCGATGGCGTCGGCCGTGGCCGTCACCCGACCGGTGAAGGTTTCACCCGGGTAGGCGGAAACCTGTAGCGTGAAGGCGTCGCCGGGGCGCAGCGAGGCGAGGTCGCTTTCGCGTGCATCGATCTGCACCCACAGCGATGAAGGGTCGGTCACCACAAACAGCGCGGGCGTGCCCGGGCCCGACTGGTCGGGCCGCACCTCCTGGCCGGGGTTGAGGTTGCGCTCGACCACCACGCCGCCCATGCTCGCCGAGATGGCGAGTTGCTGGTTCACGGCAGCTCCACCGCCGTACAGGCTGGTGCGGGCGGCAGCACGGGCCACTTCGGCCTGGGCGCGCGCGGCGTCGGCCTCGGTTTGCTCCAGGTCCTTGCGGGCCACGATACCGGCCTCGAACA
>NZ_ACQT01000239.1 GCF_000175235.1 Acidovorax delafieldii 2AN | reverse complement strand
TGGCCGCCTGCGGCGGCGGCGACAGCGACCCCGAGGTGCGCTTTGTCCACGGCGTGGCCAGCGGCGACCCGCTGAGCGACCGCGTCATCCTCTGGACCCGCGTCACGCCGCCGGCAGGGCACACGGCCGATATTCCTGTGCAATGGGAAGTGGCCACCGACGCCACCTTCGCCACCCTCGTGGCCAAGGGAGAAGCCACTGCCACCGCGGCAAAGGACTACACGGTCAAGGTCGATGCCACGGGTCTGAAGCCGGCCACGGCCTACCACTACCGCTTCACGGCGTACAGCGCGAAGTCGGCCACGGCGCGCACCCGCACGCTTGCCACGGGCAGCGTCGCCCAGATCAAACTGGCCGTGTTCTCGTGCGCCAACTACCCGGCGGGCTACTTCAATGTGTATGCCGAAGCCGCGCGCCGCAACGACCTCGACGCCACCGTGCATCTAGGCGATTACCTGTACGAATACGCGCGCGGTGGCTACGCGTCGGCCAACGCCGAGCAGCTGGGCCGCCTGTCGCAACCCGCCACCGAGATCCTCTCGCTGGCCGACTACCGCATGCGCCACGCGCAGTACAAGACCGACCCCGACCTGCAGGCCCTGCACGCCGCGGCCCCCATGATCGCCGTGTGGGACGACCATGAGATCGCCAACGACACGTGGGCCAACGGTGCGGAAAACCACCAGAGCGCCACCGAAGGCAGCTTTGCCGCGCGCAAGGCGGCGGCCATGCAGGCCTACCACGAGTGGATGCCCACGCGCAACGCCCAGCCCGAGCTGATCTACCGCAGTTTCAATTTCGGCAACCTGGTGGCGCTGCACATGCTCGACACGCGCGTGATCGCGCGCGACGAGCAGGTCGACTACACCCGCTTCTTCACGGCCACTGGCTTTGACGCCGCCGGCTTCACCGCCGCCGTGGGTGCCCCCGCCCGCCAACTCATGGGCACCACGCAGACCCAATGGCTGCAGCAGCAGATGGCCGCATCCACCGCCACCTGGCAGGTGCTGGGCCAGCAGGTGCTGATGGGGCGCATGAACATCCCCGCGCCCATCCTCATCGAGACCATCCAGCCTGGCGCGGGTGTGACGGTGTCGCAATACGCCGCCCTCGTGGCCAAGGCGCAGACGGCACCTGCCACGCTGACGGCGGCCGAAAAGGCCATCCTGGCCCAGCCTTCCATTCCCTACAACCTCGACGCCTGGGACGGCTACCAAGCCGCACGCGAAACCGTGCTGGGCATGTCGCGCACCCTGGGCAAGAACCTGGTGGTGCTGTCGGGCGACACGCACAATGCCTGGGCCAACGAGCTGGCAGACATGGGCGGCAACGCAGTGGGGGTGGAGTTCGCCACGTCATCGGTGTCGTCTCCCGGCTTCGAGGAATACCTGCCCAAGGAAAACCCGGCCATGCTGGCGGGCGCGCTGCAGCAGCTCATCGCACCGCTCAAATACTGCGACACCTCGCGCCGTGGCTACATGGTGCTGACGGCCACCGCCACCGAATGCCGCGCCGACTGGGTGTATGTGAACACCATCACCAGCCGCAACTACACGGCCAGCACCGACAAGTCGCTCAAGGTGCTGGCCGGCGTCAGCGGCCGCGGGCGCATCGTGGCAGCCTGACCGCCATAGGCGCCGAGCAGGAGCGCAGACAACGAAAAGCGGCCAAGGCCGCTTTTTTTTGGATGCCACGGTGCCGTTGAAACCGGAGCGGCGCATACCAGCAGACACCGCGCAAGGGCCGCCCCGCCGCGCTGGTGTTGTCCGCCTTCCCGCATCGCGCAGCGAGACGAGAGAAGGGGGAAGCGGCACAGCCGCTCAGGGGGTTGCTCTCAATGTCTGAAATGGCGCACGCCACTGAACACCATGGCCACGCCACGCTCGTTGGCGGCGTCGATCACTTCCTGGTCGCGCATGCTGCCGCCGGGCTGGATCACGCAGGTGGCGCCTGCATCGACCACCACATCGAGGCCATCGCGGAAGGGGAAGAAGGCGTCGCTCGCCACGGCCGTGCCCTGCAGGGTCAGGCCCGCATGCTGCGCCTTGATGCTGGCGATACGCGCCGAATCGAGGCGGCTCATCTGGCCCGCGCCCACGCCCATGGTCATGCCGCCCTTGCAGAAGACGATGGCGTTGCTCTTGACGTACTTGGCCACCTTCCAGGCGAACAGCAGGTCTTCCATCTCCTCCAGCGTGGGCTGCTTCTTCGTGACGACCTTCAGATCGGCCAGTGACAGCTCGTGGTTGTCGGCCGTCTGCAGCAGCAGGCCCGAGCCGATGCGCTTGGCGTCCATGGCATTGCGGCCACGTTCCCAGTCGGTCTTGCCGCCGTGCGCGGGCAGCGCGATCTTCAGCAGGCGCACGTTGACCTTGGACTTGAAAATCTCCAGTGCTTCGGCGGTGAACTCGGGGGCCATCAGCACTTCGACGAACTGCTTGCTGACCTGCTGCGCGGCCGGGCCGTCCACCACGCGGTTGAACGCGATGATGCCGCCAAAGGCGCTGGTCGGATCGGTCTGGAAGGCCTTGCTGTACGAGCTGAGCGCGTCCAGCCCGACGGCCACGCCGCAGGGGTTGGCGTGTTTGACAATCACGCAGGCCGCGGCCTCGAAGCTCTTGACGCATTCCCAGGCGGCATCGGCGTCGGCGATGTTGTTGTAGGAAAGCTCCTTGCCCTGCAGCTGCACGCCGGTGACCAACGAGCCAGGCGCGGGGTACAGGTCGCGGTACAGCGCGGCCTGCTGGTGGCTGTTTTCGCCGTAGCGCAGGTCCTGCACCTTGGTGAAGATGCCGTTGCTCTGGCCTGGGAACAGCGCGCGCTGGGGCACGTAGGTCTCGGAGAGTTTTTCTTCCTCGAAGGTGACGGACGAGAGGTAGTCGCTGATGGCACCGTCGTACTGGGCGATGCGGTTGAACGCGGCGATCGACAGCGCGAAGCGCAGCTTGTCGGACAGCTTGCATGAACCTTGACCCTGGGTGGCCTTCAGCTCGGCCAGCACGGCCTCGTACTGGTCGGCCGAGGTGATCACGCCCACGTCCTTCCAGTTCTTGGCGGCGCTGCGCACCATGGCCGGGCCGCCGATATCGATGTTCTCGATGGCGTCGGCCAGCGTGCAACCGGCCTTGGCCACGGTGGCTTCAAAGGGGTAGAGGTTGACCACCAGCAGGTCGATGGTATCGATGCCGTGCTGCTTGAGCGCAGCCATGTGTTCGGGCAACTCGCGGCGCGCCAGCAAGCCGCCGTGCACCTTGGGGTGCAGGGTCTTGACGCGGCCGTCGAGCATCTCGGGGAACTGCGTGACCTCGGCCACTTCAGTCACGGGCAGGCCCTTGTCGGCCAGCAGCTTGGCGGTGCCACCAGTGGACAGGAGCTTGATGCCCAGGGCATGCAAGGCCTGGGCGAATTCGACGATGCCAGTCTTGTCGGAGACGGAAAGGAGTGCGTTCATGGTGGTGGTTTTAAAGTGAAATCGTGCCATTGCGCTCGTCCATCAAGCGCCAATAGCTATTATTTATATAGCAAACAAGTTCACAACAGTTTGTGCTCGACCAGCTTCTTGCGCAGCGTGTTGCGGTTCAGGCCCAGCCATTCGGCGGCGCGCGACTGGTTGTTGTCGGCATGGCTCATCACCACCTCCAGCAGCGGCTTCTCAACCACGCGCACCAGCATGTCGTACATGCCGTCGGGGGTCTCGCCGCCCAAGTCGCGGAAGTAGCCCTGCAGGCTCTCGCGCACGCATTCCTCGATGTGTTTTTTGCTCATGCAGCCAATCCCTCTTGTTCTTGTGTGTCGGCGTCCATGCCTGCGGTGGCGGCCGGCAGGCGATCCATCTGGCGCCCCAGGGCATCCAGATAGTCGGCCACGGCCTGCCATTGCGCCTGGCAGTCGTCGATCGTATTGATGTGTTGTCGGAAATCCTCGCCCCCCGGGAGCTGACGCACGTACCAGGCGATGTGCTTGCGCGCGCTGCGCACACCCGTGCCCTCGCCGTACAGACTGTAGTGGTCCTGCAGGTGGTCGAGCAGCAGGCGCCGCACCTCGGCCACCAGCGGCGGTGCCAGGTGCTCGCCCGTGGCCAGGAAGTGGCCGATCTCGCGAAAGATCCAGGGCCGGCCCTGGGCCGCGCGGCCGACCATGATGGCATCGGCCCCGGTGTACGCCAGCACCTCGCGCGCCTTCTCGGGCGAGGCGATGTCGCCGTTGGCGACCACCGGCACCTGCACCGCCGCCTTCACGGCCGCGATGGTGTCGTACTCGGCCTGGCCCTTGTACCCCTGCTCGCGCGTGCGGCCGTGCACCGTGAGCATCTGGATGCCCACGGCCTCGAACTGGCGCGCCAGCGCAACGGCGTTCTTGTGCTGCTGGCACCAGCCGGTGCGCATCTTGAGCGTGACGGGCACGTTGCGCGGCGCGCAGGCGTCCACTACGGCCCGCGCGATGGACACGGCCAGCACCTCGTCCTGCATCAGCGCCGAGCCCGCCCACTTGTTGCAGACCTTCTTGGCCGGGCACCCCATGTTGATGTCGATGATCTGCGCTCCACGCTCGATGTTGTAGACGGCCGCCTCGGCCATCATGGCCGCCTCGGTGCCGGCGATCTGCACGGCGATGGGCCCGGGCTCGCCTTCATGGTTGGCGCGGCGCGAGGTCTTGAGGCTGTTCCACAGGTCCTTGCGCGAGGTCACCATCTCGCTCACCGCGTAACCTGCGCCGAGCTGCTTGCACAGCTGGCGGAACGGCCTATCGGTCACCCCCGCCATCGGGGCGACGAACAAGCGGTTCGCCAAAGGAATGTGGCCGATGTGCATGGGTGGGAGGGCAGCGAATGCTGAAAAAGGAGGCAGGATTGTACCTGCTCAAAATTTCAGCAAATGAAATGGCTGCCGACCCGCTCCGGAACAAGGGCACGAGGCCCGCGCCCGGGGTGCTGTCGGGGCAAATGACCTTGCCGAACCGGCCCTCGCGTTACCGCGCGGCCAGGTCCAGTTCACCCCCGCCGGAGCGGGGCGCCGCCTTTTGCACAAAGTGCCACCCCGCATCGGGCAGTGGATGGAACTGGTGCCGCGCCATCAAGCCGCGCAGCCACTGGCGGTTGTACTGCACGTCGGGCGACAGATCGGTGTCCTGCACCGCGGTGGACGCAGCGGCTCCCGCCGCCCCGCCCAGATCGACCGGCTCGCCGTCCGCCAGCGGGCCACGCACCACCTTGCTGGCGCGCACGCCGTCCCTCACCTCCACCTGCACCGCCAGCGCGTTGGTGGGCGCGTCACAGACTGCGCGCAACGCCAGCCCCTGGGGCTGCAGCTCTGCACCCAGGGCAGCCACGGCGCGCTGCAAAGGCCCGCCGCC
>NZ_ACQT01000240.1 GCF_000175235.1 Acidovorax delafieldii 2AN | reverse complement strand
AGCGCAGCTCATCGAGCAGCACGCGATCGTAGGGGTCGGCCATCAGCAGCACCAGGGCGTCGTCGCGTGCCAGCAGGGGCAGCACGGACTCCCGCTCAGCCACGGCGCGGGGCACCAGGGCCAGCGAAACCGCGTCGGGCGTGAGGTGCGTGGGGTTCACCATGTATTCGCCCAGCCAGCTGCCGATCACGTGCCGCAGTTGGTCCTGCGTCACGTCGCCGCGGTCCACCAGGATTTGGCCGACCTGGCGCCGGATGCCCTGGCCCTGCTCGGCTTTCTGGGCCTGCAGACCTTCGAGCAGCTTGGTTTCGTTGATGATGCCGGCCTGCAGCAGGGCTTCGCCCAGGTGGCGTGCCTTGCCCACGACGGGGTGGGGCGTGGTGACGAGCCGCCACAGGGCATCCGTATCGTGCGGCGTGAAACACTGCGGGGGCGTCGGGTCGGTGATTTCTTGCATGGGATCGACCTAGGGCCTGTTCACATTCGCGCTGGTTTGCGGTGCGAAGGCGGGAAAGCGTGCCAACGAAACCGCACCGTTCGGTTGCCGCTGGGCGCTGGCCGCGACCGCAACGCAGGGCGCCCGGCGTTTGCCGAATTGCGTTGGAGCACCGCCCAACGAGGGGCTGCTCACTGCAGTTTCATTGCAACACATCTGAAAGCAATTGTGAACCACGCGCGCTGCGGCGGGGCAAAACGCATCGTTTCAGAGGGTGAATTCGTAATCGACGGTAATGGGGGCGTGGTCCGAGAACTTCTCATCCTTGTAGATGTGCTCGGCGCGGGCCAAGGCCGCCAGAGCCGGCGTGGCGAGGTGGTAGTCCAGACGCCAGCCCACGTTGTTGGCATAGGCCTGGCCCCGGTTGCTCCACCATGTGTAGGCGGTGTCGGTGGCGGTGGGTTGTAACTGACGGTAAACGTCTACCAGTCCGCCGCCGGGGTCAGTTGTGTGCAACAACTTTGTCATCCAGGCCCGCTCTTCCGGCAGGAATCCGCTGTTCTTCTGGTTGCTGCGCCAGTTCTTCAGGTCGATCTGCTGGTGGGCGATGTTGATATCGCCGCACAGGATGAATTCTCGCTCACCCTTGGTTGCCATGAGGTGCGGGTGGAAGGCTTCGAGAAAGCGGTATTTGGCCAGCTGGCGCTCTTCGCCCGAGGAGCCGCTGGGGAAATAAGCACTGATGATGGACAGCTTGCGCGCGGGCGTGTCAAAGCGCAGTTCGATATAGCGGCCCTCCGCGTCGAACTCTGGCGAGCCATAACCGGCGATGACGTCGCTGGGCTCGTGGCGGGTGTAGATGCCCACGCCCGAATAGCCCTTTTTCTGGGCGAAATGAAAATGCCCCTGCAGCCCGGCGAGCTGCTCGAAGCGCGTGGCGATATCGGCCGCCTGGGCCTTCACTTCCTGCACGCAAATACAATCCGGCCGCGTGGCCGCGATCCAGCGCTCCACGCCTTTGCTGGCGGCGGAGCGGATGCCGTTGAGATTGAGGCTGGTTAACTTGAACAAGGAATTCCCCATGGTGAATGTTGGCGCGCAAACCCCGGAGCAGGGCCGTCTGGCGCAGGATTTCGTACGTTTTGCCGTGGAGGCGGGAGTGCTGCGGTTCGGGGAGTTCAAGACCAAGGCGGGTCGCATGAGCCCCTACTTCTTCAATGCCGGCCTCTTCGACGACGGGAACAAGCTGGGCCGCCTCGCGGAATTCTATGCAAAAGCCCTGCTGGCCAGCGGGATCGAATTCGACATGGTGTTCGGCCCCGCCTACAAGGGCATTCCCCTGGCTGCGACGGTGGCTGTGGAGCTGGCACGCCAAGGGCGCAATGTGCCCTTCGCCTACAACCGCAAGGAGGCCAAGGACCATGGCGAGGGCGGCACGCTGGTGGGCGCGCCGCTCAAGGGGCGTGTGCTGATCGTGGATGACGTGATGTCGGCCGGCACGGCTGCCCGCGAGTCGATTGCCATCATCCGCGCAGCGGGTGCCGTGCCCCACGCGGTGGCCATTGCACTGGACCGCCAGGAGAAAGCCACCGAGAATGGCCAGGACGTTGCGCACAGCGCGGTGCAGTACGTGCGTCAGCAACTCGGCATGGAAGTCTGTGCCATCGCAACGTTGGCAGACTTATTGCTGTACCTGTCGCAAAAGGGTGGTGGGGCGGAGATGAGCGCGCATCACGAGCGGGTGCTGGCCTATCGCCAGCGTTACGGAGTCAACGAAGGATCATCCAGTTGAGCAGATGGGCGTGGGTCGTAAGCGTTGGGGTGGCGGCCAGTGTGCTGGGGTCTAGCGCGTGGGCGCAGTCCAGTGCGGGCAGCATCTATACCTGTGTCGACCGTCAAGGGCGCCGGCTTACTGCCGACCGTCCCATTGCTGAATGTGTGGACCGCGAGCAGCGCGAGTTAGGCCCCTCGGGCACCGTGCGCCGCCAGATCGGCCCTTCGCTCACCGAGCAGGAGCGGGCCACCCTCGAAGCGCAACGCCGCAAGGAGGCGGAGGAGCGCATCCGCCAGCAGGAAGAGCGCCGCCGCGAGCGCGCGCTCACTGCGCGCTACCCGGACAAGGCCGCCCATGACGTGGAAAGGGCGGCAGCCATCCAGCTCGTGGACGACGTCACGCGCATCGCGGAAAAGCGCGTGACCGATCTTCAGCAGCAGCGCAAGACGCTCGACACCGAGATGGAGTTCTACAAGCGCGACCCGTCCAAGGCGCCCATGGCCTTGCGGCGCAAGATTGCCGAGAACGAGGACGGCATTGAAGAGCAACGGCGCTTCCTGGCAGGGCAGGACCAGGAAAAGCGCCGCATCCACGCACGGTTCGACAGCGAACTGGCACAGCTGCGCAGGCTCTGGGCCGCGCAGCACGCGCCCCTGGCGGGCGCTTCTTCGGAAGTGCCGGTGCCCGCAGCCGCGCGCTGAAAGCGCCGCGGCGGCACAGAACGCGCCGCCGCGCAAGACTAGCCAGCCAGACGTGCGCGCAGCAACTCGTTGACCTGCTGCGGGTTGGCCTTGCCCTTGCTGGCCTTCATGATCTGGCCAACCAGGGCATTGAAGGCCTTGTCCTTGCCAGCGCGGAACTGGGCCACGTTGTCGGCGTTCGCGGCGATCACCTCGTCGACGATCTTCTCCAGCGCGCCGGTGTCGTTCATCTGCTTGAGGCCCTTGGATTCGATGACCGCGTCCACGTCGGCGGATTCACCATTCCACAGTGCGTCAAACACCTGCTTGGCCGCATTGTTGGAGATGGTGCCGTCGGCAATGCGAGCGATCAGTGCAGCGAGCTGCGCTGCAGACACCGGGACCTGCTCCATGCCGATCTCGGCCATGTTCAGGCGGCGAGACACCTCGCCCATGATCCAGTTGCTGGCCAGCTTGGGCTGGCTGCAGGCTTTGGCCACGGCTTCGAAGTAAGCCGCCATGGCCTTGCTCTGCGTGAGCGTGGTGGCGTCGTACTCTGGAAGGCTGTAGTCCGCCACGAAGCGTGCGGCCATGGCACGGGGCAATTCCGCCATCAGCGCACGTTCTTCCTGTACCCACCGCTCCGAAATATGGAGCGGGGGCAGGTCCGGATCGGGGAAGTAACGGTAATCCGCTGCATCTTCCTTGGTGCGCATCGCGCGCGTTTCGCCCGTGTCCGGGTCGAACAACACGGTGGCCTGCTGGATCGCGTGGCCGTCTTCGATCTGCTCGATCTGCCAGCGGATTTCGTAGTCGATGGCCTGCTGCATGAACTTGAACGAGTTCAGGTTCTTGATCTCGCGGCGCGTGCCCAGCGGCTGGCCAGGCTTGCGTACGGACACGTTGGCATCGCAGCGGAAGCTGCCTTCCTGCATGTTGCCGTCGCAGATGCCGATCCAGGTGACGATCTTGTGCAGCTCCTTGGCATAGGCCACGGCCTCTTCGGACGAGCGCATGTCGGGCTCGGTCACGATCTCCAAGAGCGGCGTGCCCGCGCGGTTCAGGTCGATACCACTCTGGCCGATGAAGTCTTCATGCAGCGATTTGCCCGCGTCTTCTTCGAGGTGGGCGCGCACCAGGCGCACGGTCTTCTTCTCGTCACCCAGAAAGAACTCGACCTCGCCGCCCTGCACCACCGGAATCTCGAACTGGCTGATCTGGTAGCCCTTGGGCAGGTCGGGGTAGAAGTAGTTCTTGCGAGCAAAAATGCTCACGGGCGCAATGTGGGAGCCCAGGGCCAGTCCTAATTTGATAGCGCAGGCCACGGCTTCGCGGTTCATCACTGGCAGGGTGCCGGGCAGAGCCAGGTCTACCGCACAGGCCTGGGTGTTGGGCTCGGCGCCGAAGGCCGTGGGGGCGCGGCTGAATATCTTGCTCTGCGTGGCGAGCTGGGTGTGGGTTTCGAAGCCGATGACGACTTCATAACCGTGGATCAATTTGCTGGTCGTCGTCATGTCACAGACCTCCGGGTTGGCGGAGGTGAAAATCGGTGGCTTGCTGCAGGCGATGCGCAGCGTTCAGAAGGCGGGCTTCCTGGAAGTAGTTGCCCAGCAACTGCAGGCCCACGGGCATGCCGCCTTCGCCAAAACCGGCGGGCACGCTCATGCCGGGCAGGCCGGCCAGCGAGCCGGGCAGGGTGAAGATGTCGGCGAGGTAGTCTGCCAGCGGGTCGTTGCCGTGGTCGCCCAGCTTCCAGGCCACCGAGGGGGCCACGGGGCCGGCGATCAGGTCGCAATCCTTGAACGCGTTCTGGAAGTCGTCCGCGATCATGCGGCGGATCTTTTGCGCTTGCAGGTAATAGGCGTCGTAGTAGCCATGGGAGAGCACATAGGCTCCGATCATGATGCGGCGCTTGACCTCGTCGCCAAAGCCTTCGGCGCGCGTCTTCTTGTACATGTCCACCAGATCGGTGTAGTCCTTGGCGCGGTGGCCAAACTTCACGCCATCAAAGCGGCTGAGATTGGACGACGCCTCGGCCGGGGCAATGATGTAGTAGACCGGAATGGACAGCTCGGTGCGCGGCAGGCTGATGGGCACGAGCTTGGCGCCGAGCTTCTCGTATTCCTTGAGCGCCCCATCGACGGCGGCGCGCACATCGGGCGCCAGACCTTCGCCAAAGAACTCGGCGGGAATGCCGATGCGCAGGCCGTCAATGCTGTCGTTGAGCTTCGCGCTGAAGTTCTCGGCAGGCACATCAAGCGACGTGGAGTCGCGGTCCGGGTCGGGGCCGCACATGGCGGACAGCAGCAGCGCGCAGTCTTCGGCCGAGCGGGCCATGGGGCCGGCCTGGTCGAGGCTGGAGGCGAACGCGATCATGCCGTATCGGCTGGCGCGGCCATAGGTGGGCTTGATGCCGGTGATGCCGCAGAACGATGCAGGCTGGCGAATCGAC
>NZ_ACQT01000241.1 GCF_000175235.1 Acidovorax delafieldii 2AN | reverse complement strand
GCGCGGGGGGCGCCTTGGCTGCCCGCTCGGGCGCCGGGAAGCGGGCGAGCTGGGCCTCAGTGGCCTCCAGCACGGGCACCTTGCCCTTGCCGGAACGCGACCCGAGGGACGCCACGAACTCGGTCTCGGACGGCATGGTGTCGCCCTCGAAGCGCTCCAGCACGTCACCCTGGAAGAACACGGTGAGCTTGCGCGTCTCGATATCCTGGCCGGGGCGCTTGAGCGTGAACACGTATTCCCAGCGGTTCGCATGGAACAGACTGGTCACCAGCGGCGTGCCGAGAATGTCGCGCACCTGCTGGCGGCTCATGCCGGCCTGCAGCGCCTCGACCTGCTCGCGCGAGACGAAATTGCCCTGCACCACGTCCACCCGGTAAGGCGTCACGACGCTGGCCAGGCGGCTGCCGGCGCCATTCAGGCTGCTGCAGCCTGCCATGGCAGTCAGGCAGGCGCCAATGAACAAGGTCACGCCCAGACGGGCGCTGCGATGGGCTTGGACGGGCATGGAGAAGGGTCGTAAGGATATGATCAATCCATTGTAGCGGCTGGTCCTGCGGGCCTGGTCGAGCCCGCCGACGCACGAAAGACACGGTCATGACGAATATCGACGAACTCAAAAGCACGGGGCTGAAGGCCACCCTGCCGCGCCTGAAGATCCTGGAGATTTTCCAGAAGGGCGCGCAGCGCCACATGACGGCCGAAGATGTCTTTCGTGTCCTGCTGGAAGAGCGCTCGGACATCGGGCTGGCCACGGTCTACCGCGTGCTCACGCAGTTCGAGCAGGCCGGCATCCTGATCCGCAGCAACTTCGAGAGCGGCAAGGCGGTCTATGAGCTCAACGAAGGCCAGCACCACGACCACTTCGTGTGCACGTCCTGCGGCAAGGTGGAAGAGTTCTACGACCCCGAGATCGAAAAGCGCCAGCAGGCCATCGCCAAGGCCAAGGGATGGCTGGTGCAGGACCACACCATGGCGCTGTACGGACAGTGCGCCAACTGCGCAAAGAAGTAAGCCCCCTGCGTCGCCTTCGGCGCCATCCCCTCAGAGGGCGGACGCTCCCAGCGCACGGAGTGAAGACGGCATTCGCACAGCTTGGCGGCCCTTGCGCGGGAGCACTGGCGTAGAGGACGCGCCAGTTGCGGCAGAATTTTGGCCTCAACCGGCTGCAGCGCTTATCCACCAAGCGCTGGCAGCTATCAAATACAAAGCAAGCTAGCCACCCGTGTCGCGTTCCATGGCGCGGCGGTGCCGCTCCACGAACTCTTGGTAGGTGTCGATGCCGCGCAATTGCAAAATGGTGTTGCGCACGGCGGCTTCCACCAGCACGGCGATGTTGCGCCCGGCCACCACCTGGATCACCACCTTGAGCACGGGCACGCCCAGTACGTCCTGCGTGAGCGGCTCGTAGGGCAGGCGCTCGTACTCGCGCTCCAGGGTCTCCTTGCGCACCAGGTGCACGATGAGCTTGAGGCGCATCTTTCGGCGCACGGCCGTTTCGCCAAAGATGGCGCGGATGTCGAGCAGGCCAATGCCGCGCACCTCCAGCAGGTTCTGCAGCAACTCGGGACACTTGCCCTCGATGGTGGTCTGGTTGATGCGGAACAGGTCCACCGCGTCGTCGGCCACCAGGCCGTTGCCGCGCGAGATCAGCTCCAGCCCCAGTTCGCTCTTGCCCAGGCCCGATTCGCCCGTGATCATGACGCCCAGGCCCAGGATGTCCATGAACACGCCGTGCATGGTGGTGCGATCGGCGAAATGCTTGGACAGGTACGCCCGCAGCACGTCGATGACAAACGCCGACGACTCGTGCGTGGAGAACATCGGGATCTGGGCGCGCTCGCACATGGACAGCAGCGCATCCGGCGCAGTCTGCCCATCGGCCAGCACCAGCACCGGGGGCTCCAGGGTGACGATGCGGGCAATGCGGCGCTTGCAGTCGTCCGGCGAGGCGCTGGTCAGATACGCCACTTCGCGCTCGCCCAGGATCTGAACCCGGTACGGGTGGATGTAGTTCAGGTAGCCCACCAGATCGGCGCCCGAGCGCGCAGAACGCACGGCCACCTCGTCGAAGCGGCGCTCGGAAGCGCCCAGGCCCGCCACCCATTCCCACTTCAGGGTGCCCCGGAACTCCTCGAACAGGACATCGGCGCTGACGACGTTGGGTTTCAAGGCAGTCGAGCGAAGGTGGAAGGAGGGGTGCCGCAGCGCCTCAGGCGGCCTGGGTGGACTGCCAGCCGGCAATCATGCCGTGCAGCTCCGAGGCATCGCCGCAGGCCTTGAGCTTTTCGCGCAGCGACGAATCGCTGAGCAGCTCGGCGATTTCCGAGAGGATTTCGAGGTGCTTTTGCGTTGCAGCTTCGGGCACCAGCAAAAAAATCAGCAGGTTGACCGGCAGTTCGTCCGGTGCGTCGAAGCCGATCGGTTGTGCCAGTTGGAACACCGCCGCCATGGGCGCCTTGAGCCCCTTGATGCGGCCGTGCGGAATGGCCACGCCATGCCCGAGGCCCGTGGAGCCCAGGCGCTCGCGCGCGAAAAGGCTGTCGGTGATCAGTGCGCGCGACAGACCGTGCTGGCTTTCGAACAGGAGACCCGCTTCTTCAAAAGCACGCTTCTTGCTCGTGGCGTCAACGCCCACAAGCACTTGAGCGGAGGGCAGGATGGAGGCGAGTCGATTCATGGTGAGGGAAACAATTATGCACACATTGGCAGAAACCCTGAGGGAAAAGAGCAGGGCAGAAAAAACCGCCCAAAGGGCGGCTGCGGCCGGCAGGTCGTACCTGCATGGGCTCAGGCGTGCATTTCACGTTTGGAGGCGTCGTGGTGTTCCTGGATGCGGTCCTTGTGGCGCACGACCTGGCGGTCCATCTTGTCCACCAGCTCGTCCACTGCGGCGTAGAGGTCGGCGTGGGAGCTTTCTGCAAACAAATCACTCCCTTTGACACGAATGTTGCATTCCGCTCGCTGCCGTTTCTCCTTTTCCTTCTGTTTCTCTACTGTCAGCAGTACCTTGACGTCTACCACCTGGTCGAAATGGCGCGTGATCCGATCCAGCTTGGTAGTGACGTAACTGCGCAAGGCAGGGGTAACTTCGAGGTGGTGACCGCTGATCGTCAAGTTCATAGATAAGTCTCCTGTGGCTCTCGGTGAAAGAAATGCCGCCCTGGATCAGAGAAGCGGCCCGGCGAACTTGGATGCATCCGTTGACGTGAATTCACTATGCCCCCGCGCCCAAGCAAAAGCAATCCCATACCGCCTTGGGCTGCTGGGTTATGCCGGCAAAGGTGCCTGCACCCCCAAAAGCGCGCACAATGCTCAGGTTCCAGGGCCATGCGCCAGGGGGCCGCCCCTCACGGCGCATCGCCATGCAGTGGGCACCCTGCTTTGTGCTCCGACATCCCCAGCGCGAGGGGACAGGGCCCACTGCGGCGCCGAGCCACACCCGCGCTGCGCCGGGGGTCTTGCCGGCCCGCTGCACAAAATTCCCTCACTCGCCGCCGCTAAAATCAGCCTGCCCGCAGCCACCCAGGCCGCTCGCAATTTTTAACAATCCCGGGGCCCGGGCTGCCCCCATTCCGCAGCGCCCGCACCACCACCATGACCCAGCCCAGCACCTCTGCCCTGCACACGTCGACCCTGACCTCCCTGCCCCTGCTGGCACGCGGCAAGGTGCGCGACAACTACGCCGTGGGCGACGACCGCATCCTCATGGTGGCCAGCGACCGCCTCTCTGCCTTCGACGTGATCATGGGCGAGCCCATCCCCGGCAAGGGCGCGCTGCTCACGCAAATGGCACTGTTCTGGTTCGACAAGCTCGGCCACATCTGCCCCAACCACCTCACCGGGCAGGCGCCCGAAAGCGTGGTCAGCCCCGCCGAAGTGGAACAGGTGCGTGGCCGCTCGATGCTGGTGCAGCGCCTGCAGCCCATTCCGGTCGAGGCCGTTGTGCGCGGCTACCTGGCCGGCAGCGGCTGGAAGGAATACCAGGAGTCGCAATCCGTGTGCGGCGTGCCCCTGCCCGCGGGCCTGACCAACGCAGCCCGGCTGCCTGAGCCGATCTACACGCCCGCCGCCAAGGCCGCCGCGGGCGAGCACGACGAGAACATCACGTTCGAGCGCACGGTCGAGATGATCGGCCGGGACCTGGCCACGAAGATCCGCGACCTGAGCATCGCCATCTACAAGGCGGCCGCCGCCATCGCCCTCACCAAGGGCATGATCATTGCCGACACCAAGTTCGAGTTCGGCCTGGCGCCCGACGGCACGCTGGTGCTGATGGACGAAGTGCTCACGCCGGACAGCTCGCGCTACTGGCCCGTCGAGGGCTATGCGCAGGCGCTGGCCCGGGGCGAGAACCCGCCCAGCTACGACAAGCAGTTCGTGCGCGACTGGCTCGAGCAGGCCAAGGTCAACGGCAAGCCCTGGGACAAGACCGCGCCCGCGCCCCGGCTGCCGCAAGACGTGATCGAGAAAACGGCCGCCAAGTACCGCGAGGCCCTGGAGCGCCTCACCGCCCGCTGAAGTTGCGCCATGCGGTCTGCGGCGTTGCGGCGTTGCGGCGCTTATTGATAGCCAAGCTCGTCAGCGCGGCTCGGCCTGCACCGCTTTGAAGCGCAGCAGCGTCCTGCCGTCGCCGCCCTGCAGCAGCAACTGAGGGCCCTCCTGCCAAAAGCCCACCACGCGCGACAGCGCGTCGAAAAAGCGCGTTTCGGCCGCGCTGCCCGGCAGGCACAGCGTGATGCCTGAATCCACCCGGCCAAAACGCAGCCGATCACCCTGCACCACGTAGTCGGCAAAAAAGCGGTTGCATCCGCCCGAGCCGGCCGCCCGCGCCTCCTCCGCTTGCAGGACCAGGTACGGTGCGACCCCGCCCCGGGCAGGCTGGGCCACGGCCTCTTCCTCGATCTCGGTCAGTTGCCAGTGCGTGAGCATGAGGGGCACCTCGGCCTGCACCGTGGCATCCAGCGCGGGCCAGCGCTGCAGGGGCACGTCCACACGGCGGAAGGCGGCATCCTGCGGCACGGGATGGCGCCGGTCCGAGGCCATGAGCAGCCGCCCCTCCAGCGTCACGGTCGCGCGCACTTCGTAGCGCCGCTGCGGTGCGAACCGGGCCGCCAGGTACGGAATGGCAATGGCATAGGGCGCCTGTCCCGCCGAGGCGCTGCGCTGGCGGCCCAGCACCACCGGGGGCAGCTCCGGCTGGGTCACGTCCAGCAGGGTGGCTTCGAAGACAACGTCGGGGGGAAGGATGACGCGCTCGCGCGTCCACGCCACGCCGGTGATGACGGCATCGGCCTGCGGCGCCTGGCTGGC
>NZ_ACQT01000242.1 GCF_000175235.1 Acidovorax delafieldii 2AN | reverse complement strand
CGTATGCCAGCCTCAACCTGGGCAGCCATGTGGGCGACGAGCCCCGTGCCGTGCAGGCCAATCGGCAGATCCTGCAGGCTGCCGTGCGGGGCGCTAGCCCGGGGGCCCGCGCCGTCTTCCTGAACCAGGTGCACGGCACCAGCGTGGTCACCCTCGACCGCGCCACGCCCGATGGCACCGAGGCCGACGCCTGCCTGGCCACCCAGCAGGATGCGGTGTGCACCATCATGGTGGCCGACTGCCTGCCCGTGCTGCTGGCCCACCAATCGGGCGCCGTGGTGGGGGCAGCGCATGCAGGCTGGCGCGGCTTGGCGGGGCAGGGCGGGGTGGGTGTGCTGGAGGTTGTTTTTGAGCGATTTTCGGCGCTGGCGCTTACAGGACAAGCGCAATCAGCTATAAAAAAAGAAGCAATCGGCATGGTTGCCGCCCAGACCATGGCGTGGCTTGGCCCGTGCATCGGCCCTTCGGCGTTCGAGGTGGGTGCCGAGGTGCGCGAGGCATTCTGCGCGCACCTCCCGGCGGCGCAAGCCTGCTTTGCGGCGCAGGGCGGTGGCAAATACCTGGCCGATCTGGCGGCGCTGGCGCGTCTGCGCCTGCGCGCGCTGGGCATCACCCAGATTTATGGCAATGACAGCAGCGCGCCCTGGTGCACCGTGGGCAATGCCTCACGGTTCTTTTCGTACCGGCGCGATCAGCGGGCTCTCGGTGGCAGCGGCCGTATGGCCGCCTGCATCTGGCGCGGCTGAGCCCGTGCCCACCAAATCTGCCTCGCCAGCTGGGCCCGCGCTGGCTGTGGAGGATGTTGCGCGCAGGGTTGCCTGCTCGGCGTCGTAGGCCGCCTGCTGCGCCTGCTCGCGCGCCTTGATGGCCCGCTTGCGCCCGGGCGTGCCCAGGATGTACGCCACGATGCCCGCGGGCAGCACCCCATAGAGCAAGAACGTGAAGAAAGCGCCCAGCAGGCCGCCGGTGCTGCTGGTGGCTTCGGCCACGGCCATCATGAGGGTGACATACAGCCAAGCAATCACTACGAGGTACATTGGAATGGGAGCGAAAGATGCTGTGGAGGTTGCCTTGCGGATGCGGGTGGGCAACAATGGGCTGCAAGCCCCGTGCGACCGACCAACGTTTGAGGAAGCAACATGAATTCTGAAGCACTCTGGGCCCAAGGCGCCCAGCAATTCCAGCAGATTTTCGGTGAAAGCTGGTCGAAGGCGCTGCAATCCCTCACGTCGGCCGAGCCCGCCGGGCTGCTGCCGGGTGCGGCGCCGGTGCAGTTCTCCCAGGCCAAGCTGAAGGCATTGCAACAGCAATACCTGCACGACGCTCAGCAGCTGTGGGCGCAGGGCCTGCAGGCCGCCCCGGAGGTGAAAGACCGCCGCTTCTCCGGCGACGGTTGGGCCGCCAACCCCGTGGCGGCCTTTTCGGCCGCGGCCTACCTGCTCAATGCCCGCACGCTGATGGCCCTGGCCGACGCCGTCGAGGCCGATCCGAAAACCCGCGCCCGCATCCGTTTTGGAGTGGAGCAATGGATGGCCGCCATGGCGCCCAGCAACTACCTCGCCTTCAACGCCGAGGCGCAGAAAAAAGCGTTGGAGACCAAAGGCGAGAGTATCGCCAAAGGCATGCAGAACCTGCTGCACGACATCAGCCAGGGCCACGTGTCGATGACCGACGAGAGCCTGTTCGAGGTGGGCCGCAACGTGGCCACCACTGAAGGCGCCGTGGTGTTCGAGAACGAACTGTTCCAGTTGCTGGAATACAAACCGCTCACCGCCAGGGTCTACGAGCGGCCGTTCCTGCTCGTGCCGCCATGCATCAACAAGTTCTACATCCTCGACCTGCAGCCCGAGAATTCGCTGATCCGCTATGCCGTGGAGCAGGGTCACCGCACGTTTGTGGTGAGCTGGCGCAATCCCGATGAGTCCCTGGCCCACAAGACCTGGGACGACTATGTGGAAGACGGTGCCATGGCGGCCATCGACGTGGTGCAGAACATCACGGGCGCCGAGCAGATCAACGCGCTGGGCTTTTGCGTGGGGGGCACCATCCTGTGCAACGCGCTGGCAGTGCTGGCCGCGCGGGGCGACGAGCCCGTGGCCAGCGCCACGTTTCTCACCACGCTGATCGATTTCACCGACACGGGCATCCTGGACGTGTTCATCGACGAAGCGTCGGTGAAGTTCCGCGAACTGCAGATGGGGCATGGCGGCCTCATGAAGGGTCAGGACCTCGCATCGACCTTCAGTTTTCTGCGCCCCAACGACCTGGTGTGGAACTACGTGGTGGGCAACTACCTCAAGGGCGAGACGCCGCCGCCCTTCGACCTGCTGTACTGGAACAGTGACAGCACCAATCTGCCGGGCCCGTTCTACGCCTGGTACCTGCGCAACTTCTATCTTGAAAACAATCTGGTCAAGCCTGGCAAGCTGACCGTGTGCGGCGAGAAGATGGACCTGGGCAACCTCACGCTGCCGGTCTACATCTACGGCTCGCGCGAAGACCATATCGTGCCCATCAACGCGGCCTACGGCTCCACCCAGGTGCTGCCGGGCAAGAAGCGGTTTGTGATGGGGGCCTCAGGCCACATTGCAGGCGTCATCAACCCGCCCGCCAAAGGCAAACGCAGCCACTGGATTCGCGCCGACGGCAAGCTGCCTGCCACGCTGGCACAGTGGCTCGAAGGGGCCACCGAACACCCGGGCAGCTGGTGGACCGACTGGTCCGACTGGCTCAAGGGCCATGCCGGCCGGCAGATCGCCGCCCCGAAGGGCTATGGCAAGGGCCCCCGGTTCAAGTCCATCGAACCGGCGCCGGGCCGCTATGTCAAGCAAAAGGCGTGACACGGAGCGCGCCGTGGGCAGATCGCCGTCTTGCCGTCAAAAGATGCGCCGCCAGCACGGCGTGGCGGATTTTGCGCAAGGCGCGGGTGGCCCCGCTGCTTTGATTGTCGGTGCGTTCGTGGCGCCGCCATCGGCTGATACGCAAAAGCACTGACCGCGAGCGCTGCGAGAATCACACTGCAATACCCTCCAACCACAAGGACATTCCATGGAAGACATCGTTATCGTTTCGGCTGCCCGCACTGCCGTGGGCAAGTTTGGCGGCGCGCTGGCCAAGACTCCTGCCACCGAACTGGGTTCCATCGTGATCCGTGAGGCCATCGCCCGTGCGGGGCTGGCGTCCGACCAGATCGGTGAAGTCATCATGGGCCAGGTGCTGGCGGCTGGCGTGGGCCAGAACCCTGCGCGGCAGGCGGCCATGAAGGCTGGCGTAGCCAAGGAAACGCCAGCGCTCACCATCAACGCGGTGTGTGGCTCGGGCCTCAAGGCCGTGATGCTGGCAGCCCAGGCGGTGGCCTGGGGCGACAGCGAGATCGTGGTAGCGGGCGGCCAGGAGAACATGAGCCTGGCCCCGCACGTGCTCAATGGCTCGCGCGAGGGCCAGCGCATGGGCGACTGGAAGATGGTCGATTCGATGATCGTCGACGGCCTGTGGGACGTCTACAACCAGTACCACATGGGCATCACCGCCGAGAACGTGGCCAAGCAATACGGCATCACGCGTGAAATGCAGGACGCCCTGGCCTTGGCCAGCCAGCAAAAGGCTGCCGCCGCACAGGACGCGGGCAAGTTCGTCGATGAGATCGTCGGCGTGAGCCTGGCCCAGAAGAAGGGTGATCCGATCCTGTTCAACATGGACGAATACCTCAACCGCAAGACCAGTGCCGACGTGCTGGCCGGTCTGCGCCCGGCCTTTGACAAGGCGGGTACCGTGACGGCCGGCAACGCATCGGGCATCAACGACGGTGCCGCCGCCGTGGTGGTGATGAGCGCGAAGAAGGCGGCGGCCCTGGGCCTGAAGCCGCTGGCGCGCATTGCGGCGTTCGGCACATCCGGCCTCGATCCGGCCACCATGGGCATGGGCCCCGTGCCTGCTTCGCGCAAGGCGCTGCAGCGCGCCGGCTGGAACGCCGCCGACGTCGATCTGTTCGAGCTGAACGAGGCTTTTGCGGCCCAGGCGTGCGCCGTCAACAAAGAGCTGGCCATCGACCCCGCCAAGGTCAACGTGAACGGTGGCGCCATCGCCATCGGCCACCCCATCGGTGCCTCGGGTTGCCGCATCCTGGTGACGCTGTTGCACGAGATGCAGCGCCGCGACGCGAAGAAGGGCCTGGCGGCGCTGTGCATCGGCGGAGGCATGGGCGTTTCGCTGGCGCTGGAGCGCTAACCCCTCACCCTGCGGCATTCCACCGCAGGGCTGGCAGGTGCCAAGCCGGCACCTGCCATTGCTGTTCAATGCCCTCGTTGACGCAGGGCCCATCTGCCCTGAAAGGGGTGGGTAGAGGGGGGGGCGGGGCCCGCGGCCGCTGCGCCATTTCTCCCCAATCCTGCCCCCGGCGGGCGCGGCGCTGTTGCAGGCAAGCGCAGGCCCTGCTGAAAAACAAACGCTTCAGTGTTTTCCTTCACTGCAGTGCATCAATTCTTGGTTAGAGTGGGCACAGAGCGCGCATCACAACCAGGAGAAATCAAATGAGCCAGAAAGTAGCGTACGTCACCGGCGGCATGGGCGGCATCGGCACCGCCATTTGCCAGCGCCTGCACAAGGATGGGTTCACGGTCATCGCAGGTTGCGGCCCAACGCGTGATTACCAGAAATGGCTGGATGAGCAGAAGGCCCTTGGCTACACCTTCTACGCATCGGTGGGCAATGTGGGCGACTGGGATTCGACCGTCGCAGCTTTCTCGAAGTCCAAGGCCGAGCATGGCCCGATCGATGTGCTGGTGAACAACGCTGGTATCACGCGTGACCGCATGTTCCTCAAGATGACCCGCGATGACTGGGACCAGGTCATCGAAACCAACCTCAACAGCATGTTCAACGTCACCAAGCAGGTGGTGGCCGACATGGTGGAAAAGGGCTGGGGCCGCATCATCAACATCAGCAGCGTGAATGGCGAAAAAGGCCAGGCCGGCCAGACCAATTACTCGGCCGCCAAGGCCGGCATGCATGGTTTTTCGATGGCGCTGGCGCAAGAACTGGCCACCAAGGGCGTTACGGTGAACACCGTGAGCCCTGGCTATATCGGAACCGACATGGTGAAGGCCATCCGTCCTGACGTGCTGGAAAAGATTGTGTCCACCGTTCCAGTGAAGCGCCTGGGCGAGCCCAGCGAAATCGCTTCCATCATCGCCTGGCTGGCGTCCGACGAAGGGGGCTACGCCACCGGAGCGGATTTCTCGGTCAACGGTGGCCTGCACATGGGCTGATTTGGGCCCATTGCAGACAACAAAAACCCCACATCGT
>NZ_ACQT01000243.1 GCF_000175235.1 Acidovorax delafieldii 2AN | reverse complement strand
AGCAGGATGCCCTCGCGGACCAGCGGTGATACGACAAGCAACAACCACAGCATAGTAGATACACGGGGAAACTCAATAACACTAACGACCCCACCAATTAAAAAGGTGGCAAAAATCGAACCCATCACGAACAATGCCAGAGGCTGGTGACGACCAATACCCTGGACGGCCATCATCAACGCCCACACTGCCACCGCCGTCACTGCCACCAGGCCGAAAAACCCCCACTCGATCAAGAGTTCCAACAGCAGGTTGTCTATATGCCAAGGTAAAAAATTTTCATAGGCAATACGCCCCCAATAGCGGGGACCTAATGCAAAGGTTGAATTTTTGAGTACCTGCCTGCCCTCCGGATCGATCAGTTCCACCGCATCCAGGCGTATTGGCTCCTTCGCCTCCAATACCGCAATGGACAGGACGCCATCCTTCCATGCAGAACAGATTCCATGCGGCGCAAAAGCGGGTCCCAGCAAAGGCAAGTCAATCCAGCCAGTCGCTGGATTGCTTGATGCGCGCAATTGGAGTGTGCGACTCTGGCAATGGAAGGCATACAACAGATGCTGTTCGCACAACTGAATCTGCAGGCGCATGGGTGATTCCATACGCCCGCGCAGGCGGACACGATAGCCCCCATCAGGCGTCAGAGCCACTCGCTGCGCGAGCCCAAGAGATCCCTTTACATCAGATCGAGTGGGCCCTGATAACCAGACGTGGAAGCTTCCGTCAGCGCTGTGCGTCCACCGCACGCGACCGGGCAGTGCCTCTTCCACGGTGTGCGTGCTGTAGTGCGCTGGAATTCGTCCCGCCCCCAGCCCCCACACCCACTGGCTTGGCGTATTCAACAACCCCAGACCGCGCTGCCAATGGGCAATGCGCTGATAAAGATCAGCATTCGAGCGTGACAGACGATCCGACATGAAGGCACCGCCCTGCAGAACGCCCAGCGTTTCAGCCATCAAGGCAACCAGCAGGCACACCGTCGCCCACTGATGCCACGCTGAATCGTCAGGAGCAACGAAACGGTACTTGTGCGCCAATATGGCCAGCGCAATCGAGGTGAGCGCCACGGACAAGTAGACGCCGCGGGAATATGTCGTGAGTACCGCATAGATCGCCAGCAACACCAGCACTGCCGAAGCGCACCAACGCCAGCCGCGCGGAGAGGACCATGCAGCCCACCACGCAAACGGCAACGCCAACACCAGGTAGGCATCAACGGCACCTCCACCGACGTGCATCTCCCAGAACCATGCCGTGATGCGATAACGGTCATTGAAATCAAGGAGGCCGACATAGACACAACGCTCCCACAGCACTCCGGCGCAGACAAGAAATAGCCCGCCAAGCATGCCTCGCGCCAGCCGCAGGGGCGCCCCCCGGCCCGAACGGTACAACACAGGCATCAGCAGCAGCACCCACGCCAGGCTCTTGGCCACACGCAAGGTGTTGCCTGGCAAATCGTAGTCCCCATAGAACCCCTGGTTCCACAGTTCCTCCAGCAACGCGGCCCAGGTTGTTGCGCCACGCGCATCGTCCAGCCCGCGCCATACCCCCATCAGCAGCACGGGGGGCAACACGACGTACACCCACTGCATGCTGCGCGGCGTCCGGTTGAGTGCCGCCGTGGGCTTGCACCATCCATCAATGCCCCAGCGCATATATGCCCCGCCCATAGCGGCGAGCACCAAAAGATCGGACTCATCCACCAACCACCACCCCGTCCAGGGGGCGAAATTGGCTACCGGTAGCAGGGCTGGCAGCATGAGCCACAGATCAGCGGGCCTGAACATGGCCCATGCAACAACCACCGACAGCACAATCAAGACCAATTCCGGCGACACGGGATGCTGCGCGGCGGCGGCCCCAGCCGCTGCCGCGAACAGCAAGCCGGGCAAGGTCACCCAGGCTTGGCCCACTGCAGAGGGGCTTAAAACAGCATTGCGGGGCATGCGGTCGCCCCGCCCCAATCCGTTCAGCGACCGATGGCCAGGTAGTCAAACCCCTGACCACGCACGAGAGCCGGGTCGTACAGGTTGCGGCCATCCACGATGAGCGGCTGCTTGAGCCTGGACCTGATCAAGTCAAAGTCCGGACTGCGAAACTCTTTCCATTCCGTAACGATGACCAAGGCGTCTGCGTCCTGCAATGCTGCATTGGGGCTCTGTGCGTAGCGGATGCGCGGATCTTCGCCCAGCAGGCGCCGCGCCTCGTGCACGGCAGCGGGGTCATAGGCCGTCAGAGTGGCGCCAGCAGCCAACAGGTCGGCGATCAGCTCCAGGCTGGGAGCTTCACGCATGTCATCCGTGTTGGGCTTGAAGGCCAGTCCCCAGACCGCGAAGTGCCGTCCGGTCAGATCGTCACCGAGGCGCTGCCTGATTTTGCGGCCGAGCACATGTTTCTGCGCCTGGTTGGCCGCCTCCACCGCACTGAGCACCTTCAGATCCAGCCCTGCTTCACTTGTGGCGGTTTTGATAAGCGCCTTCACGTCCTTGGGAAAACACGAGCCCCCATAACCACAGCCGGGGTAAAGAAAGTGGTAGCCGATGCGCGGATCAGCGCCGATGCCCTGGCGCACCATTTCAATATCAGCCCCCAACGTTTCTGCCAGATTGGCAAGTTCATTCATGAAGCTGATGCGCGTGGCCAGCATGGCATTGGCGGCGTACTTGGAGAGCTCGGCGCTGCGCGCGTCGGTCACGATCAGGCGTTCACGGTTGCGCTGGAACGGCGCATAAAGCGCACGCATCAGCAGAATGGCCTGTTCGTCGGACGCACCTATGATGATGCGATCCGGGCGCATGAAGTCTTCGACCGCCGCGCCCTCCTTGAGAAATTCGGGATTGGATACAACGGCATATGGCGTGCGGACGCCCCGCTGTTGCAGTTCGTCCGCAATAGCCGCCTGCACCCCGTCGGCCGTGCCCACGGGCACCGTGCTCTTGTCCACTACCACCTTGTAGTCGGTCATGAAGCGGCCAATATTGCGCGCCGCCGCCAGCACATACCGCATGTCGGCCGAACCGTCTTCGCCGGGCGGCGTACCCACCGCGATGAACTGAATGGTGCCGTGGTGCACTGCGCGCTCCACGTCGGTGGTGAAGTGCAACCGACCAGCAGCCACATTGCGCTGCACCATGTCCTGCAAACCAGGTTCAAAAATCGGAATGTCGCCAGCTTCCAGAATGCGGACCTTTTCCAGGTCCACATCCAGACACAACACGTCATTACCCACTTCGGCCAGGCAGGCCCCGCTGACCAAACCTACATATCCCGTCCCGACCATTGTGATTTTCATGTTGCCCTATCCATTGCACTGTTTGAATCTGACACGTGAAGCGTGCATGATGGTGGCGCGTTATGAAGACCTTGGCAAGACTTCGTCTGACCCGGTTCGCTCGATTCAGTCTGCTGGCTTTTTTAGTGCTGGCGGGCGGCACTGCCTTGGGCGTATGGCTGACACTCACCCCTGCCGGACAGAACCTATGGGGCGAAGCAAACAACCGCAGCCCGCAGGAATTGATCCGTTACCTGAAAAAACGGCTTGAAGGTCACGCCAAGATAGAGAGGGTCCTGCTGCCCTCGCTGCAAGCGATTCAGCGCCGCGTGGAGCGTACGCCACCCATGGGCCCATTGCCCACACTCGGCAAAGGTTGGCAGCCGCGACCGCTTGCGGCATCCAGCCTCGGCATCACCGCCGTACTCCCTGTCGACAGCCCACAGGCAATCCGGCAGGCACTGCTGCAGGCCAAGCCCGGTACTCGCATTGTGATTGCGCCCGGCCTCTATCCTTTTGAGGACACCCTGCGGCTGGGCAATGACGGCACTTCTTCAGCACCCATCGTGCTCAGCACGGACACACCCGGCGCAGTATGGCTCCAGTTCGGACAAATGGAGGGGGTTCTGGTGGACCGGCCTTATTGGGTGTTTGAGAATCTCGATATCCACGGCACCTGCCTCCGCCACGACGACTGCGAGCATGCTTTTCATGTAGTGGGCCGCGGCGCATTTACCATCCTGCGCAACAACTACATCCAGGACTTCAACGCCCACATCAAGGTCAATGGCGACAAGGGTGAGTGGCCCGATCACGGATTGCTGGCCTTCAACACGCTGACAAACACAGCGCCGCGCGACACCTCGCGTTCCGTCGTTCCTTTTGATCTGGTGGGAGCCAACTACTGGAAAGTGCAGGACAACCTGGTCAGCAACTTTGCCAAAAGCGACGGCAACATGGTCTCGTTCGGCATGTTCATGAAAGGCGCCAGTGAAGGCGGACGCATCGAGCGCAACCTGGTTATCTGCTCCCCAAGCGATATCTCGCGTCCCGGCGTCCGCGTAGGTATCTCATTTGGCGGGGGTGGCACCGATCCAGGTTCCTGTCGAAACAAGAACTGTCGAGCTTATGAACACCAATTGGGTCTCGCAGCCAATAACGTTGTAGCCCATTGCAACGACACCGGTCTGGACGTGAACCACTCCAGTCAGATCACGCTTGCCCACAATACCCTCATCAACACCAGTGGTATCAGCGCCCGCAATGCGCCTGCACAGGCCAAGCTGTATGGAAATATGTACGAAGGTGTTGCAAGGGAACGGGACGGTGCGCGTTTGTCTCTCGACATGAACGAACCTCTCAATGCGGCGGAGACGTTTGTAGATGCTGATGCCCTGGTTCTGCAGTGGCGTCGCCCCCCTAATCGCATACCCAGCCTGAGTTTTGTGCTACACGATTTTTACCTTCTGCCCCGCGGGGCCGGGACACTGCCGGGGGCTCTGAATGGGCCCGAACTATAGGCAAAAGCAGCGGTAGACAGGGGGCTGCGGCGCTAACAATCAGTTGCGTCTAGAGTTACCCCCCCTCGGATAATCGTGACGTCTGAGGTCGGCGCGGCCTTCTTTATCCGTCGCCAACGCCATCAAGCAAGCCGCTTGTTGCGCAGTTCTATTACTCCCGACACCCCCAAAACCCGGCCTGATTCCAGGGCATCGCCCTGTAACGGCATATGACCTATGCCAGCCCCCTTTTGCAACCCCTTTAACTGAACGATCTGCATGAGCACGACGCTGATTCATAGACACACACTTCGAAACGATTGTCGCAACGGACTTACGAGCCTGCTTCTTCTAGCCACCTTGTCAGCTTGCGGTGGCGGTAGCGGCGGCGACAGCACAGCTGCAGTAACGGATTCCGCGTCTGCGGATTCGTCCACCGTCGAACTCCAACGCCAGCGCTGGCGCTTGCGCAATCCAG
>NZ_ACQT01000244.1 GCF_000175235.1 Acidovorax delafieldii 2AN | reverse complement strand
CGGGCGACTTGCGCGACGCCCTGCGCGCCTGGGCCGCGCCCGTGAGCGCCCCCACCGCCGCCAGCAACGCCACCCTTGATTTTTTGCTGCGGCGCATGCGCCACAAGAGCGACTTCCCCGCGCTGTCGGATTCGGTGGCCCGCATCCAGCGGGTTGCCAACTCGGAAGACGACAGCATCAGCGACCTGACCCACGAGATCCTCAAGGATGTGGCGCTGACCAACAAGCTGCTGCGCTTGGTCAACAGCGTGCATTACGCGCGCGCCAGTCGGGGCACCATCAGCACGGTGTCGCGCGCGGTCAGCCTGGTGGGCTTCAATGCCGTGCGCAACATGGCCCTGAGCCTTGTGCTGCTCGACCACATGCAGGACAAGGCCCACGCCAGCCAGATGCGCGAGGAATTCCTGCGCGCCATGATGGCGGGCTCGGTGGCCGCCGAGCTCAGCAGCCCCGGCAACATGGCCGAGGAGGCATTCATTGGCGCCATGTTCCAGAACCTGGGGCGCATGCTGTGCGAGTTCTACTTCCCGGAAGAGGCGCGCCAGGTACGCAGCCTGGTGGCGGCCGGGCGTTTCGAAGGCGGCGAAGAGTCTGCGGCCATGCAGGTGCTGGGACTGGGGTTCGAAGACCTCGGGGCTGGCGTGGCGCGGGTGTGGGGCCTGCCCGACAGCCTGCAGCGCTGCATGCGCAAGCCCATGGGGGCGCCGCCGATGCGCCCGCCCGAACAGGGCGTGGAGCGCCTGCGCTGGGTGGCCATGGCGGCCAACGAGGTGGCCAACACGCTTCTGCAGGGCCAGACCGAGACCGAAGACCGCTTGCAGCAGATTGCAGCGAGCTATGCGCGCACGCTGGCGCTCACGCCAAGCGCCATCGCCGAGGCCACCCTGCGGGCGCGACATAAGCTGGTGGCGCTGGCCGAGGCGCTGGACCTGCAGGTAGAGCCCGGTTCGGCGGCAGCCCGTTTGCTGAGCCTGCCCGCGCCGCAAGGGGCTCCCACCCCGCCCGAGGACGCGTTGGCGCCGCTTGAGTTGCGCGCGGCCGATACCTCGGTGCTGCCCGCCGTGCTGGAATCGCAGGCGACGGGCACGGTGTCGGCGGCGCAGGTCAACGAAGTGCTGGCGGCCGGCATCCAGGACATCACCAATGCGATGGTGGAGAACTTCCAGCTCAATGACGTGCTGCGCATGATCCTGGAAACCATGTTCCGCGCCCTCGGATTCCGGCGCATGGTGTTTTGCCTGCGCGAGGCGCGCACCGACCTGCTGACAGGGCGGTTCGGCCTGGGGGAAGGCAGCGAAAGCGCCGTGCGCGCCATGCGCGTGCCCCTTAAAACGGCCAACGACCTGTTCGCGGCAGTCTGCGTGCGCGGGGCCGACACCCTCATCAACGACGCCACCGAGGCGCGCATGCAGGCCCGGCTGCCGCAATGGTACGTGCAAGGCATCAACGCGCCGGCCTTCCTGCTGCTTCCGCTGCAGATCAAGGGCCAGCCCTTCGCACTGATCTACGCCGACCAGTCTTCGCCGGGGGGCATCGTGGTGGACGACAAGGTGCTGGGCCTGCTGCGTACCCTGCGCAACCAGGCCGTGATGGCCTTCCGCCAGGCGGGCTGACGAGGCCCCTGGCGGCAGGCGGGGCTGGCCGGGCCTGATAATTGCGGCATGGCCGCCGTTTTTGAAAAGCCCACTCTCTCCCAGCGTTTCGTGCCCCTGTTCCAGGGGTTTGACTGGCCGCTCGTCCTGGTGGTGGCGTTGCTGGCCGGTGCCGGACTGCTGGCCATGTACTCGTCGGGGTATGACCATGGCTCGCGGTTCGTGGACCATGCCCGCAACATGCTGATTGCCGCTGCCATCCTGTTCATGGTGGCGCAGGTGCCGCCCCAGAAGCTCATGGCGTTCGCCGTGCCGCTGTATTCGGTGGGCGTGGTGCTGCTGGTGGCGGTGGCGCTGTTCGGCATCACCAAGAAAGGGGCGCAACGCTGGATCAACCTCGGTGTCGTCATCCAGCCCAGCGAGATTCTCAAGATCGCGATGCCGCTGATGCTGGCCTGGTGGTTCCAGAAGCGCGAAGGCCAGCTGCGGCCGCTGGATTTCGCCGCTGCGGGGCTGCTGCTGGCCGTTCCGGTGGGGCTGATCATGAAGCAGCCCGACCTGGGCACGTCGCTGCTGGTGCTGGCGGCGGGCTTGTCGGTGATCTTTTTCGCGGGGCTGTCCTGGAAGCTGGTGCTTCCTCCGGTACTGCTCGGTGTGGGCGGTGTGGCGCTGCTGGTGTCCCTTGAGCCGCAGCTGTGTGCCGAAGGCGTGCGCTGGGCCGTTCTGCACGACTACCAGCAGCAGCGCATCTGCACCTTGCTGGACCCTTCGCGCGACCCGTTGGGGAAGGGCTTTCACATCATCCAGGGCATGATCGCCATTGGCTCGGGCGGCGTGCTGGGCAAGGGCTTCATGGCGGGAACGCAGACCCACCTTGAATTCATCCCCGAGCGCACCACCGACTTCATCTTTGCGGCCTTTTCCGAAGAGTTCGGCTTGGCGGGCAACCTGTTCCTGATCGTGTGCTTCCTGCTGCTCGTGTGGCGCGGGCTGGCCATTGCGGTCGGTGCGACGACCCTGTTCGGGCGGCTCATGGCTGGCGCGGTGTCGATGATCTTCTTCACCTACGCCTTCGTGAACATGGGCATGGTCAGCGGCATCCTGCCGGTGGTGGGGGTGCCGCTGCCCTTCATTAGCTACGGCGGCACGGCCATGGTCACACTGGGACTGGCGCTGGGCATCCTGATGTCGGTAGCCCGGTCCCAGCGCATCGATCCCAAGGACGCCCGCCCCGCGCTGTGAGGGGGCATCCGCCGTGCATTGCGCAGGGCGGGGCATGGGGGTACAAACCGGGGGCCAACCGTGTCTTGGCATCAGCCCGGAGGTTCTTTCCATGGCGTCAAGGTTTGAGCTGAAAAAATCGAGCAACGACAAGTTCGTCTTCAACCTGCTGGCCGGCAACGGGCAGGTCATCCTGACCAGCGAGCTGTATGACTCGCGGGCCAGTGCGCTCAACGGCATCGAGTCCGTGCGGAAGAATGCGCCCGATGACGGCCGCTACGGGCGCCTGTGCGCCAAGGACGGATCGCCCTATTTCACACTCAAGGCCGGCAATGGCCAGATCATTGGCCAAAGCCAGCGGTACAAGGGCGAAAAGGCGCGGGATGCGGGCATCGAGTCGGTCAAGGCCAACGGGCCGGGCGCGCTGACCGACGACCAGTCCGCCTAGAGAGACCTCTGGGGCGTGCCTGCGGCTGGGCCCGGTCGGCGGTGCGCGGCTCTGGCGCTCCGCCCCGCACTGGCCGCCGAAAAGCCGCTGTCCGACAGCAGGTTGAGCGCCACCATGGCTGCAGCGTGAGTTCGGGCCAGGATGGCGCTGCGCAAACCTTATCGTGTCCGCCAGCACCTCCGTGCGTTGGCCGGCGCAAGCAACGCCTGCCCCGCACAGCCTGGAAAAAGGGTGGCTGTGCACATGGCCGGGCCGCAGAGCACGGGACGTTGGCTGCAGGAGACCTGGACCGCCACCTGGGCGCAAAGGCCTGTGCGAGGTTGGCGCTCGGTGGCCGATCGGGCGTGCAGCGTGGTGGCGGAAGGGCGTTGCGAACCGCGCGAAGGCGGGCGCCCCTGCCCGGCGCGGGGCATGCCTGCACGCCTAAAATGGCTGCATGTCCTCACGCTCCCCCTCTGCTGCGCCACAGCGCGCGCCCACCCTTCAGCGCATCGACGTTGCCCGCCAGTTGCTTCTCACGCCGTTTGGCCTCGACGAGGGCCACCTGGCGCGCGCGCTGGCCGAGATCCGCACCCACCAGGTGGACGATGCCGATCTGTACTTCCAGTACACCCGCAGCGAAGGCTGGAGCCTGGAGGAGGGCATCGTCAAGACGGGTTCGTTCTCCATCGACCAGGGTGTGGGCGTGCGCGCCGTCAGTGGCGAGAAGACGGCGTTTGCCTATTCCGACGACATCTCCGAGGCCTCGCTGCTCGACGCCGCGCGCACTGTGCGGTCCATTTCGTCTGTTACGCAAAGCGGGCGGGTGCGAGTAGCTCCTAAAAAAATAGCGAATGGACGCAGCCTGTATCCTGGCCTGGACCCTATCGCCACCCTGGACAGCACCGCCAAGGTGGCTTTGCTGGAAAAGCTGGAGCAGCGCGCCCGCGCGAAGGACCCGCGCGTGGCCCAGGTCATGGCCGGGCTGGCCAGTGAATACGACGTGGTGCTGGTGGCGCGTGCCGATGGCACCCTGGCTGCCGATGTGCGCCCCCTGGTGCGTCTGTCGATCACGGTGATTGCCGAGCAGAACGGCCGCCGCGAGATGGGTTCTGCCGGGGGCGGCGGGCGCTTCGGCCTGGCCTATTTCGACGATGAACAGATGGGCCAGTATGTGGACGAGGCCGTCAACGCCGCCCTGGTCAACCTCGAATCCCGCCCGCCCCGGCGGGCGAGATGACCGTGGTGCTGGGCCCGGGTTGGCCGGGTATCCTGTTGCACGAGGCGATTGGGCATGGGCTGGAGGGTGACTTCAACCGCAAGGGCTCGAGCGCCTTCAGCGGCCGCATCGGCCAGCGCGTCGCCGCCAAGGGCGTGACGGTGCTGGACGACGGCACCATTGCGGACCGGCGCGGTTCGCTCAACGTGGACGACGAGGGCCATGCCAGCCAGCGCAACGTGCTGATCGAGGACGGCATCCTCAAGGGCTACATCCAGGACGCGCTCAACGCCCGCCTGATGGGCGTGGCGCCCACCGGCAATGGCCGGCGCGAGAGCTATGCGCACATCCCCATGCCGCGCATGACCAACACCTACATGCTGGGCGGCGACAAGGATCCGCAGGAGATCGTCGCCAGCATCAAGAAGGGCCTGTACGCCACCAATTTCGGTGGCGGCCAGGTGGACATCACCTCGGGCAAGTTCGTGTTCTCGGCCAGCGAAGCTTACTGGGTCGAGAACGGCAAGATCCTCTACCCCGTCAAGGGCGCCACCATCGTGGGCAGCGGCCCCGAGTGCCTCAAGCGCGTGGGCATGATTGGCAACGACATGCGCCTGGACAGCGGCGTGGGCACCTGCGGCAAGGAAGGCCAGAGCGTGCCTGTGGGCGTGGGCCAGCCGACGCTGCGCATCGACGGACTCACGGTCGGCGGCACGGCCTGATCGCGGCCCGCCGGGCGCCGCACCTGGTGGTGTTGCGGGGGCACGCCAC
>NZ_ACQT01000245.1 GCF_000175235.1 Acidovorax delafieldii 2AN | reverse complement strand
CGGCATGCCTTCCTGGATCGACACGCACTGCCACCTCGACGCCGCAGAGTTTGCCCCCGACCGCGATGCCGTGCGCCAGCGCGCCGCTGCCGCAGGCGTGGCGCACTGCTTGATCCCGGCGGTCGAGCGCGCCAACTGGGACGCCGTGCGCCAACTGGCGCACCACCACGGCGACAGCTATGCCCTGGGCATTCACCCGCTGTACACGGCGCGGGCGGCTGATGCCGACCTGGCGTTGCTGGCCCAGGCGCTGGAACAGCACCGCCACGACCCGCGCCTGGTGGCCATCGGTGAGATCGGTCTCGATTTTTTTGTGGCAGGCCTCGACCCCGCGCAGCAGGAGCGCTTTTACCGCGCGCAGCTGCAGCTGGCGCGCCGGTTTGACCTGCCGGTGATCCTGCATGTGCGCCGTTCGGCAGACAAGCTGCTCAAGGGCTTGCGCGAGACCGCTGTGCCGGGCGGCATCGCCCACGCCTTCAATGGCAGCCTGCAACAGGCCCAGGCGTTCATCGCGCTGGGGTTCAAGCTCGGTTTTGGCGGCGCTGTGACCTATGACCGGGCCATGCAGCTGCGCCGGCTGGCGGCCGAGCTGCCCGAATCCGCCATCGTGCTGGAGACCGACGCACCCGATATTCCGCCGCACTGGCTCTACGCCACGGCCGCGCAGCGGGCTACGGGGCAGCCGCAGGGGCGCAACGCCCCGGCCGAGTTGCCCCGCATTGCCGAGGTGGTGGCGGATCTGCGCGGCCTGCCTCTGGACGCCCTGGCGCACAGCTCCACCGCCAACGCGTGCGCTGCCCTGCCGCGCGTGGCCAGCCTGCTGCAGAAGATCTGAGGTGTTTTGGGCCGCTTGTGATTTACGAGACACTGGTTGATGCTGTCTTGTTGATAGCAAACAGGCGGCGCGTCAGGTTTGCGGCCATCATCGGGGCATGAAGCAAGCCAAGGCGGTTGTGCGTAGCACCCCCCCGCACCCACGCTGCGCCAGGCCCGCTCCAACTGGCGGGCGCGGGAGTCGGCGCGCAGCTTCGGCCAGCAGCAGGTGCTGGGCGACGTCGAGCGCTCACTGGCGTGGGGCCCTTCTTCTATGCCCAATGGATGTGGGTGTAGTCGAAATCCGCAGTCAGACCTGGCTTGACGATGTTGAAGTAGGGGGATACGTCAAAGTCGCGCGGCGCAAACAGGCTGCGGTCACGGATGTGAAAAATCTCCTGTACCACTGCCTGGTGGCGCGCCGGGTCGATACGGCACTCCTGCGTGATGGCGGGCAGGATCGGGTAGCCCACGTTCTGGAAGGCCTCGGCAATCAGTGACGAGCAAATCGCCCGCGTCGGGTCGCCGCTGCCCAGCGCAATCAGGTGCCTGCGCCAGCGGGCAGGCACCGGCGGCGCAGGCAGCAGGTAGCGCGCCAGGTCCCAGATGTTTTTCAGGTCGTACTGTTCGCCCAGCTTGCCCGTGATGTCGACCAGCAGCCGTTGCAGGTCGGCGGCGCCCAGAGCGCTGGGGCGGCAGATGCGCGTGTGGTAGCCCTGGTAATGCGACAGCGGGCGTTTGCACACGCCTTGCAGCATGTCGGCCTCGATCAACTGGTAGGGCTGGCCCTGCGCATCCTCGCCGCCCAATTGCGGCCCGACAAAAAAAGCGGCGTGCGACCAGGTGGATTGCGTGAGGTATTTGATGGCGCCCGACACCCGGCTGCTGCCATCGACCAGCAGCACGTCGCCCGGGCGCAGGGACTGCGCCAGCAGGTGGCGATCGGTGGGCATGCCCATCTGGGCGTGCGTGCGCGGGCGCGAAAGGTGCTGTGCCAGCAGCATGCCGAGGCGGTGAAAAATGCCGGAGGCCATGGTGTGCTCCGTGGGGCGTCATGCCAGAAAACAGGATGTTTCAAGCTAGCACGATTTGCGCAGGTTTGCCGGGCTTGGTTGCATGATGGTCAGCGTGCTCCGCTGGATAGACACCCATTGCCACTTCGATGCGTCCGAGTTTGCGCACGAAGTGGACGCGTTGCCACGCCGGAGGGAGTGCCTGGAAATAATGGTAAAAAGTGCTTATGGCGCTTGATAAATAAGCGCTGATAGCTATTGAAAAAGTAGTATCTCGATGGCTTTCGAGGCTGCCAAAATTCCGCTCCTGCTCCTGATGGCCACCGCACCCCCTTCGTCTCTGCCCACCGTCCCCGCGCAAAGGCTGGTCGGTCTGCCGCCCGTGGTGTCCGACCGCACGGTGGTGCTGGTGCTCGGCAGTTTCCCGGGCACGGCCTCTCTGCGGGCGGGGCAGTACTATGCCCACCCGCAAAACCATTTCTGGCGCATTCTGCAGGCGCTCTGGCCGCGGCACCCGCTGCCCGGCGCGGAGCACTACGATCAGCGCTGCGCCTGGTTGCTGGCGCGGGGCCTCGGGCTGTGGGATGTGTACGCCAGTTGCGAGCGGGTGGGCAGCCTGGACACCCGCATCCGCAACGCGCAGGTCAACGACTTCGCCAGCCTGCGCGTGCGCTGCCCCCGGCTGGCGGCCATCGCCCACAATGGGGGGGAGAGTTTCAGGCATGCGCGCAGCACGGCGTTGCTGGGGGTGCCGGTGGAGCGGCTTCCGTCCACCAGCCCGGCCAACGCATCCTGGAGTTTTGAACGTAAATTGACCGCCTGGGCCGAACTGCTGGCCCGGCATGGATTGGTGTGAATGGCCCGCAATAAAAAGACCGCGATCGAATTGCCCGAAGTGAGTGTCTCCGACGACGGCGAGGTGCGCCACCTGCACCTGGGCACGCCCTGGATCCAGGGCTCCATGCGCGTGGCCGAACCCTTCGAGATCGAGCTGCAATATGTGCAGCGCATGATGGCCTGGCTGCTGTTTGTCGAGCCCGCCAGCGTGACCAAGCGCCACGCCATGCAGCTGGGGCTGGGGGCCGGGGCCATCACCAAGTTCTGCTACAAGAAACTGCGCCTGTGCACCACGGCCATCGAACTCAATCCCCAGGTGCTGGCGGTGTGCCGCCAATGGTTCAAGCTGCCGCCCGACGGTCCCAAGCTGCGCGTGGTGCTGGCCGACGCGGCCGAGGAAATCCGCAACCCGATGTGGCAGGGCACCGTGGATGCCCTGGCCGTCGATCTGTACGACCACGAGGCCGCGGCGCCCGTGCTCGACAGCCCTGCTTTCTATGCCGACTGCCGCGCGCTGCTGACCGAGGACGGCTGCATGACCGTCAACCTGTTTGGCCGTGCATCCAGCTTCGAGCGCAGCCTCCAGAGCATGGCCAGCGCTTTTGGCGAGGACGCCCTGTGGGCCTTCAAACCCACGCGCGAGGGCAACACCGTGGTGCTGGCGCAGCGCACGCCCAGCCGGCCCAAGCGCACCGAACTGGCAGCGCGGGCCGAGGCCATCCAGGCGCGCTGGGATCTGCCTTCGTCCAAATGGATGCGCGTGTTCAAACCCGTGGCCGGTTGATGGCGCAACGCGCGCCCTGTTCCGCTTTTCGAGGCCTTCGATGAAAACCTCCACCGCCCCCGCCGGGCACGCCGCCCCTGTCGCCCTGCATGCCGGCCCGCTCGACTGGCGCCGCATGGTGGACTGGTTGCGCTCGGATGGCGTGATTTCGCCCGAAGAGGCACAGCGCACCATTGCGCGCTGCTCGCAGGCTGAAAGCTCACAGCATCCGCTGGTGCGGCTTGCCAGCGTGTCCATGGCGCGGGCCAACGATGGCAAGCCGCTCGATATCGAATCGCTGACCGAATACCTGGCCAAGCACGCCGGCATGCAGTACCTGCGCATCGATCCGCTCAAGGTGGACGTGGGCCGCGTGGCCGACGCCATGAGCGCGATGTATGCCGAGCGGCACAAGGTGCTGCCGGTGCAGGTGACGGCCAAGGAAGTGGTGGTGGCCACGGCCGAGCCCTTCATCGACGACTGGGTGGCCGAGGTGGAACGCCAGTCGCGCCGCACGGTGCGCCGCGTGGTGGCCAACCCGCAGGACATCCACCGTTTCACGGCCGAGTTCTTCGCGCTGGCCAAGTCGGTACGCGCGGCGCAGAAGGCGGGGGGCAGTTCGGGCGGCAGCAGCTTCGAGCAGCTGGTGGAGCTGGGCAAGAGCAACAAGCAACTCGACGCCAATGACCAGGGCGTGGTCAAGGTGGTGGACTGGCTGTGGCAATACGCTTTCGATCAGCGCGCCAGCGACATCCACCTGGAGCCGCGGCGCGAGCAGGGCGTGATCCGCTTTCGCATCGACGGCGTGCTGCACCCCGTCTACCAGATGCCCATGGGCGTGCACAACGCCATGGTCTCGCGCATCAAGCTGCTGGGCCGCATCGATGTGGTGGAAAAGCGCCGCCCGCAGGACGGCCGCATCAAGACGCGCAACCAGCGCGGCGACGAGGTGGAAATGCGCCTGTCCACGCTGCCCACGGCGTTTGGCGAAAAGATGGTGATGCGCATCTTCGACCCCGACAACACCGTCAAGGACCTCGATGCGCTGGGCTTTGCACCGCACGACGCGCAGCGCTGGGAGCAGCTCGTCAAGCGCCCGCACGGCATCATCCTGGTGACGGGGCCCACGGGCTCGGGCAAGACCACCACGCTGTATTCCACCCTCAAGCGCGTGGCGACCGAAGAGGTCAACGTGAGCACGGTGGAAGACCCGATTGAAATGATCGAGCCCAGCTTCAATCAGACCCAGGTGCAGCCGCAACTCGACTTCAACTTCGCCGAGGGCCTGCGCGCGCTGATGCGCCAGGACCCGGACATCATCATGGTGGGCGAAATCCGCGATCTGGAAACCGCCGAGATGGCCATCCAGGCCGCGCTCACGGGCCACCTGGTGTTTTCGACCCTGCACACCAACGATGCCCCCAGCGCCATCACCCGCATGATGGAACTGGGCGTGCCTTCGTACCTGATCAACGCCACGCTGCTGGGCGTGCTGGCCCAGCGGCTCGTGCGCACGCTGTGCAAGCAGTGCAAGCAGCCCGATCCCGCGGCCGCCCCCGAAACGCTTGCCGAGGTGGTCAAGCCCTGGAAGATCACTGGCACCTACCAGCCCTTCAAGCCGGTGGGCTGTGTCGACTGCCGCATGGGCGGCTTCCTGGGGCGCATGGGTCTTTACGAACTGCTCACGGTGAGCGAGGCGCTCAAGGACAAGATCACCCAGGCGCCGTCCATCGACGTGCTGCGCCGCCAGGCCGTGGCGGACGGCATGCGCCCCCTGCGCC
>NZ_ACQT01000246.1 GCF_000175235.1 Acidovorax delafieldii 2AN | reverse complement strand
CGCTTCGGTTGCTGCTGATTTCATAGCTGCCAACGCTTGCTGTGCAAGCGCTGGGGGCACTTTTCTTCCAATTTTGCGGAGCCTTGATCCCGGATGCTGGCGACCCATGATCTGACCATCCGTTTTGGTGGCCATGTGGCGGTGAATGCCGTGACCTGCTCGTTCGAGCCGGGCACGCTCACGGCCATCGTGGGCCCCAACGGCGCGGGCAAGACCACCTACTTCAATCTCATCTCGGGGCAGCTCAAGGCCACCAGCGGCAAGGTGATGCTGGGCGGGCGCGACCTGTCGGGCCAGTCGCCCTCGGCGCGCACGCACGCGGGCCTGGGCCGGGCGTTCCAGCTCACCAACCTGTTCCCGGGCCTCAGCGTGCTGGAGAACGTGCGCCTGGCCGTGCAGGCCACGCAGGCGGGCAGTCACCGCCGGGGCCTCAACCTGTGGAGCATCTGGAGCGACCACCGCCAGCTCACCGAGCGCGCCGAGCAGATCCTGCAGTCGGTGGCGATGCTGGAGCGGCGCGACACCCCCGTGGCCAGCCTGCCGCACGGCGACCAGCGCAAGCTCGAGGTGGCGCTGCTCATGGCGCTGGAGCCGCAGGTCTACATGTTCGACGAGCCCACGGCCGGCATGAGCCACGACGAGGCGCCCGTGATCCTGAACCTGATCCGGGAGCTGAAGAAGGACAAGACCAAGACCATCCTGCTGGTGGAGCACAAGATGGACGTGGTGCGCGAGCTGGCCGACCGCATCATCGTATTGACCAACGGCACGCTGGTGGCCGACGGCCCGCCGGCCCAGGTGATTGCATCGCCCGTGGTGCAGGAAGCCTACCTGGGCGTCTCGAAAGACGCCGAAAAGGAGGCCGCATGAGCCAAGAGAACCTCCTCGAACTGCAGGGTGTGCACACCCACATCGGCGCGTACCACATCCTGCACGGTGTGGATCTGGCGGTGCCCAGGGGCCAGCTCACCATGCTGCTGGGCCGCAACGGCGCGGGCAAGACCACCACGCTGCGCACCATCATGGGCCTGTGGCAGGCCTCGCAGGGCGCGATCACCTTTGGCGGGCGTGACATCACGCGCATGCACACGCCCCAGATCGCGCACCTCAACATCGCCTACGTGCCTGAGAACATGGGCATCTTCGCCGACCTCACGGTGAAGGAGAACCTGCTGCTGGCCGCGCGCAAGGCCCGCAACGCGGCGCAGATGGACGCCGCGCGGCTCGAATGGATCTTCAGGCTGTTTCCGGCCGTGGAGAAGTTCTGGAACCATCCGGCGGGCAAGCTCTCGGGCGGGCAAAAGCAGATGGTGGCAGTGGCCCGCGCCATCGTCGAGCCGCGCGACCTGCTCATCGTGGACGAGCCCAGCAAGGGCCTGGCGCCCGCCATCATCAACAACATGATCGAGGCGTTCGACCAGCTCAAGAAGAGCGGCGTGACGATTTTGCTGGTCGAGCAGAACATCCATTTCGCCAAGCGCCTGGGCGACACCGTGGCCGTGATGGACAACGGCCGGGTGGTGCACTCGGGCAGCATGGCCGCGCTGGCGCAGGACGAGGCGCTGCAGCGCTCGCTGCTGGGGTTGGCACTATGAATTGCAAGTCTTTTGGGCCTGTGGCGCTTGGTACGCGTGCGCTGGCAGCTATTAAATCAATAGTGTCTGCCCGCCGGGCCGGAGGTCTGGCATGAGCCCGCGCGATTTCGACTGGAAGCCCCTGGCGCTGGTGCCGGCGCTGGCCCTGCTGGTGCTGCCATTCGTGGGCTCGCCCAGCACCTGGCTCACGCTCACGGTGGCGGGGCTGGCCATGGGCATGATCATCTTCATCATCGCCTCGGGCCTCACGCTGGTGTTCGGCCTGATGGACGTGCTCAACTTCGGCCACGGCGTGTTCATTGCGCTGGGCGCCTTCGTGGCCACCAGCGTGCTGGGCGCCATGGGCGACTGGACGGGTTCTGCCGAGCTGTGGCGCAACATGGTCGCCGTGCTGCCGGCGATGCTGGTGGCCATGGCGGTGGCGGGCGCCGTGGGCCTGGCGTTCGAGCGTTTCATCGTGCGGCCCGTGTATGGCCAGCACCTCAAGCAGATCCTCATCACCATGGGCGGCATGATCATCGGTGAAGAGTTCATCAAGGTGATCTGGGGCCCCGCGCAGATTCCCCTGCCACTGCCAGAAGGTATGCGTGGCAGCTGGCTGCTGGGCGATGCCGCCGTCGAGAAATACCGCGTGGTGGCGGTGCTGGTGGGGCTGGCGGTGTTTGCCCTGCTGGCCTGGACGCTCTCGCGCACCAAGGTGGGCCTGCTGATCCGCGCCGGTGTGCAGGACCGTGAGATGGTCGAGAGCCTGGGCTACCGCATCCGCCGCCTGTTCGTCGGTGTGTTCGTGGTGGGCTCGGCGCTGGCGGGTCTGGGCGGCGTGATGTGGGGCATGTACCAGCAAAGCGTGGTGCCGCAGATGGGCGCGCAGGTCAACGTGCTGATCTTCATCGTGATCATCATCGGTGGCCTGGGCAGCACGGGTGGCGCGCTCATCGGCGCGCTGCTGGTGGGGCTGATGGCCAACTACACCGGTTTTCTGGCGCCCAAGGTCGCGTTGTTTTCGAACATTGCGCTCATGGTGGCCATCCTGCTGTGGCGCCCGCAGGGCGTCTATCCGGTGGCGAACCGATGAAACACCCCCAGAGCCTCTTCGCGCCTTGCCCCTGGAAGGGGGACGCCGCCCGTGCGGCGGGGCGGCCCTTGCATGGCGGCTGCTGGCTGGGTCTGCGCCCGTTGCAGGCGCAGTGATCGGTGAACAACGCGGTGAAAAACGGAAAGGTATCCATGTTCCAACGACTTCTCTCCGGCGACTATCCGCGCAGCAAGCTGCTGGCGGTGATCCTGGTGGCGATCTTTCTGGGGCTGGCATTCGCGCCGTTCCTGTTCCCTGGTGTCAAGGCGCTGTCGGTGGCGGCCAAGGTGCTGGTGTTCGTGGTGCTGGTGGCCAGCTTCGATCTGCTGCTGGGCTACACGGGCATCGTGAGCTTCGCGCACACCATGTTCTTCGGCATCGGTGCCTACGGCATTGCCGTGGCCACCACGCGCATGGGCCCCACCTGGGGCGCGCTGGCCGTGGGCCTTTCGGGCGCACTGGTGCTGTCGCTGCTGCTGTCGCTGGCCGTGGGGCTGTTCTCGCTGCGCGTGCGCGCCATCTTCTTCGCCATGATCACGCTGGCCGTGGCGGCGGCGTTCCAGACGCTGGCCTCGCAGCTGTCGGACATCACGGGCGGCGAGGACGGGTTGACCTTCAAGGTGCCCGAGATCCTCTCGCCGAGTTTCGAACCCTTCGACGACCCGTTCCTCGGCGTCTCGATCGACGGGCGCCTCATCTGCTACTACCTGCTGTTCGTCACCGCGGTGGCGCTGGTGCTGGCGTTGCTGCGCATCGTGAACTCGCCGTTCGGCCGCGTGCTGCAGGCCATCCGCGAGAACGAGTTCCGTGCCGAGGCCATTGGCTACCGCGTGGTCGTGTACCGCACCACGTCGAGCGTGCTGTCGGCCCTGTTCGCCTGCTGCGCGGGCGCCATGCTGGCGATCTGGCTGCGCTACAACGGGCCGGACACCTCGCTCAGCTTCGAGATCATGATGGACTGCTTGCTCATTGTCGTGATCGGCGGCATGGGCACCATCTACGGCTCGGCCATCGGGGCCGTGCTGTTTCTGGTGGCGCAAAGCTACCTGCAGGATTTGTTGCGCGTGGGCAGCGAGGCCACGGCCGGGCTGCCCTGGCTGTCGGCGCTGCTGTCGCCCGACCGCTGGCTGCTGTGGCTGGGCGTGCTGTTCGTGCTTTCGGTCTATTACTTTCCCACTGGCGTCGTTGGACGCCTGCGATCCCTGCGTGCTGCGCGCTGAGCACGCGTTTCTGTGTCAGTAAAAAAAGGAGACAACATGAAAGTGAATCTGCAGGACAACCGGGTAGCGAAAGCAGCGATGACCACCTTGGCCGGGGCCGTTCTGGCGGCCTGCGGCGGTGGATCGTCCAACCCGACCAACGACCTTCCCGCCGGCATCACGCCCGTGAGCGCCACGGCCTACCCCGCCACCACCGTGGGCGCTGGCGACACCGCCGCAACGCAAGACCTGCTGACCGGCGGTATCGGCAAGACCGGTCTGGGCCTGGCCACCGCACCCACCTATGCCAACCCGGCCAGCCCCACGGCTGCCGAGCTGCGCCGCAATGCCCTGTACTCGAATTACCGGGGCATTCTGGATGGCAGCGCGAACGGTGGCTACGGCACGCTGTATGGCCCCAACGTCACCACCGCCGGCACCGTCACGGCCAGCGAAGGGCTGATTCCGGGCCGCGAATACGTGGCCGTGCTCGACGATGGATCGGGCCGCAAGAAGACGGTGATCGCGGTGCAGGTGCCCGACACCTTCAACCAGGCCAAGCCTTGCGTGGTGCTGGGCGCGTCCTCGGGTTCGCGCGGCGTGTACGGTGCCATCGGCACGGCGGGGGAGTGGGGTCTGAAGCACGGCTGCGCCGTGGCGCTCACCGACGCCGGCAAGGGCGTGGGTCTGTACGACATGATGGACGACACCGTCCACAAGATCGATGGCACCCGCGCCACCCGCACGGCGGCCGGTGCGCTCAGCTTCTTTGCCGCCAGCATCACCGACACGGCCCGTCTGGCCTACAACGCACTGTTCCCCAACCGGCTGGCCCTCAAGCAGGTGCACTCGCAGATGAACCCCGAGAAGGACTGGGGCAACGACACCCTGGCGGCGGGCCGCTACGCGCTGTTCGTGCTGAACGACCGCTACGGCACGGCCGCCAACCCGGTGCCATTCACGCGCGAGAACACCATCGTGATTGCCGGCTCGGCATCGAATGGCGGTGCGGCGTCGTTGCGCGCGGCAGAGCAGGACACCACCGGCCTGATCGACGGCGTGGTGGCTTCCGAGCCCGTGGCGGAAATGCCCACCGCCAGCGGCTATGGCATCCAGCTGGGCGGTGCGGCGGTCAGCGGCTATGGCAAGACGCTGGCCGACTACACCACCTACGGCAATATCTACCAGCCCTGTGCGGCGCTGGCTGCAGGCGCGGCCATGGCCGAGGCATCCATCTTCAACTACATCACGCTCACTGGAATGACGGCCCGCGCCACGGCGCGCTGCGATGGCCTGGCCGCCAAGGGGCTGGTCAGCGG
>NZ_ACQT01000247.1 GCF_000175235.1 Acidovorax delafieldii 2AN | reverse complement strand
GGGCGCGCACATCGAGGCGCTGGTCGAACAAGGCGCCGCCGTTGCGGCATCCGTCCCCACCACCTGAAGGAACTTTGATCCCATGACCGCAGAGCACACCGCCACCCCCGTCGATTCCTCCCTGCCCCGCCTGGGCCAGGGCTTTGTCTGGCAAGACCTGGCCGCGGGGCAGCGCTTTCGCACCTTCCGGCGCACCATCACCGAGACCGACCTCGTCAATTTCATCGGCGTGACCGGCATGCTCGAGGCCATCTTCATCGAAGAGGGCTACGAAGGCGCCGCGATGGCCGGCCGCCCCGTGCCGGGCGCGCTCACCTACACGCTGATCGAAGGCTTCATCCTGCAGACCATGATCCAGGGCACGGGCCTGGCCATGCTGGAGCTGCACCAGAAGATCCTGGCCCCGGTGGTGGTGGGCGACACCATCGAGGCCGTGGTCGAGGTCACGGACATCCGTCCCACCTCGCGCAGCGGACGCGCCGTCGTCACCTCGCGCATCGACGTGTTCAACCAGCGCTCGGTGCTGGTGATGACCTACACCGCCACGCGCCTTCTCGCGGGGCGCGCCTGAATTCCGACAACGACGACAAGGAGACAAGCATGCAATTTTCATCAACCCGGGCAAGGCGGCGCGCCGTGCTGTGCGCAGCCCTTGTGGCGGCCTTGGCGCCTTGTGGCGCGGCCCATGCGCAGGCCTATCCGGCCAAACCCATCACCATGGTCGTGCCCTTTCCTCCGGGCGGCCCCACGGACCTCGTGGCGCGGGTGCTGGCGCAGAAGATGGGCGAGCAACTGGGGCAGCCCGTGGTGGTGGACAACAAGCCCGGTGCCAACGGCAACATCGCGGCCGGGCAGGTGGGCAAGGCGGCGGGCGATGGCTACACCCTGCTCTACAACACGTCGTCGATCACGCTCAGCCCGGCGCTCTACAAGAGCCTTTCCTACGATGTGCAGCGCGACCTCGCTCCCGTGGCGCTCACGGCCGTGGTGCCCCTGGCCCTGGTGGTGCACCCCAGCGTGCCCGCCAACAACGTGCGCGAGTTCGTGGCCTATGCCAAGGCCCATCCGGGCAAGATGTCGTACGGATCGGCGGGCAACGGCAACGTGACGCACCTGGCCGCCTTCCAGCTGGTGAAGGCCCTGGGCATCGATGCCACGCACGTGCCCTACCGGGGCAGCGCCCCTGCGGACGTCGACCTCGTAGCCGGCCAGATCCAGTTCATGACCGACACCATCAACTCGGTGATGTCTTTCGTGAAGGACAAGCGCATGAAGTTGCTGGCCGTCACCACCAGCAAGCGCATGTCGCTCTTTCCCGAGGTGCCCACACTGGCCGAGACCGTGATGCCCGCCTTCGAGGCCGGTGCGTGGCAGGGCATCATGGTGCCTGCCAGCACGCCGCCTGCCATCGTGCAGCGCCTGAACGCGGAGATCAACAAGGCCCTGCAGAGCGCCGACGTGCGCGAGAAGCTGGCGCTGCAAGGGGCCGAGCCGCTGGGCTCCACGCCCGCCGAGTACGGCGAATACGTCAAGAAGGAAATGGCCCGCTGGGCCGCCGTCGTGAAATCGTCGGGCGTCACCCTGGACTGAGCTTCGCGCCGCCCGCTGCATGTCGCACTGGCGGGGTGCGGCATTGGCCTGCGGGCGCGGGGCGGTAGATTGCCGGGGGTTCTCTGCCATTCCACCCACCACCCGTGTCACCCATGCGCCGCACCTCCACCCAGGGGCTCTTCCGAGCTCCGGCCGTGCCGTGCGCATGGCAGGGCTTGCGCGCCCGCAGCTGATACGGCGCCGGCCTGGGTGTGACAGGCCGGCGCACCGGCCGCCGCACGCGCCGTGCCAGCCGCCTTCTCTTGCGCACACAACTCTTTTTGGCGCCACGCCTGTGCTTGCGGCCGCCGGTGTAATGTCGGGGCCTTAGAACCTGTTGACGATCTTCTCGGGGTCGCGCAAGTACCTTGCCGGGACGGGCTGCAAGGCGCGGTGCGCAGGGGATACCTCGGCCATCAACAGGCGCCGCAACGCCGCAGACCGCCCGGCAAGGCGCTTGCCCGAGGGTGGGAGTGAAATCGGGCGATGGAATGCCTCGGCCGCTTGCATGGGCATGCGCCCATGCAGCGCATCCGAGGCATCCACCCATCCCGATGGCACTCCAACGCGATCCCCGAAAAGATCGTCCACAGGTTCTTGGCACTCCAGGAGCCTGCCATGGGCCTTGCTCTGTCCTTTGTTCCGTTTCGCTGCTGTTGCGTGCGGCAGCTTTGTCGGCGCCGCGGTCGCCGTCACGTCCGGCCTTGCGGCCCGCAGGTTCCATGCGCACTGCATGGCAGCGCCCCGCCGAGTTGCGCATCGATGTCGAGCCCGAAGCCATGGGCCCATCGCGCAGGAGCTCGACACCCTGCACGGGCGCCTGTACACCCCGGGCGACCGGCTGCATGGCCGGTCGTCGCTGCCGTTGCCCCAGCCTGGCTTTCGCATGCGCCGCCGCGAAGCCGACGGAGAGTGGTACGTGTATGTTGAAGACCTGCACCACCACCGCTTGGCGGGCTACACGGTCTTCAATCGCCCCGTCGAAGTGGACCGCCACGCCGACGCGCACGTGCGCGCGCCGCATTCCCGCTTCGGCGCTCCTTACCGGCGGCGCGGGCTGGCCACGGCGGTTTACCGCTGGGGCCTGGATTCGGGGCTGTGCCTGGTGTCGGGCGCGCCAGTCGCTGGGCGCGCACGCGCTGTAGCAGGCGTTGGCCCATCACCACGAAACCGGCTACGTGGACCTGCGCGAAAAGCGGCTGCGCTACCTGGGCCGCGAGGTGGCGCCGGCGCTGCGCGACGAACTGGGTGTGCGCCGGCTGCTGCTGGGCCGGGGATGGACGCTCGAGGGCTTTTGCGCGGCCGTGCGCATGACCGACGGGCCACCGCGACCGGCGGGTTGACGCTTGCCGGGCCCGGGCCCGCGCGGCATGCAGGGCATGCGATGCTGAGGCCGTGGACCGTGGACCGTGGACCGTGGACCGTGGACCGTGGACCGTGGACCGTGGACCGTGGACCGTGGACGCAACGGCACGGCTGCACAGCGGGGGCATTCGATCGCCCCTGCACAACCTCCAGCGCTGCGCTGCCGCAGGCCCCGGCTGAGGGCCCATCTTGTTACATGGTGTTGGGTGGTGGCGCCGGGCGGGGGGCGCCGTTCATAATGGGCCCAACCCCTGGGGCTGCGGTCGGTGCAGCGGGCGCACGCCCCTTTTGCCCCTCTCGCCCCATTTCCGACCCAGGAGCGCATGGCCGTGAACCAACCTTCCCCACCCAAACGCTTTTCCATGATCCGCGAATTCCACCTCGCAGACTGGTTCACTCTTGGCAATGCCATCTGCGGAACAGGGGCCCTATTCTCCAGCATGACCTACCTCGAGACCGGCGACGTGCGGCACGTGTACTTTGCCTGCGCGCTGGTGCTGGCCGCGCTGATCTTCGACGTGCTCGATGGCCGCGTTGCCCGCTGGCGCCAGAAAAGCTCGGCCATGGGCCGTGAACTTGATTCGCTGGCCGATGTGATCTCGTTTGGCGTGGCCCCCGCCATCATTGCCTACGGCTGCGGAATGCAGGGCCTGTATGACCGGGTTGTGCTGGCCTACTTCGTGGCCTGCGGTGTCTCGCGGCTGGCGCGCTACAACGTTACGGCCGAAACGCTGGCAGGCAAAGACGGCAAGGTGAAGTACTTCGAGGGCACGCCGATTCCCACCTCCATCGTGCTGGTCGGGCTGCTGGCGCTGGCAGCCTCGCTGGGCGCCGTGCGCGAACACCTGTGGTTCGGCAAGGTGCTGGTGGGGGGCTTCACGTTGCACCCGCTGGTGCTGCTGTTCGCCGCATCGGGCTCGCTGATGATCAGCCGCATCCGCATCCCCAAGCTCTGACGGGGTGGGATGGGTATCTGTATGCTGCAAAAAACATAGCTGCTTGCGCTTTGCTGAAAAGCGCTACAGCCGGTTTTGATTGAAAATCAGGCGGCCACCGGCTTGCGGTTGACCAGCACGATGCCTGCGGCCACCAGCACCAGCGCCGTCACCAGCCCTGCGGTGACGGGCTCGCCCAGCCCCAGTGCGCCAAACAGCAGCGCGAACACCGGGGTGAGAAAAACGAACACCGAGATCTTGGTGGCCGGGTAGTGCGCCAGCATCCACATCCAGGCCAGGTAGCTCATGAAGGCGCCCACCAGCGCCTGGGCCAGCAGCGAGCCCCAGGCAAAGGCGCTGAAGCGCCACGCCCATGGCTCGCCCAGTCCCCAGGACAGCAGCGGCAGCACCGCCGTGCTCACGGCCACCTGGTAGAACAGTTGCTTGGCCGGGGCCACGCGCGCGAGCGGCGTGGTGCGGATTACCACGGTGGTCAGCGCCCACATCAGGCCAGCGGCCAGCCCTAGCAGGTCGCCCAGCCAGGCCTGGGGCAGGGCGGTATTGGCGGGGCCCAGCAGCCCGTCGCCCAGCGCCAGGCCCACGCCAATGAACGCGGCGCCCAGGCCCAGCCACTGCCAGCCTTGCAGGCGCTCTGCGGGCACAAAGCGCGGCAGCAGCAGGGCCACCCAGAAAGGCGAGGCGTACAGAAACACCGTGAGCCGCGATGCGCTGGTGTATTGCAGGCCTAGGTAGATGCACGCGAACTCGCCCGCGAACAATGCCCCGGCCAGCAGGCCTGCGCGTTGTGCGCCCCGCGGCTCGGCAGCGCCTGACAGGGGAACGCCGCGCCACAGGCACCATGCGGCCACGGCGACGCTGGCCAGCGCAAAGCGCACGAAAGCCTGGAAGACCGGCGCCACCTCGGCCACCGTGGCCTTGACCAGCACCTGCTGAAAGCCCCAGAACATGCAGCAGGCGAGCAGCACGGAGATGGCCAGGGAGTCGATGTGTGTTTTGCGGGCGTGGGGCATCGCTCAATTATGAAAGCGCGCGTTGCGCGCAGCCTGTCCCCGGCGTGCTCCCGGCATGCTCCGCCGCCAGGCGCCGGCTGGCGCCTCCGCGCGCTGGTCAGATCAGGCATCGGCGAGCGCCGCCGCGGTTTTTGTCCCCCGATCTCCAGGCGTCTCAGCCTGCGGCCGCGCAACGCGAAGCCTTGCGATGGGCCGGTGTCTGACAGGGCCGGGCGCCAGCGCGCGTGGCCGGGTATGGTGCTGTGGCGGCGCAGCTCGGCCACG
>NZ_ACQT01000248.1 GCF_000175235.1 Acidovorax delafieldii 2AN | reverse complement strand
AGTGCGCAGGCCCCGGCGGCCCACAACGGCAGCAGGCCCCACCGGGCCACCCACCACGCATACGGCGTGATGTTCCAGCCATCCTGCGCACCAAGCCCACGGCCCTGCACTTCGCCCCTCAACACGCCACGCGTGTGCCGCTCGAGCGCGTGGGTGACCACGCCCCGGTGGTCGATGATGGCGGTGGCACCGGTGTTGGTGGCGCGCACCATGGGGCGCTCGAACTCCAGCGCACGCATGCGGCTGATCTGCAGATGCTGGTCGATGGCCACCGTGTTGCCGAACCAGCCGATATTGCTCAAATTGACAAACAGCGTGGGCGCGCTGGCCGGCTCCGCAAAGCGGGCCCCCAGTTCTTCGCCGAACAGATCCTCGTAGCAGATGTTCGGTGCAATGCGCTGCCCCGCCCAGGCAAAGGACGGCTGCCCGACCGCACCCCGGTTGAAGTCGCCCAGCGGGATGTTCATCATGGCCGTGAACCAGCGGAAGAACGGCGGGACGAACTCGCCAAACGGCACAAGGTGGTGCTTGTCGTACTGGTAAGCCGCCGCCTGCCCGGGTTTCATGCCCAGCACGGAATTGGTATAGCCCCGCTCTTCATCGCCCAACGGAATGCCCACCAGCGCCGCCTGCGGGCCTTGGCCGAAATGCGCGGTCAGCCCTTCGAGATAACCCGGAATGAGCTGCTGCGGCAGCAGCGGAATGGCCGTTTCAGGCGCCACCACCAGCGACGCGCTGGCGGCTTGCAGCGCATCGGAGTACCACTGCAGGGCCAGGGGCACACCGCTGCCGGGCTGGAATTTCTCATCTTGCGGAATATTGCCCTGCAGCAGTGCCAAGGTGAGGGGCGCCGCCGCCGGCGAGGCGGGCGTGTGGCACAGATCGACGGCGCAGTGGCGCTGCAGCCCCGCCCCAGCCAGCACCAGGCCACCCACGGCCACCAGCAGCCAGGCCCGAAGACTGCGCAGGTCTCCCATGCGCGCTTGCGCCAGCAGCATGGCAACCACGGCCGCCACAAAACCGACGCCATAGACCCCGACCGAACGCGCCAGCACACTGAGGGGGCCTTGCACATGCGCATAACCGACCGCCCCCCAGGGGAAACCCGTCCACAGCGTGCCACGGGCCAATTCGGCAAGCAGCCAGGCCGCTGCAAAAACAATAGCTGCAAACACCCGGTGGACAGGCGCCACACGCGAAAATAATGCCAAAGCGGCGGCGTAGTACGACCCCAGGAAGGCCGCCAACCCGAGCACAGCCGCCACGGCCAGCGGTGCCGCCAGGCCCCCATAGGTGTGCATGGAAATGAACAGCCACCAGAAGGTGGCTGCCAGCCAGGCCGTGGCAAACGCCAGGCCCAGCCCCGCAGCCCGGCGCCAGGGTGTGGTGCCGCGCACCAGCCAGGCGAGCACCGCCAGGGACAAAATTTGCAGCCACCACTGGGGTTGTCCAGTCGTGGGCCAAGCCAGGGAAAGCGCCTGCGCCACGCCGGCCGCTACCGCCGCAAACGCCTGCAGCGCGAGTGCCGCCCCCGACAGGCGTTGCGGGGGCACCATCAGCCAGGCGCGCTGTCTTCTTCGACGCGTGACACCTTGAACCAGCGCACCGCGCCGCCCTTGGTGTGCAGCACCACGAAATGCAGGCCGCCCAGTTGCATGTGCTCGCCGCGCTTGGGCACGTGGCCCATTTCGTGGGCGATCAGCCCTCCGATGGTGTCGAAGGTCTCGTCGGGGTCGCTGCCCAGCATGGCAACGCCAAAAGCCTCGGCCACGCGCTCGATGGGGGTGTCGCCGCTCACGCGGTAGGTGTGGTCGGCCAGGCCGAAGATGTCGCCTTCGTCTTCGGGGATGTCGAATTCGTCCTCGATCTCGCCCACGATCTGCTCCAGCACGTCCTCGATGGTGACGAGGCCGGCCACACGGCCGAATTCGTCGATCACGATGGCCAGATGGTTGCGGTTGCCGCGGAACTCACGCAGCAGGTCGTTCAGGCCCTTGCTTTCGGGCACGAAGGCTGCCGGACGCAGCAGGGCGCGAATGTTCAATTCAGGTGCCCGCTGCAGCTTGAGCAGGTCCTTGGCCATCAGGATGCCAATGATGTTTTCCCGCTCGCCCTGGTACACCGGAAAGCGCGAATGCGCCGTGTTGATCACCAGGCGCAGCAGCTCGTCGAAGGGCGCGTCGATGTTGACCAGGTCCATGCGCGGCGCTGCCACCATCACATCGCCGGCCGTCATGTCGGCCATGCGGATGACACGCTCCAGCATCACACGCGAGTCGGCCCCGATGACCTCGTTGTCCTCGGCCTCGGCCAGGGTCTCGATGAGCTCTTCGGCCGAGTCCGGGCCCGGATGGATGAACTCGGCCACTTTTTGCAGGAACGTGCGCTTGTCTTCCTTTTCGGGCAGGCGCGAGGGATACGGGTCGGACACTGTCTTGGTGTGCAGGACGTGCGGTAGTGGAACAGACCCCTAGGATAGCGGATTGTCGTGACAACACCCTCGCCGCGGTCGGGCGCGGGCCTTATTCGGCCGACTGGTGGCGCCCGTGCTGCACGCCCCGGCGCACTTCCTGGACACCGGCCAGAAAATCCCAGAACTGCTTGGCCTGCTTCTTGAGGCGGTAATCCATCTCGGCGAACTGCTGGCCCACCATCTCGGCCATGCGCGTGTCGAACCCTGCCGGCGGAATCTGCAGGTAGGCCTCGGACTCCGAGCCGTCGCGGCGCACCGTGGCCCCGGCCTGGCGCGCGATCTTGAGCATCGCGGTGTTTTCGGTGAGCGCGTGGATAAACACCATGTTCACCCCCTCGTTGCGCGCATGCATGATGGCCCGGTCGAAAAGACGCGCGCCAAAACCCCGACCGCGGGCCTGCTTGAGCACCGACACGCCGAACTCGGCGCAATGCTGGTATTCGGGGTGGTCGGCAAACGCCAGGTGGGCCATGGCAATGAGTTCCAGGCGGCGGTTGTAGATGCCAAAGATCTCGTCGCGGTCGAAGTCAAGCTGGTCGGTGTAGCGCCGGATCTGCTCGTCCGTGGCAGCATAGCCAAAACGCAGATAGCGGTCGGCCGGCTCCAGTTGCAGCAGGTGGGCCGTGATGCGCTCGCGGTATGAAGGGCCCAGCGCGCGGATGGGCACCACCACCGGCGAATGCGCGGGGGCGTCGTCCGCCCCATGGCGGGTGATAGGCGCGAGCATGTCCTTGCTTGCGTCCCACGAAGCCTTGAGCCAGTCTTTGGTTGCGATCATGGGGTGAACTCTAAGGGTTTTCCCGGGGTCTTGCCAGCATTTTTGCTGCATTGCAACAAAAATAGGGGCGAGACTCCATAAGTCCATCTGAAAGCACTCTGGTCCTTGTCAGATGGTCGATAGAAGCTATCCAATTTATAGCAAACAAGTGCGCCCCGCTTTCTGGCGAGTCGCACGCACGACTCACACTGGCACGGCCGTGGTGGCTTTCACCCGGTCGAGCACGAAACTCGTCTTGCAGTCTTGCACGCTGGGGTGCTTGAGCAGCGTGTCCATGATGAAACGGCTGTAGTGCGCCATGTCGGCCACCACCACGCGCAGCAGATAGTCCATTTCGCCCGTAAGCGAGGCGCATTCCACCACCTCGGGCCAGGTCTGCACGCTGGCGCGGAACAGGTCCATGGGGTTGCGCTTGTGGCTTTCGGTGTGCTTTTCGAGGCGCACGTTGAGATAGGCCGTCAGCCCCAGACCCACCGCTTCGGGCCGCACCAGGGCCACGTAGCGGTCGATGACGCCGCTGTCCTCAAGCCGCTTCACGCGCCGCAGCACCGCGCTCGGCGACAGGCCCACCTGTTCGCCAATCACGTCGTAGGTTTCGCGCCCGTTGCCCTGCAGGCGGCGCAGGATGGCCTTGTCCAGCTTGTCCAGTGCATTGGCGTCGTTCATTGCGCACGATTCTACGAACAAGGCCGCAACTGCGCTGCCGCCCGTGCCGGGCTGCGGGTATGTCCCGATGGTGACACCCGGGGGCGCGCAGAACAATGAATTTCGCAAAAACGTACGGTCGTTCGATTTTGCAAAAACCTAAAAATACCAGGAGACAACACATGACCGGATTCGCAAGGCGCCTGTTGCGCCATCTGGCGCTGGCTGCCACAGCCTGCGCCTGCCTGCTCGCAGCCAGCGCCCACGCGCAAAGCGGGTACACCCAGACCCGCTACCCCATCGTGCTCGTGCACGGGCTGTTCGGCTTTGACTCGGCGCTGGGCGTGGATTATTTCTACGGCATTCCCGACAACCTGCGCCAGGGCGGCGCGCGGGTCTTCGTGGCGCAGGTGTCTGCCGCCAACAGCACCGAGGTGCGCGGCGAGCAGTTGCTCGCGCAGGTCAAGACGATCCTGGCCATCACCGGGGCGCCCAAGGTCAACCTGGTCGGCCACTCGCATGGCGGCCCCACCACGCGCTATGTGGCCGGCGTGGCGCCTTCGCTGGTGGCGTCGGTCACCTCGATCGGGGGCGTGAACCGGGGTTCGCGCGTGGCAGACATCCTGCGCGGCGTCGCACCCGCCGGTTCGGTATCGGAGGCCGTGGCCAGCGGCGCCGCTTCGGCCCTGGTCAGCCTCATCAACCTGGTGTCGGGCGGCACCAGCCTGCCGCAAATGCCCACGGCGGCGCTGGACTCGCTCACCACCGCCGGCCTGGCCGACTTCAACCGCCGCTTCCCCCAGGCCCTGCCCACCGGTTGCGGCAGCGGGGCCGAGCTGGTGAACGGCGTGCGCTACTACTCGTGGACCGGCACCCAGACGCTGACCAACGTGTTTGATGTGAGCGATGGCCCGCTGGGCATCCTGGGACTCGTGTTTGGCGAAGCGAATGACGGCCTGGTGTCGGCCTGCTCGTCGCGCCTTGGAAAGCACCTGGGCGACTACCGCCAGAACCATCTCGACGAAGTCAACCAGCTCGTGGGGCTGCGCGACTGGTTCTCCGCCGATCCGGTCACGCTCTACCGCCAGCATGCCAACCGCCTGAAACAGGTGGGCTTGTAAAGCATGCCCCGCAGCCAGATGCTGGTTGCCGCCCTGGCGGGCGCTGCGGCAGCCGCCATGCTGGGCTGGCTGGCCTGGCTGGCCTGGCCCGTCGGC
>NZ_ACQT01000249.1 GCF_000175235.1 Acidovorax delafieldii 2AN | reverse complement strand
CCGATGGCCGAGAGAAACACGCCCGCACGCCCGGGATGCCCGCCCCACCCGACCACCACGACGTTTTTCTCGACAGCACCTTGCGCGACACCCTCGAAGCGATGCTGCTCGAAGCCGGCGACGCGGGCGACCCCGCCACGCTCAAGCAGCGCCTTGCCGCGCTGGTAGGGCGGTACTTTCCTGCCCCGCTTGCTGCCCGAGCGCTCGCCATGGCTGAACGCTACGTCGATTACCGCGTGGCGCTGGGGCAACTGCGCACTTCGGGTGACCCCGGTGATCCCGCCGTGCTGCGCAAAACCCTGGCGGCGCGTGAGCAGTTGCGCCACCAGCATTTCCAGGATGACGAATACCAGGCGCTCTTCGGGCGCGAGGCCGAGCTTGACCAGTACACTCTGGCCCAGCTGGAAATTGCCCGCAACCCCGCGCTGACGCCGGACCAGAAAGAGCATGCCTTGCGCGAGTCCCAGGCGGGCCTGTCCCCCGAGCGCCAGGCGGAACGCGCCACGGCCACCGTCCACATGGCAGTGGCCCGGCAGACTCAGGACTTCGACGCCCAGGGAATCGACGAGCGGGCCCGCTATGCCACCCGCAGTGCCCAGTACGGCGATGAAGCGGCCCACGCCCTGGCCCAGCTCGACCGCGACGAGAAAAACTGGCAAGGCCGGCTCGACCAGTACCGCCAGGCCCAGGCGCAAACCCGCGACGCGGCGGCCCTGCAGCAGGTGCGAGGGCAACTCTTCACACCCGAGGAACAGCTGCGCCTGCCCGCGGCACTGGCCCTGCGCCAGCAGCAGGACGGCGCGCGCAGGCCCTGAGTGCAAGGCACGGGCAAAAAAAGGCGCAACATCATCCTCGCATCACATGCGCCATTTATTGATATGACGCAGCATTCCTGCAAACCAGCCGGATTTCCATCTCCAAATCGCCTGAAACATGAAGGGTGGCGCGCCTACAGTGCAAGCCATTCCTCATTTTCTGACCGGAGACACCATGAACGCAGCATTGCCCCAGCAGGCCACCCAGGACGCGGCCGCCTGGGATAACCCCATGGGCACGGACGGCTTCGAATTCATTGAATTCGCGGCCCCTGACCCCCACGCCATGGGCAAGGTATTCGAGAGCATGGGGTTCCGGCCCGTGGCTCGCCACCGCCACAAGAACGTGCTGCTGTACCGCCAGGGTGAAATCAACTTCATCATCAACGCCGAGCCCGACAGCTTTGCCCAGCGCTTTGCCCGCCTGCACGGCCCCAGCGTGTGCGCCATTGCCTTCCGGGTGCACGACACCAAGGCCGCCTATGAACGTGCGCTGGGCCTGGGCGCCTGGGGCTATGCCGGCACGGCAGGCCCGGGCGAGCTCAACATCCCGGCCATCAAGGGCGTGGGCGACAGCCTGATCTACCTGGTGGACCGCTGGCGCGGGAAGAACGGCGCCCAACCAGGCGACATCGGCAACATCGGCTTCTTTGACGTGGACTTCGAACCACTGCCCGGCGTGAGCGCCGAAGACGCCCTGAACCCCGTGGGCCACGGCCTCACCTACATCGACCACCTCACGCACAACGTGCACCGCGGCCGCATGGCCGAGTGGGCCGACTTCTACGAGCGCGTGTTCAATTTCCGCGAGATCAAGTATTTCGACATCGAAGGCCAGGTCACGGGCGTCAAGAGCAAAGCCATGACCAGCCCCTGCGGCAAAATCCGCATCCCCATCAACGAAGAGGGCAAGGAAAAAGCCGGCCAGATCCAGGAGTACCTCGACATGTACAAGGGCGAGGGCATCCAGCACATCGCCATGGGATCGGGCAACCTCTACGACACCGTGGACAAGCTGCGCGCCAGCGGCGTGCGCCTGCTGGACACCCCCGACACCTACTACGAGTTGGTCGAAAAGCGCATCCCCGGGCATGGCGAGCCGGTGGCCGAATTGCAACAGCGCAAGATCCTCATCGACGGCGTGGCCGGCAAGCTGCTGCTGCAGATCTTCAGCGAAAACCAGCTGGGCCCGATCTTCTTCGAGTTCATCCAGCGCAAGGGCGACGACGGCTTTGGCAACGGCAACTTCAAAGCGCTGTTCGAGAGCATCGAACTCGACCAGATGCGCCGCGGCGTCCTGTCCAAGTAACAGCAAGTTACAGGGGTAAACCCTATAGCGGTGCCTATACTGCGCGCTCCCCGGAACTCAAAAGGATCCCGATGTCGCTCCGTAGCACCCTGTTCAGTGTTTGCATAGCCTGCATGGCCACCGCCGCGCTGGCGCAGAACGCATCTGCGCCTCTCACCATCGTGGTGCCCTACCCTGCCGGCGGCCCGCTGGACATCTCGGCGCGCATCGTGGCCGAAGGCGCGTCGGCCCAGCTGGGCACCATCACCGTGGAGAACAAGCCCGGCGCCGGTGGCGGCACCGGGGCCAACCAGGTGGCCAAGTCGCCCAAGACCAGCAACCAGCTGGTGATGGGCGCCGTGGCCACGCACGCCGTGAACCCCTGGCTGTACAAGAACTTTCCGTACAACGCCATCAAGGACTTCAAGCCCATCGCGCTCGTAGCCCGCACACCCAACGTGCTGGTGGTGAATGCGCAGCAGGCTGCCACGCTGGGCATCAAGACCACGACCGATCTGGTGCAGTACCTGAAGAAGAACCCCGACCAGGCCAAGTACGGCTCGGGCGGCAACGGCAGCATCGGCCACATCTCGGCCGAGATGTTCAAGTCGCTCACCAACACCAAGATGGGCCATACGCCGTTCCAGGGCTCCAAGCCCGCGCTCGCGGCGTTGGAGTCGGGCCAGGTGCTGATGGTGTTCGACAACCTGGCCTCGGCGCTGCCGCAGATCCAGTCGGGCAAGCTGCTGGCGCTGGGCGTGACCACACTCAGCCGCAACGAGGCACTGCCCAACGTACCCAGCATCAACGACAGCGTGCAGGGCTTCAACGTGTCCACCTGGTTTGGCCTGTTCGCACCGGCTTCGCTGCCCGATGAAGATGCCCGCCGCTACGCCACGGCCTTCACGGCCGCCATGCACTCGCCGGCTGGCAAGGAGAAGTTCAAGAAGATGGGCATCACGCCCGAAGAGCTCACGCTCGACGGGTTTGCGCAGTTTGTGCGCTCGGAATACAGCAAATACGAGTTTCTGATCCGGGCCGCAAAAATCAAGATCGAATAACCGCCGTCGGGCAGTGGCGCGCCACCCCGGGCGCGCCGACCACGACGGCAAAGGAGCACAAAATGGGACAAGCCCCTGTCGTCTATGGTCAATCCACCCGCCCACCCCGTGGCGACTACTCGCGTGCCGGCGAGGACTACACCTGCCCGCAGGACTACGCGAGCTACACCGCCGCCGACCACGATACCTACCGGCGCCTCTACGAACGCCAGCGTGCCCTGCTGCCAGGCCTGGCCAGCCAGGCGTTCATCGACGCCCTGCCTTCGCTGGGCGCGAGCGACCACATACCGCGTTTTGAAGAAGTGAACGAGCGCCTCTACAAGGCCACCGGCTGGGAGCTGGTGGGCGTGCCCGGCCTGATCCCCGAGGTGCCGTTCTTCACGCTGCTGGCCCACCGCAAGTTTCCGGTGACGGACTGGATCCGCAAGCCCGAGGAGTTTGAGTACATCGTCGAGCCCGACATCTTCCACGACCTGTTCGGCCACGTGCCGCTGCTGTTCAACCCCGTGTTTGCCGACTACGTGCAGCGCTACGGCCAGGGCGGCCTCAAGGCGCAGGGGCTGGGCGCGTGCGAGATGCTCTCGCGCTTGTACTGGTACACCATCGAGTTCGGCCTGATCCGCGAGGCGGGGAAGCTGCGGGCATACGGCGCGGGCATTTTGAGTTCGTCAGGCGAGCTGGCGTATTCGGTGCAGAGTCCGGAGCCGCAGCGCATTCCGCTGCAGCTCGCGCGCACGATGCGCACGCGCTACAAGATCGATACGTACCAGCAGACGTACTTCGTCATCGGCAGTTTTGAGCAGTTGTTCGAGATGACGGCGGCGGACTTTGCACCGATCTATGAGCGGCTCAAGGGACTGCCGGAGTTTGCAGCGGATGCGCGGGAGGCTGTAGCTACTTGAGCTTTGATCGAAATGGCTGCTGGCGCTTGTCTTTCAAGCTCCGGTAGCTCTGTTCTTTGCAGCTACTGCCGTACCACCAAGCTACTCGGGCTGATCTTGTCGAAGCCCGGGTACCACCCCAACCGTTCAGGTTGAGTTTGTCAAAGCCGGGACTTTTTTCGTCTGATTCAGAAGGCGTGCCTTTGTTGAGGGCGGAGACCTGGATGCCGCCCCCAAACCAGCCACACAGCACAGACCAGCGAACGGACCCCGACCCCGACCCCGACTTCGACTTCGACTTCGACTTCGACTTCTACAAGCCCAGCCTTACCGGACAGGCGCGCGCCGCAATGACTATAAAACAATAGCTGCTGCCGATTACTAGACAAGCACCAGAAGCCAAAAACGCCCCTCTATTCTCGCCCCATCTCCTCCAGACAAGCCTGCATCACGCGTGGATCAAACGCCATCTGCATATGCGCCAACCCCTCCACGAATCGGTTGTCCGCCCCCGGCAAAGCAGCCGTGCTCGCCGGAAAAACGATGTTGTCGCAGTTCGAATACCAGCAGGTGAACAGCGCCGCCCGCTCCGCAGGCTCAGCCCGCTGCAGCGCCCCCACCCACTCCCCCGCAAGGCTCATCTGGCGCCCGTTCACCGCCCGGCTAAAGCGGCCGGCCCAGGTGCCGCCGTGCGGCGTGCCCAGCGTGATGACGCGGTGCACGCGCGTGGCGGCGGCCTGCGCAGGCAGGGTGCGCAACCAGGCGCGCGCCACCAGACCGCCCATGCTGTGGCCCACCACCACCGGCGCCATGCCCGTGGCCTGGGTCACCCGCTGCACCGCGGCATCGAGCGTGGCCGCGTAATCGTCGATCGAGCCGAAAGCCGGCTCCAACGTGACCGCCACATGGGCGTGCCCGCGTTCCCGCAGCGCCGCCATCCACGGCAGCCAGAAGCCCCGGTTGCACAGAAAGCCATGCACCAACACCACGCCCCGGCGCGGTGTCTGCCCAGGCGGCAGGGGCGGCAGCCAGTCGGGCACCGCATCGTGGCGAAAAGGCTGGCGCCAG
>NZ_ACQT01000250.1 GCF_000175235.1 Acidovorax delafieldii 2AN | reverse complement strand
CTGTTCCGCACGGCCTTTGGCGACCTGTTCGGGCTGGACCTGCGCCCCGACCCGTCCAAGGAAGGACGCACCGGACGCAACCCCTTCCAGCACCTGAGTGCCGCGCTCGACGACCTCGTCACCGCTGGCGTGCTGCCGCCCGAACGCCGCCCCGGCGCCGAATACCTGGCCTGGTCCACGGTGCACGGCATGGCGCTGCTGAGCATCGACGGCCCCCTGCGCGGCACACCGCCCGCCATGCTGGAGCAGCTGGGGCAGCGGCTGCTGGACATGGTCGAGCGCGGCTTGTAGCACCGGCGCCGTGGCGGCTGCACAGGCCTGGGGCGCCGCGCTTCATTCGCACGCACCCGACAAGTCCAAGAATTTCCACGAACCTGGCGGGCCATCTGCGCCCCCGCCACGACCTGCCACGGCCCTGCTGGCCCGCACCGCCGTGGAGCCCTCAAGGCACCGCGGAGAAAAGCGCGCATGACCGTGCCGGGATCACGTTACCCGCAGCAGGGCAGACTTCGCGCGCAGCACGGCGGCCCGCGCTGCGCTCGGGGCCACATGCCTGGACATATCGGTCGATCAGGCCGCCATGCAGACCACGCCTGCGAAATAAGCGCCTGGGGCCCAGGCGCTGCCGCAGCCCCGCACATGGCTGTGTCCAAGCGCCTACATTTCAAACAAAACGGCCTGTTGCGCTTATCCAGATTGCGATGTTTGCTATTGATTTTGACAAACCCACACTCACAGCGGCTTGGGCACAAACGCCACCGCCAGCCCCTTGGGCGTCACGGTGATGGGGCCTGGCTGCAGGCCCAGGCCGTCGAACACGGCGGTGTCCTGCGGGCGCAACTGGTGCAGCACCACCTCGCGCAGCGACTGGTCGGCCAGCGCGGGGGCATAGGTGTTGAGCAGCTCGCTGACGGCCGGCTTGAGGCCCGGAAAGTCGAGCCGCCCCAGCTTGAGCTGGTGGGCGCGCAGCGTGCGGTCCGATGCTTCGTAGCGCAGCGCAAATTCCACATCGAACGTGCCGGTGTGGCTGCGCCGCAGGGCAGGGCCGGCGGCGTCCACCGCCATGAGGGCCCCCAGGCGGTTCACCTCGGGCAGCAGGCGCAGGTTGGGCGCCTGCACCGTGAGGTCCATGAGCCCCGCCACCGGCACGTTGCGCGGAAACTTGCGGCCCACCATGTCCTGCAGCTGCTCCAGGGACACGTTGTAGCCGGGCTGGGCGTGCGCGGCCGGCCACCACAGCGCGGCCATGCCCCCCAGCACCAGGCCCCGCGCGGCGGCGTCGAGAAATCGTCTGCGGTGCTCCAGCATGCTTGAACTCCTGTGTATGCCCGCCGCGGCAGGGCGGGCGGCAACCGTTGCGCCCTGTTGCAACCCTGGTGGCCATGGCGCGCGGCCCAAAGCGGATGGGTACGGGCGGGGTGCCCAAAGTTCCCCTCGATCCGCCCACGCCCGTTCCTTTCGAGCTTGCAGACCTTCCCCGGAGGGTTCGGGGGGTTCAGCAACGCCCGCTGCACCGCCTCTGCCCCGTCCGGCAATGCGCCGACGGCAACTTGCGCCAGAGGCGACGCGGGGAGCGCGATGTCCGGGCACCTGCCCATGCGCCCGGGTGCGCAGTCGCGCGATGCACGGCTTATCGCCCTGTTGCGCCCGCTCCGTGGTCGTCAATAGCTATGAACACAGGAGCAAACGCACCCCCTGCATCGGGCTGCGGTCACAGCGCGCGCCCCCTGGCAACGCCGGGCGTGCGGACCCTCAGCGTCCCACCACCGACCAGCCGGCCTGCTGGTTGGTCCGGTCGTTCTCGTATTCCCAGGCCGTGCCGCAACGGTCGCAGACGTAGCGGGTGATGGTGACGGGGCCGCTGTCGCGGTCTTCCTTGCGGTTGCCGCGCTGCACCAGCTCGGCGTGGCCGGGGGCTTTGCGCCAGTTGCGCTGGATGCCCTGGCAGGGCTCGCACAGCACCATGGGCTGGAGTTCACGCTGGCGGGCCAGGTCTTTGGTCATGGGGGCTCTTTCGTTTCGGGTGATCAAGGGAACATCGCGCGTTCGGCCCCAGGGCCGTGGCGCGGAAAGGACGACTGTAGTGCGAACCAGGGCAACTCTGGCACATCGCCGTGCAACCGGCGCATGCACCGTTGCGCTGCTTCGGCCCGCACAGCACGCCGCCGGGCAAGGCGGCCTCAATCGCGCCCCAGCGTTTTGGCCATGAGCGCATTGCGCAGAACGACGCCGGCGCGCACCACCTCGCGGCGCTCTTGCACCGCAAAGCCCTGGGCCGCAAAGAAAGGCTCAGCCGTCAGGCTCACATGCGCCCACAGGCGCTCGATGCCACGCTGCGCGGCCTGCGCATGCAGGTGCGCCATGAGCGCGCGGGCCACGCCCTGCCCGGCAAAGGCGGGGGCCACGAAGAACTGGTCGATGCAGCCGTCGGCCTGCAGGTCCGCGAAGCCGGCCACGGTATTGCCGGCACCCGCTCCGGCGGGCCCGGGCAGGGCGACGCCTGCGGTCGCGGTCGGCAGGCTGCCCAGTTCGGCCACCCAAGGCTGGTTGGCATGCAGGCGTTCGGCCCAGGCCACCGCATCGTGATCGCGCGGCGCCCAGGCCTGCAGTTGCTCGGGTGTGTAGTCGCGCCGCGCAATGGCATGGACGGCGGCATGGAACAGCTCGCGCAGCGCGGGCGCGTCGCCGACGCGGAAGGGGCGGATGTGGACCGGCAGGGGCATGGAACGAAAGGTGGTGCGCAGCAGGGGCGCGATTGTGCCGCATACCGCGCGTGGACTAGCATGCGGCCATGCACCCACCCCATCCCTCGCTGCCCGAGCCGGCGCTTGTGCCGGCACTCATCGACTTCGGGGCTCCCGCCCACGCGGTGGCGCAGCGCCTGATCGGTGTGACGCTGTGGGTGGACGGCGTGGGCGGACGCATCGTGGAGACCGAAGCCTACGACCAGTCCGACCCCGCATCGCACACCTACGGCGGCCCCACCACACGCAATGCGGCGATGTTCGGCCCGCCGGGGCGGGCGTATGTGTACCGCTCGTACGGGCTGCATTGGTGCATCAACACCGTGTGCCGCGAAGAGGGGCATGGCGCGGGCGTATTGCTGCGGGCCCTGGAGCCCACGCACGGGCTGGAGGTGATGCGGGCACGGCGCGGGGGCATGCAGGATGCCCGGCTGCTGTGCGCCGGGCCGGGCCGGCTGGCGCAGGCGCTGGGCATTGACGCCAGCTTCAACCACCTGCCGCTGAACGCACCGCCCTTCGCGCTGCTGGAGCCCGCGCCAGAGCACCGCCGCACACTGGCCGGTGGTGGCGGGGCCCCGCATCGGCATCAGCAAGGCCGTGGACATGCCCTGGCGGTTCGGGTTGCAAGGTTCGCGTTACCTGAGCCGCGGCTTCGCGGCGGCAGAGGCGGCGCCCGATGGGGTGCAGCCGCAGCGCGGGGGCTGATCGGGCGCGGTGCGCGGGCCGGATCAACGCGGGCCACACGCCCACAACGAACGCGTCAGGCGGCCGCAGCCAGATCGCGCAGCCGCTGGTGCAGCGCGTCGTTCACATCCACCGGCAGCTGGTTCTTGGCCTGCAGGTAGTGGTGGGTGAACACATCCAGATACGCCTCCAGCGTCTGCGCCGCACGGGTCTCGCCCGCCAGCGCAAGGCACAGTGCGGCCACCTCGGAGGTGCACAGGTGGTCATCGTGCAGGGCATGGCGCAGGCGGTAACGTGAACGCTGGCCGGGCTGCAGGCTGAGCACGGGCAGGCGATCCAGGTAGGGGCTTTTGCGGAACATCCGGCGCGCCTCGGGCCAGGTGCCATCCAGCAGGATGAACAGCGGGCGCTTGCCGGTTGTGCCCTGCCAGGATTCGCTGCCCGTGGGGGCTTGCAGGCTGGTGAGCACCCGCTCGGGCGCGACGTCCTCGCCCGGAAACACCACCACCGGCTGCCACTGCGGGTCGGCCAGCAGCGCCAGCAAATCGGGGTGCACGGCGGTGCGCGCCCAGCCAAAGGCAAAGGTGTCGGCCACCACATCGGCGATCAGCCATCCGGTGTTGCTGGGTTTCAGCGCCTCGACATCGCCCATCAGCAAGCACACGCCCGCACGCGTGGGCACCACCGGGCGCAGCGCGCACAGACAGTGGCTGGGCACCAGGCGGCAGCCCGGACAGCGCTCACCGCGCGGGCCGCCACGGGCCAGAAAGGGCTTGGAACTGCGCGCCAGGCGCTCGGCGCGCTGGCGGGCGACGGCATGGGGCGCGGCCGCGGTGGAAAGGGCGGAAGGGGCAGGAATGAACGCCATGGTCAACGGCTGGCCGGGCATTCGAGCGCGAACAGCGGCACCTCGCAGCGGCGGCTCAGCCACACGCCACCGCCCAGTTCGGTGAAGCTGTCCTGCAGCCCGCGCCGGTACAGCTCGGCCCGGTGGCGGAACAGGCGCGGATCGGTCAGGTCTTCGTCGATGATGTCGCGCTCGTAATCCTCGCGCGCCACGGCTTCGACGTACAGCGCGCCCCGGCTCAGCTGGCCCAGGTTGTGCAGGGCGCGCTTCAGGTCGGGCGGACTCAGGTAGGGCAGCACGCCCTGGCAGATCACCAGGTCGAACGGCTCGGCCGGATCATGGGCCTGGTAGTCCACCACCGAGCCACGCTCCCATCCGAAGCGCCCGCACAGGTATTCGCTGAACTCCACGCCGTGGTAGCTGGCACTGGGGAAATGCCGGGCCACCGCCGCCCGCCACAGCCCGATGCCGCAGCCCACATCCAGCACCCGGCGCACCGGCACCCGCAGGTACTGCAGGTAGCTGCACACAAAAGCCCCCAGCCGCTCGACATGCTCAGGGTCGACCACGCTGGTTTTCTTGTCGACGTAGTAGCGCTGGTAGTAGGCCTCGTCGAAGATGGCGGCGCTGGCGGATTTCAATGGGCGGTCCTATGGGCGAAGGTGGCAGGGCAAGCAAGAAGCGGCAGAGTATCCCGCACACGGGGCGGCCACCGCCTCGACCCGCGCACGGCGAAGGCCCTATTCTGTCGCCATGGATTCCATGATCTCAGCCGCCGCCCGCGCGCTGGCCGCGGGCGACGCACTCACCGCCCTGCAGCGCGTGGCGCTG
>NZ_ACQT01000251.1 GCF_000175235.1 Acidovorax delafieldii 2AN | reverse complement strand
ACCTTGGCCTGGCATCTGTGGCCGCGCGCGACAGCTGCCCCATCCGCCAGCGCCCGCAGCTCTGGCAGGGCCACGCCCCCGGCGCTGCCCACCCCAAGACCGGTCAGCCACCCGTTGCCGGGGTTGAACCCATGAGTGCCTTTCTGCTGTGTTTTGCCGCCTGGACCGCCCTGGCGCTGGGCATGGACCGCCACCATGCGGACGCGCGGGGCCGTGACGCGTCATTGCGGCAGTTGCAGGGCCTGCGCGGCGGCGGCTGGCTGTTGTTGCTGCTGTCGCTCGGGCTTGCCGCACGGTCGGGCAGCGGCCCGGCATCGCTGGCGGTGACCGCCTGGGCCGTGGCACTGTCGCTGGCGGCGCTGGCGGTGACAACCGTTCTCACCTGGTGGCCCCGCCGGCTGGCCGGGCTGGCGCAACTGGCGTTCTGCGCTGGCGTCCTCGCGGCGGCCGAAGGATGGTGATGGCCCCTTCCTTGCGCACCAGTCGCGCCTGTAGCGCCTGCCCCACCCGCCAGCGCCCGCCGTAGCGCACGCGGCGGTGCCAGCAACGCCTGCACTTCCCCCCATTTTTCCAACACCACCCCCCGCAAGCCCGCTGCCCCGCAGCCGCCAGCCAGGCCCGTGCTGTTTCCCCACTTTTATCTTGAAGGAAACCCATGCGCTCTTCGCTCTCCCATGCCCTCACGCCCCTGGCCGCCGCCTTGCTGGCCGCCCTGGCCCACCCCGTCTTCGCCCAGACACCCGCGTCCGCCGCCCCACCCCAGGCCCTGGGTGAAGTCACCATCCGGTCGTCGGCGGACGACGATGCGTATTCGCCCGCCACCAGCAGCACCGCCACCAAGGGCAGCGCGCCGCTGCGCGACGTGCCGCAGGCCGTGAACGTAGTGCCCGGCCAGTTGCTGCGCGACCAGGGCGCGCGCTCGATGGAAGACGCGCTGCGCAACGTGCCCGGCGTGGCCATGAGCCACGGCGACGGCCAGCGCGACCAGGTGGTGATCCGCGGCTTCACGGCCATTGCCGACCAGTTCGTGGACGGAGTGCGCGACGACGCGCTGTACTTCCGCGATTTGGCCGACATCGAACGCGTGGAAGTGCTCAAGGGCCCGGCGGCCGTGCTGTACGGGCGCGGCTCGTCGGGCGGCCTGATCAACCGCGTGACCAAGAAACCGAAGTTCGGCGAGACCTCGGGCGAGGCCACGCTGGGCCTGGGCAGCTTCGATTACCGCCGCGCCACGGCGGACGTGAACCTGGGCATCAACGACGCCGCGGCCTTCCGCCTGAACATGGCGGCAGAAGACTCGGGCAGCTACCGCGACCAGCAGTTCGTGAAACGCTACAACTTCGCGCCGTCTCTGGCGCTCAAGCTGGCCGCACAGACCGACCTGCTGCTGCAGTACACCAACGCGCGCGACAAGCGCCTGACCGACTTCGGCATCCCCGCGCTGAACGGTCGCCCCGTGGATGTGCCCGCCAGCACCTACTACGGCTCGCGCAACGCCGCGCAGGACGACACCACCACCAGCACCATCCAGTCGTTTGCGGCCACGCTGAACCACCGCTTCAACGACGACTGGTCGGTGCGCAACATCACACGCGCCTACGGCTACGCGCTCGACCGTTACAACACCCTGCCCGGCGGCACCACCAACCCGGTGGACATGACCGTGGGGCGCACCCGCTCGTTCATCCTGCGCGACGAGACAGGCCTGTTCAACCAGACCGACGTGACCTGGCGCAACCAGCTCGGCGGCCTGCGCCAGGAATGGCTGATGGGCGTGGAACTGGGCTCGCAGAAGAAGCGCTCCGAATCCGTCTCGGGCGGGGCCGACCGTGTCTCCATCCTGAACCCGGCCGGCGTGGCCGCGCCGGTGATTCCGGCGGCCAACTACGCCGCCGACAGCGCCATTCCCAGCCACACCACGCAGGACACCGCCGCGCTGTACTGGCAGGACCAGATCACGCTGGCGCCCCAGTGGAAGGCACTGGTGGGCGCGCGCTACGACGTGTTCCGGCAGCAGACCGAGTTTGACCGCAAGCTCTCCGCGCTGTCGCGCACAGACCGGAAGTTCAGCCCCCGCGCCGGCCTGGTGTGGCAGCCCAGCGATACGGTGTCGTACTACGTTTCGTACAGCAAGTCGTTCCAGCCTTCGGGCGAGGCGTTCGCGCTGGCCGCCAGCACCACCGCTAACGAACCCGAGATCACGCAGAACAAGGAGATCGGCGTCAAGCTCGACCTGCTCGATGGCCGCCTGAACATGACCGGCGCCCTCTTCAATCTCGAGCGCACCAACATCAAGAACACCGATCCGACCAACCCCTCGCGCCAGATCAACGTGGGCACGCAGCGCACCAACGGCTTCGAGCTGACCGCCAACGGCCGCCTGCCGGGCCGCTGGGACGTGGGTGCGGGCTATGCCTATCTGGACGGCCGCATGACGAAATCGCTGGCCACCACGGGTTCGCTGCAGTTGCCGACCGCCGCCATTGCGGCGCAGGGCAAGGTGCCGGCGCTCACCCCCCGCAACTCCGCCTTCCTGTGGGCCATGAAAGACCTGGGCCATGGTTTGCGCCTGGGCGGCGGCATGAGCTACGTGGGGGCGCGCTTCACCTCGCTGACCAACCTGGTCACGCTGCCGGCCTACACCACCGTGGACGCGGCGCTGCAGTACACGCTGGGCGCGTGGGATGTGGATGTCAATGTGAAGAACCTCGCGAACCGCAAATACTACGTGTCGGCCCACGGCAGCAACGACAACCTGATCCTGCCCGGCTCGCCGCGCTCGGTGCAGGTGACGCTGCGCCGGCATTTCTGAGGCACTGGTGCGTTTTCAAGGTGTTTTTGCGCCATAGCGCTTGCGCAATCTTCGCGAGCAGCTATCAATACAAGAGCATCATGGCGTGCGCGGCCTATCGATGCAGCCCGTACCCTGCTGCCAAGGCCGCTGTGTGGCACGGGGACTCGTGGGGCTTGTGAAGTCTCTGGGTTCCACGCTGCATTCCACCAACCCTGCCACCGCAACCTTCGGTGGCATCGCTGTTCCCGAGCGCCTTCGGGTACCCGCCATGCCCCCGGCGTGGCGGGGCAACGGGCCGGCGATGCCGTGCGGGCTGCCCCCGCGGGGGTTATCCGCGCTCGCGCAGGGCCCGCTCGATGCGGTGGCGCGCCACGGTGGTCTTGGGCACCTTGAAGGGGAACCAGCTGCGCACGTCTTCTTCGAGCCCGATGCCATGCATATAGTTGTAGATGGCCTTCTTGAGCGCGCCACCCAGGGCATCGTGGTCCACGCCCGTGGGGTCGTGAAAGCCGATGTCGTTCTTGGCAAAGCTCACCGGGGGCAACGGCTGCAGGGTCACGCCATATTCCTCGGGCGCCTGGCCCACGGGCGAATGCACGGTGCAGGCAAAGCGGTGGAAGAACCCGCTCTGGATGCAGCCATTGGCGAACAGCTGGCGCACGTACTCCAGCGCGTCCACGGTGTCCTGCACGGTCTGGGTGGGAAAGCCATACATCAGGTAGGCGTGCACCAGGATGCCGGCCTCGGTGAACGCCCGCGTCACGCGGGCCACCTGGTCCACCGACACGCCCTTCTTCATCAGGCCCAGCAACCGGTCGGAAGCCACCTCCAGCCCACCCGAAATGGCGATGCAGCCGCTGTCGGCCAGCAGGTTGCACAGCTCGGGGCTGAAGGTCTTTTCAAAGCGGATGTTGCCCCACCACGAGATGCCGGCATTGCGCGCCATGAGTTCGGTGGCCAGCGCCTTCAACGCCTTGGGCGGCGCCGCTTCGTCCACGAAGTGGAACCCCGTCTGCCCGGTTTCGCGCACGATGGCTTCGATGCGGTCGGCCAGCACAGTGGCCGACGCGCCTTCGTAGCGGCCGATGTAGTCCAGGCTCACATCGCAAAAACTGCACTTCTTCCAGTAGCAGCCATGGGCCACGGTGAGCTTGTTCCAGCGCCCGTCGCTCCACAGCCGGTGCATGGGGTTGAGCATGTCGAGCAGCGAGAGGTAGCGGTCGAGCGGCAGGCCGTCCCAGGTGGGGGTGCCCACCTCGGCAAAAGCGATGTCGGCTTCCATCATGTTCACGTACTGCACGGCGCCCGCATCGTCGCGCACGAAGGTGCGCACCAGCCGCTGGCGGCCACGCTGGCCCTGCAGATGCTCCAGCAGCGCCAGCAGCGGGCGCTCGCCCGCGTCGAGCGTCACATAGTCGAAGTAGTCGAACACGCGCGGCTCGGTCAGCTCGCGCAGCTCGGTGTTGACGAAGCCGCCGCCCAGCACCGTGACGATGTGGGGGTGGCGTGCCTTGATGGTCTGTGCAATGCGAAAGGCCGCGTAGGCCGAGCCAGGAAACGGCACCGACAGCAGCACCACGGTGGGCGCATGGCGTTCCACCGCCGCCAGGGTCAGCTCGCGCAGGGTGTCGTCCACCAGGTTGGGCGCAGCGGCCAGCGCCTGGGCCAGCGGCTCGAAGGTGGGCTGGCTGCCCGCCAGCGACTCGGCATAGCGCACAAACTCAAAACGCGGGTCGACCGCATCGCGCAGCACATCGGCCAGATCGTTGAGGTACAGCGTGGCCAGGTGCTTGGCGCGGTCGTGCAGGCCCAGCGCGCCAAAGGCCCAGCCCAGCGGGTCGCCGCCCTCGTCGTCCACATACACATCCAGCGAGGCAAAGCGCGGCCCCTCGGGCAGGAAATTGCGCCCCACGATGCGGTGCGCCAGGGTGGAATCCCGCCCCTGCAGAAATGCGATGGCGGGCGCGATGGTGGCCAGGTACCGATCGCGCTGTGCCACGAATGCCTGCAGGGAGGGGCTGTGCTTGCGGGCGGGTAGCGCGTCCACCACGGCGGCAATGGCACGCAGGCCTTCGGGGGACAGCAGCTGCAGCACCAGCGCCAGCGCCAGGTCTTCCTGCACCGCCGCGATGCCGCGTGAACGCAAAAACCCCGTGAGGTACGCGGTGGACGGATACGGGGTGTTGAGCTGCGTCATCGGCGGGATGACGGACAGGACGCGAAGAAGAGGCTGGGAGGGCATGGAGGTGTGCAGGGGTGGCCGCCAGGGCGCGGGCGGCTGCCGATTATCGGCGG
>NZ_ACQT01000252.1 GCF_000175235.1 Acidovorax delafieldii 2AN | reverse complement strand
TGGGCCATGCCTCGCTGGGCTCGGTGGACTGGCCGCTGCTGGCGCAGCTTCTGGCCGGCTCGCTGCCCGGCATCTGGCTGGGCTCGCGCCTGGTTTCCCGCACGCCCGAGCGGCTCATCCGCTCGGCCCTTTCCGTGCTGCTCGCCTGGGCGGGCGCCAAACTCGTTCTCATCTGAGTCGCTCCATGTACCAATACACCGAATTCGACCAACAGTTCGTCCGGCTGCGTGCCCAGCAGTTTCGTGACCAGCTCGAGCGCTGGCAACGCGGCGAGCTGACCGACGAGCAACTGCTGCCGCTGCGCCTGCAGAACGGCTGGTACATCCAGCGCTATGCCCCCATGGCCCGCATCGCCGTGCCCTATGGCGAGATCAGCAGCACCCAGTTGCGCATGCTGGCGCGCATTGCCCGCGAGTACGACCACCCCACGCCCGAGCTGCTGGCCCACGCCCAGGCCACGCAGGACCAGCTCCAGGCCGCCCAGCCGGGCCTCACGCTGCATGCCGCGCCACTCAAGTACGGCTACGGCCACTTCACCACGCGCACCAACGTGCAGTTCAACTGGATTCCCATCACCAAGGCCGCCGACGTGATGGACCTGCTGGCCAGCGTGGGCATGCACGGCATCCAGACCAGCGGCAACACCATCCGCAACATCACCTGCGAGGCCTATGCCGGCATTGCCGACGACGAGATCCTCGACACGCGCCCGTTCGCCGAGATCACGCGCCAGTGGAGCACGCTGCACCCCGAATTCGCCTTCCTGCCACGCAAGTTCAAGATCGCCTTCAACGGCGCCGCCGAAGACCGCGCCGCCACCGGCTGGTATGACATCGGCCTGCAGGCTCGCAAGAGCGACGATGGTGCAGTGGGCTTCACCGTCAAGGTGGGCGGCGGCATGGGCCGCACCCCGGTCATCGGCTCCGTGGTGCGCGAGTTCCTGCCCTGGGACCAGCTGCTCAACTACATCGAGGCCATCGTGCGCGTCTACAACGGCTATGGCCGCCGCGACAACAAGTGGAAGGCGCGCATCAAGATCCTGGTCAAGGCCGAAGGGCAGAAATTCATCGATGCCGTCGAGGCCGAATACCGCGCCATCGTCGAGCAGGACGGCGCGCCCCACACCATCAGCCAGGCCGAGCTCGACCGCGTGCAGGGCTTTTTCGTGGTGCCCGCGCTCAAGGCCGCCAACCTGCCGTCCAAGGTCAGCACCACTGGCCAGCTCTACCAGCGCTGGCTGCAGCAGAACGTGCGCGGCCACCGCATGGCGGGCCTTGCGGCGGTGACGCTGTCGTTCAAGCGCGTGGGCTTCGCCCCGGGCGATGCCGATGCCGACACCATCGATGCGCTGGCGCAGCTGGCCGACCAGTTCAGCGCCGGCGAGGCCCGCCTCACGCACGAGCAGAACCTGATGCTGCCCTGGGTGCACCAGAGCGACCTGCCAGCCCTTTACGACGCCGCCCGCGCCCTGGGCCTGGCGCAGCCCAACATCGGGCTGCTGACCGACATGATCGCCTGCCCCGGCGGCGATTTCTGCTCGCTGGCCAACGCGCGCTCGCTGCCCATTGCGGCGGCCATCACCGAGCGCTACCAGGATCTGGACGAGGTGTTTGACCTCGGCCCCATCGACCTGCACATGAGCGGGTGCATCAACTCCTGCGGCCACCACCACAGCGGCCACATCGGCATCCTGGGCGTCGACAAGGACGGCAAGGAGTGGTACCAGATCACCTTGGGCGGAGCCGACGGCTCCCAGCTCTCGGGTCCGGCCATCGCCGGCAAAGTGGTCGGCCCCTCGTTCACGGCCGCCGAAGTGCCCGACGTGATCGAAGCCGTTCTCTCCACCTACCGCGCGCTGCGCAAGCCGGGCGAGTTCTTCATCGACGCCCTGCGCCGCATCGGCCACGAGCCCTTCAAGGCCGCCGCCAACGGCGCGCGCCAGCCCCGCACCGCCGAAGCCCTGGCCGAGTGAGCAGACATGCCTTCTTTCCACGATCAGAACACTATGAAAATAATAGCTGCTGGCGCTTCAAAGACAGGCGCTGAAGACCAGAAAGTGCTGCAGATTGCCAACGATGTGGAGCTGGCCGAGCTGGTACAGGGCGGCGCTTTGCAAGGCGTGGAGCGCATCGAGCTGCACTTCCCCAAGTTCACCGATGGCCGCGCCTTCAGCCAGGCCGTGCTGCTGCGCCGGCGCTACGGCTTCACGGGCGACCTGCGCGCCACGGGCGACGTGCTGATCGACCAGTTGGTGCAGATGCACCGCAGCGGCTTCACCAGCGCCGTGCTGGCCGAAGGGCAGAACCCTGCCGCGGCCGAGCGCCAGTTTGCCCGCTACGCCGCTTTCTACCAGGGCGACGTGCTGGAGCCGCGCCCCCTCTTCGCACGCCCACCGGCGCCGGAGGCCGCATGAGCGGCGCAGCTTCCTTCCTGGGCGGGCGCGGCGCGCCACCCAAGGCCACCGAACTCAACGCCCGCGCCAGCAGCGACTTCGCCGCCAAGCTGGCCGAGACGCAGGCCCTGCTGCGCCAGGCCGCCGCGCTGGGCGAGGTGACGCAGGCCTCCAGCCTGGGCGCCGAGGACGTGGTCATCACCCACCTCGTCAACGCACTGGCGCTCGACATCCCCGTGTTCGTGCTGGAAACCGGCGCGCTGCACACCGAGACCCTGGCGCTACTGGAGCGCACCCAGGCGCACTCGCGCGCGCCGGTGCAGGTGTACCGCCCGCAGCACGAGGCCGTGATCCACTTCATCCGCGAGCACGGCCAGGACGCGATGTACCGCAGCATCGAGCTGCGCAAGGCCTGCTGCCAGATCCGCAAGATGGAGCCGCTGGCGCGCGCGCTGGCCGGCAAGAAGGGCTGGATCACCGGCCTGCGCCGCGAGCAGTCCAACGCCCGCGCCGAGGTGCCGCTGGTGGACACCAGCGAAGTCGCCGCCAAGGGCCTGACCAAGTTCAACCCGCTGGCCAACTGGACCTGGGGCGACGTGTGGCACTACATCGCCACGCAAGGCGTGGACTACAACCCGCTGCACGACCAGTTCTACCCCAGCATCGGCTGCGCGCCCTGCACCCGGGCCGTGACGCTGGGCGAGGACTTCCGCTCCGGCAGATGGTGGTGGGAAAGCGAGGATGCAAAAGAATGCGGCTTGCATGCCAAGGCGCATTCCGGTGCCGCAGCACCGGCGGCGCCAGCCGCTGCATCCGAAGCTTCGGCGCAGGCTCATGCCGCCGCAGGCGGCGTGAAGGTCACGCAGTGACCGGCCGAAGCCACGACGAGGCCGCGAAGGAATGCGGCCTGCATGCCAAACAGAACAAGGAAGCCGTCGCATGAACGCCCGCATTGACACCTCCACGCTGAGCCACCTCAGCAACCGCCACCTCGACGCGCTGGAAGAAGAAACCATCTTCATCCTGCGCGAAGTGGCCGCCGCCTTCGAGCGCCCCGCCCTGCTGTTCTCGGGCGGCAAGGATTCGCTGGTCATGCTCAAGTGCGCCGAGAAGGCGTTTGGCGTGGGCCGCATTCCCTACCCGCTGCTCATGATCGACACGGGACACAACTTCCACGAGGTGACTCAGTTTCGCGACCTCCGCGCCAAGGAGCTGGGCGCCGAGCTCATCGTGCGCAGCGTCGAGGATTCAATGGCACGCGGCACCGTGCGCCTGGCGCACCCGGGCGAATCGCGCAACGTGCACCAGTCGGTCACGCTGCTCGAGGCCATCGAGGAATTCCGCTTCGACGCGCTGATCGGTGGCGCCCGCCGCGACGAGGAAAAGGCCCGCGCCAAGGAGCGCATCTTTTCGCACCGCGACAGCTTCGGCCAATGGCAGCCCAAGGCCCAGCGCCCCGAGCTGTGGACGCTGTTCAACACCCGCCTGCAGCCCGGCGAGCACTTCCGCGTGTTCCCCATCAGCAACTGGACCGAGCTGGACGTGTGGCAGTACATCGACCGCGAAAACATCGCCCTGCCCTCGCTCTACTACGCGCACCCGCGCCAGGTGGTGGAGCGCAAGGGCCTGCTCGTGCCCGTGACCGAACTCACGCCGCCGCGCGAGGGCGAGTTGGTGGAGACGCGCCAGGTGCGCTTTCGCACCGTGGGCGACATCACCTGCACCTGCCCCGTGGAGAGCCCGGCCGCCACGGCCGCAGACATCGTGATCGAGACCCTGGCCGCCGACGTGAGCGAGCGCGGCGCCACGCGCATGGACGACAAGACCTCCGACGCCTCGATGGAAAAGCGCAAGAAAGACGGGTATTTCTGATGACTACGAATTTGATAGCTGATACCGCAGCAGCGGCGAGCGCCGCAGCCCAAAACGACCACATCTCCGCGCTGAAATTCATCACCTGCGGCAGCGTGGACGACGGCAAGAGCACGCTGATCGGCCGCCTGCTGGTGGACAGCAAGGCCGTGCTGCAAGACCACCTGGCCGGCGTGCAGCGCCAGGGCGAAACCGACCTGGCCCTGCTGACCGACGGCCTGAGTGCCGAGCGCGAACAGGGCATCACCATCGACGTGGCCTACCGCTACTTCGCCACCGAGGAACGCAAGTTCATCATCGGCGACGCACCGGGCCACGAGCAGTACACCCGCAACATGGTCACCGCCGCATCGAGCGCCGACGCCGCCGTGGTGCTGGTGGACGCCACCAAGCTCGACTGGCAGAACCCTGGCCTGCAACTGCTCCCGCAGACGCGCCGCCACAGCCTGCTGGTGCACCTGCTGCGCGTGCACTCGCTGGTGTTCGCGGTGAACAAGCTCGACGCCGTTCAAGACCCGCAACTCGCCTGGCGCCACATCAGTGCCGCGCTGGCGCAGTTCGCCCAGGACGCCGGCATCTCCGTGCGCGCCACCGTGCCCGTTTCCGCCCTCAAGGGCTGGAACGTGGTCGATGCCCAACCCGGCTGGTGCGGCTACGAAGGCCCGAGCCTGCTGCAAATCCTCGAACTGCTGCCCAACACCCCGGCCGACACCGGCCTGCCGCTGGCCTTCCCGGTGCAGTGGGTGGAGAAGTTCTCGTCATCGTCCGACACCTCGCAGGGCCGCCGCGTGTTCTGGGGCCGGGTGGCCGCGGG
>NZ_ACQT01000253.1 GCF_000175235.1 Acidovorax delafieldii 2AN | reverse complement strand
TCCAGCGTGGTGCCCAGCGAGTTGGAGAACACCAGCACGGGGGCCTGGGCCGGGCCGTCCAGCCGCACGCGGAAGCGGCCACCTGGGGTTTCAATGGTTTGTGTCTGCACAGTCAGCCTTTCGGTGGAGCCAGGGGATGGCGATGGGCGCGGTGGGGCGCGGTGGCGCACCCCGGGCATGTCCAGCGCCTGCGCACGCGGCGCGGCAGCCGGCTGGCAATGCAGCCCACCGGCGCGCTGGACATGGGCAGGCGTTCAGACCCGCTCGAGGATCACGGCAATGCCCTGCCCCACGCCAATGCACATCGTGCACAGCGCGTATTTGCCGGCGTGCTCGTGCAGGCGGTTCACGGCCGTGGTGACCAGGCGCGCGCCGCTGGCACCCAGCGGGTGGCCCAGTGCAATGGCACCGCCCCAGGCGTTCACGCGGGCGTCGTCGTCCTTCAGGCCCAGAGCGCGCAGCACGGCCAGGCCCTGGGCGGCAAAGGCTTCGTTGAGTTCAATCACGTCCATGTGGTCGATGGTGAGGCCCGTCTGCGCCAGCACCTTCTGGGTGGCCGGCGTGGGGCCAAAGCCCATGATGCGCGGCGCCACGCCGGCGGTGGCCATGCCCACCACGCAGGCGCGGGGCTTGAGGCCGTACTTGGCGGCATGGGCCTCATCGGCCAGCAGCAAGGCGCAGGCGCCATCGTTCACACCCGAGGCATTGCCAGCCGTGACGGTGCCATCGGGGCGCACCACGCCCTTGAGCTTGGCCAGCGCTTCCAGACTGGTTTCGCGCGGGTGCTCGTCCTGGCTGACGACGATGGCGTCGCCCTTCTTCTGCGGAATGGTCACCGGGACGATTTCGCGCGCCAGGTGGCCGGCCTGGATGGCGGCCACGGCGTTGAGCTGGCTGCGCAGCGCCATGCGGTCCTGTGCCTCGCGCTCGATGCCGAAATCAGTGGCCACGTTTTCGGCCGTTTCGGGCATCGAATCCACGCCGTATTGCGCCTTCATGAGCTTGTTGACAAAGCGCCAGCCAATCGTGGTGTCATACACCGCGTTGTTGCGGCTGAAGGCGCTTTCCGCCTTGGGCATCACAAAGGGGGCGCGGCTCATGCTTTCAACGCCGCCGGCAATCATCAGGCCCGCTTCACCGGCCTTGATGGCGCGCGCTGCCGTGCCCACGGCATCGAGGCCCGAGCCGCACAGGCGGTTGATGGTGGCGCCCGGCACTTCGATGGGCAGGCCGGCCAGCAGGGCCGACATGCGCGCCACGTTGCGGTTGTCTTCGCCGGCCTGGTTGGCACAACCGTAGAGCACGTCGGTCACGGCAGCCCAGTCCACGCCGGGGTTGCGCTCCATCAGCGCCTTGAGCGGGATGGCGCCGAGGTCGTCGGTGCGCACGCTCGAAAGCGCGCCGCCGTAGCGGCCGAAGGGGGTGCGGATGGCATCACAGATGAAAGCTTGGGTCATGGTGTCTCCTGGGGAATTCGGGGGGAAAGTTCAGGCCTGGATAGGCAGGCCCACAAGGCGTTCGAGTTCGGCGTGTTCAAGCCCCTCGACCTTGTCGATGAGCCGGAGCCCCTGCGGCGTGCAGGCCAGCGTGGCAAGGTCGGAATAGATGCGCTTGACGCAGCCAATGCCGGTGAGCGGATAGGTGCACTGGGCCACGACCTTGCTGGCGCCCTGCTTGGTGAGCAGGTCCATCATGACCCAGGTCTGCTTGGCGCCGATGGCCAGGTCCATGGCGCCGCCCACCGCGGGGATGGCGCCGGGCTCGCCCGTGCTCCAGTTGGCCAGGTCGCCCGTGGCCGACACCTGGAAGGCGCCCAGCACGCAGATGTCGAGGTGGCCGCCGCGCATCATCGCGAAGCTGTCGGCATGGTGGAAGTACGCGCCACCGGGCAGCAGCGTCACGGGCTGCTTGCCGGCGTTGATGAGGTCGTAGTCTTCGCTGCCCGCGGCCGGCGCCGGGCCCATGCCCAGGATGCCGTTCTCGCTTTGCAGGATGACCTCACGACCTGCAGGAATGTGGTTGGCCACCAGGGTGGGCTGGCCGATGCCGAGGTTGACGTAGGCGCCGTCGTGGATGTCTTGCGCCACCCGCTTGGCCAACTCTTCTTTACTACGTTTTTGATAGCTGCTCACGCTTGCTCCTTTTGCGCCAGAGGCCAATTTCATGCAGATTTCTTGAAACCACCGGCCTGGGTGGCGACGCGGGCGATCTTCACGACGTGGCTCACGTACACGCCGGGCGTGACGATGGTTTCGGGGTCGAGCGCGCCCAGTTCCACCACCTCGTGCACCGTGGCCACCGTGGTCTTGGCTGCGGTGGCCATCACCGGGCCGAAGTTGCGGGCCGACATGCGGTAGGTGAGGTTGCCCCAGCGGTCGCCCTTGTCGGCCTTGATCAGCGCCAGGTCGCCGTAAATGGGGTACTCGAGCACGTAGTGCTTGCCGTTGATCTCGCGGGTTTCCTTGCCCTTGGCCAGCTCGGTACCGTAGGCCGTGGGGCAGAAGAACGCGCCGATGCCCGCGCCGGCGGCGCGGATGCGCTCGGCCAGGTTGCCCTGGGGCACCAGCTCAAGTTCGAGCTTGCCACTGCGGTAGAGCTCGTCAAAGACATAGCTGTCGGCCTGGCGCGGAAAGCTGCAGATGATCTTGCGCACCTGGCCTGCCTTCAGCAGCGCGGCCACGCCCTGCTCGGCGTTGCCGGCGTTGTTGTTGACGATGGTGAGATCGCGCGCGCCGTGGGCGATCAGGCCGTCGATCAGCTCATCCGGGATGCCCGCCGTGCCAAAGCCACCAATCAGCACCGTGGCACCGTCCCGCACGCCCGAGAGGGCCTGCGCCACCGAGTCCGCTATCTTGTTGATCATGGAAAGTCTTCCGAGAAATATCAAAAAAGGCGCCGCTATTTGTTCGTATAATGAACAAATGTTCGCATAAAGAATTATAGCCGGGCATCCCATGAGCACCAATTCCCCTCCAGCAAGCCCCAAACCGGGGGACAGCTACGTGCAATCCTTCGCGCGCGGGCTCGAAGTCATCCGCTCGTTCAGCGCCACCGCGCCGCAGCAGACGCTGAGTGAAGTCGCCGCGCACACGGGGCTGACGCGCGCGGGCGCCCGCCGCATCCTGCTCACGCTGCAGACGCTGGGCTATGTGGAAAGCGACGGCCGGCTGTTCCGCCTGACGCCGCGCATCCTCGACCTGGGGTTCGCCTACCTCTCGTCCATGCCCATCTGGGACCTGGCCGAGCCGGTGATGGAAGAACTGGTCGAAAAGGTGCGCGAGTCGTGCTCGGCCGCCGTGCTCGACGGCCTCGACATCGTCTACGTGCTGCGGCTGCCCACCCACAAGATCATGCGCACCAACCTGGGCGTGGGCTCGCGCCTGCCCGCGCCCTGGACGTCGATGGGGCGGGTGTTGCTGGCCGGCCTGCCCGAAGACGAATTGGTGGCCCGACTGCAGGGCGTTGCCCTGCAGCGCTTCACGCGGCACACCACGGTGGAGTTGCCGGCGCTGCTCGAGCACATCCGCCGCGCCCGCGCGCAGGGCTGGTGCCTGGTGAACCAGGAGCTGGAGGAAGGGCTGATCTCGATCGCCGCGCCGCTGACCAACCGCGCGGGCCAGACCGTGGCCGCCCTCAACGTCAGTGGCCAGGCCAACCGCACCAGCGCCGAAGTGATGCAGGCCACCATGCTGCCAGCGCTGCTCCAGGCGGCGCAAACCATTTCACGCATGCTGGGCATCCAACGCAACTGATTTTTCGCGCCAGCCACCAGGCGACACGGTGAATCAATGGTGGCGGGCAGTGGGTGTGCGGGCGGGCATTCGGCGCCTCGCATGGCGCAAAGCAGCCAGACAGGTTTCGGCCATCGCCCAGATCAACCGATGGCGCAAAGCAGCGGCTGCAATGTCCTTTCATGAGAGATGGCGCCCGGTGGCAGACCGTGCCCCTGCGCCGCGCCCATCGTGAGGGCCCTGCCCCAAATGGCGCGGAGCGCCCGATCTGGGCGGCAACGTCCCATCCTCCGCGACACCGCACGCCGCTCAGCAGCCGGGCACCCACGATGCGCACCGGCCACGGCCGGACCTCATGGCGCGACCGGGTTGTGATCAATTCTTGCGAAAGCCCAGCACCAGCACGACGGCCCCCAGCGCCATCGCGCCCAGACTCAGCCACTGGGGCACGTTCACCGCTTCTTTTTCCTTCACGGTCAGTTCCAGCGGGCCCAGCTTGGCCTGGGTGGTTTCCTTGGTGAAGCTGAAACCGCCGGTCAAGAACCCGGCCAAGCCCAGAACGATGAGAATCACTCCGATCAAACGCAGCGCATTCATGGCATTTTTCTCCCCTGTCCAGGGCTGTTGGCATCTGTTCGATAGCTATGGTGCAATGGCGGCCCTGGTTTCGCCGCGCGCCCCGCCCCACTGTAGGCGCGAGTGCCAATGCTGGGTGTAGGACGCCACCGCGATGCAAGGCCGCGGCCGCCCGCGTGCTACGCTTGCCGCCATGTTCAACCCCTCCCAAGCCGATGTGCGCCGCTTCCTCTGCGCGGTGCATGCCAAGACTCAAAGCGGCGAACCCATGGAGGCCATCGAAACCCTGGCCAGCCTGTGGATTGCAGAGCACCCCGAATACCATGCGGACCTTGCCGATGCCGATGCCGCCGTGGCACGCAACTACGACGAAACACCGGCGCAGACCAACCCCTTCCTGCATCTATCGATGCACCTGTCCATCAGCGAACAGTGCAGCATCGACCAGCCGCGCGGCATCCGCCAGGCGGTGGAACTGCTCACGGCCCGCCTCGACTCCCTGCACGACGCCCACCATGCGGCGATGGACTGCCTGGGCCAGATGCTGTGGGAGAGCCAGCGCGCCGGCCGCCCGCCCGATGGCGACGCCTACATCGCCTGTGTACAGCGCCGCGCCACGCGGGACTGACCCGCGCAGCACGCACTGATTCACCGGCAGCACCACGACACCGCCGTGGGATCAGCAGCGGCAGCCCGGCACGCACCGCAGCCGCCGGG
>NZ_ACQT01000254.1 GCF_000175235.1 Acidovorax delafieldii 2AN | reverse complement strand
AAGAGGTGGTAGTCGGGCTGCTCCATGGCCAGGCCGAACTGCGTGGCCGCCTGGGCGCGTTCCTGTCCGATCCAGGGCAGCGGCAGGTCTTGCAGTTCGGCGGTGCTGGCAAAGCCGAGGGTGTCGGGGTCGATGGTCAGCCGCAGCTGGTGGGGGGCAATGGCAATGGCAGACATGGCAATCGTGGGGTGCGTGCGCCGGCCGCCTTCACACGGAACGGGGCCTGGGGCGGTGCGCAGCAGGTTTACAGGTAAAAACGGCTATAGCGCTTGATAGGTGAGCGTATTTTGCTATCAAAAATATAGTTTATCGGGCAGTCAGCGGGGCGCAGGCAGGGCGCTGGCCGGCGCGCCGCCGGCCAGCGCCTGGGCGAGGGCATCGGCCTGCTGTGCCGCATCGGGCAGCGTGGTGGGCCAGCCCGCCAGGTGTTGCTGGGCCACCTGGCTCAGCGCGGTGATGAAGGCATGGCTGTCGTTGAGGCAGGGGATGTAGTGGAACTCTTTGCCGCCAGCGTGCAGGAAGGCCTCGCGCACTTCCATGTTGATCTCCTCCAGCGTTTCGAGGCAGTCGCTCGTGAAGCCGGGGCACACCACGTCCACGCGCCGGGTGCCTGCGCGGCCCAGTGCCTCGACGGTGGGCTGGGTATACGGCTCCAGCCACTTGGCCTTTCCAAAGCGCGACTGGAAGGTGAGCTGGTACTGCTCCTTGCGCAGGCCCAGCCGCTGTGCCAGCAGGCGGCCGGTCTTGAGGCTTTCGCAGTGGTAGGGGTCGCCCAGGTGCAGCGTGCGCTCGGGCACGCCATGAAAGCTCATCACCAGGCGGTCGGGCGTGCCGTGGTGCCGCCAGTAGTCTTCGATCGAACGGGCCAGGGCCTCGATGTAGCCGGGGTGGTCGTGGTAGCGGTTGACGAAACGCAGTTCGGGCACATTGCGGGTGCGGGCAGCCCAGCCGTACACCGCATCGAAAACGCTGGCCGTGGTGGTGCCCGAGTACTGCGGGTACAGCGGCAGAATGAGGATGCGGGTGGCCCCTTCGGCCTTCAGGGCGTCGAGCTGGCTGGCGATGGAAGGGTTGCCGTAGCGCATGGCGTGGCGCACCAGCACGTGGTGCCCCGCCTGACCCAGCCAGCCGCGCAGCAGGGTGGCCTGTTTGGCCGTCCACACCGCCAGCGGTGAGCCTTCGGGCGTCCAGATGCTGGCGTACTTGGCGGCAGATTTGGCCGGGCGGGTGCGCAGGATGATGCCGTGCAGGATGGGCCACCAGGCCAGCCGGGGGATCTCGACCACGCGCGGGTCGCCCAGAAAGTCGGCCAGATACCGCCGCACGGCCGGTGCGGTGGGCTCATCCGGGGTGCCCAGGTTGCATAGCAGGACGGCGGTGCGCGCCGCTTGTCCGTGGGTGTAGGGCGGTTCAGTTTGGAAAGGCATACCGCATTCTCACGCAAGGCAGGGCCCCTGCGCAGGTGGCAGGTTGCCGTGTCTGAGGGCGGCATGCGCTGCTGGCGCAGCCCCGGTGCTGCAGAGGTTGGGCGCCCGGCAATGGGCGCACCCTGCGCGCGGCGGTTCCGGGGCGTGCCCGAGCCGCCAGGCAGGGCCGCGTGAATGCATGGCCGGACGCCTTTGCGGGGAGGGGAAAGCGGCGCCTGCGGTGGTTGTGGTGGAGGGCCCGGTGCGGGCCTTGCCGCGGGATGGCTGTGGGAATGGCGTGGGGCTGGTGTGGAATGGCGTGGGGCTGGTGTGGAATGGCCGTGCCGCGGGGCGAGGCTGCGCGCAGGCCTCGCTTGCGTGCACGCTAGAGCGTCATGTTGTCGGGGGACAGCACGGTTTTCTTCACATGCACGGAAATGATGGCGACCACCTCGTCGGGCTTGGCCGGGCGCAGCAGCTGTTCGGATTCGACCGTTACCTTGGTGACCAGCGAATCGTCTTCCAGCAGGCAGAAAAATGGCTGGGGATCGGGGTCCGCCGGCATTTCGGTGCGGCCTTCCATCGAGCCGTGTGGCACGCGCAGGCCGTCGAGCAGGGTTTTGAGCCGGTTGTCGATGTCACCGCCATCGGTGATCAGCGTGCCGCGCGGCTGCTGTCGAAACAGCAGCACCGACAGCTCGGCATACAGGTCCAGCCGCTGGGTGACAAGCGGTGCGAAGACCAGCCCGCCTTTTTCCACGATGACCGAGGCGCTGCCCGGGCGGGGCGGACGGGCCAGCAGGCGGGAGGCAGCTTCCTTGAGCGGGCGCTCCTGCCACAGGCGCTGCAACTGCGGATGCAGGGCGCGGCGGATCTCCCACTTGTGCGATGACTTGGCTCCCTGCCCATGCAGGGGGCCTTCGTAGATGAGGCGAAATTCCATGGCGGATCAGAGAAGGCGGCAGGCAGCGGCGCCGCGCGTGGGCCGCTGCCTTTGGTGTCGGGGCGGGGCGAAGTGGCTCGCGGGCTTCCATTATCGGCACGGACCGAAAAAAAAAGCCTCCGGCACCCGCAGGCGCTGGAGGCTATGAACGATGGAGTAACGCAGCGGTGGATAACGGGCACCGCCACCGGCCCGGGAAGGGTCAGAACTTCACGGTCAGCCCCGCGCTGAGCGAGCGGCCCATGCCGGGCACGCTCACGCCCCAGGGCACGGCGGTGCCGGCCATCGTGCGGCCCTGGCCCACGTAGGCGCCGCCCAGCGGGTGGTTGTAGAAGCGGTCGAACAGGTTGTCCACCCCCAGATCCAGCCGCACCTGCTTCCATTCGTAGCTGGCGCGCAAGTTCATGAGGCCATAGCCGGCGGTGGGAACTTCGTTGCGCACGGCCGAGACGCGGGACTTGGCGCTCACCATGAGCAGCTCGGCCGTTCCTGTCCAGCCACCCAGGCGCTGGGTCAGGGCCAGGCGCGCGTGCAGCGGCATGGTGTTGTAGAGGTGGTCACCCGTGGTGCGGTTCTTGCCCTGCACGTAGCTCAGCATGCCGCTGAGCGTGAACTGGCCCCAGCCGTCGATCTTGCCGAGGTCCGCAAACCCCGAAAGATCCAGGCCCTGCAGGCGCGCGTCCTGGTTGGCGAACTGCAGGTACACGAAGCCTTCTGTCGCTGCCAGGTTGGCGCTGCTGCAGGCCGCCATGGCACCGCTGCCGCCGCCGCAGCGCCGGGCGTCGATGTAGTCGTTCACGTAGCTGATGTAGGGGGTGAGCTTCATGCCCCAGCGTTCGCCCGTGGCGTCGTGCCAGTCGGCGGTGGCGCTGAAGGTGTTGGCCACCTCGGGCTTCAGGTCGAGATTGCCCACGTAGCCATTGCCATCACCGGCCAGGTTGATCATGCGCATGGCCATGCCGCCGGTGGACCAGGTGTAGCGCTCGTAGAGGTTGGGGGAGCGCGTCTTGTGCGCGAAGCCGAACTCGTAGCTGGCGTTGGCACCCGGGCTGTAGCGGGCCAGTGCGGTGAAGTCGAGGTTGTTGTCGCTGCGCAGGCGGTCGCGCGCATTGAAGGCATTGGCGTCGCTGGCATAGCCTGCGTTGTAGCCCTGGACCGCGCCGCTGTTGCTGCGCACGCGGCTGCCGCGCAGGCCGATCTGCGACAGCCATTGCGGGCTCCAGCGGGCCTCCCATTCAGCGTATGCGTCCAGGCGGTTGCGCTGGCCGTCGCGGATATTCCAGAACGTGTCGGGCGCCATGCCGCCGCCCGACGGCAGCCACCAGTCGTCCAGGCTGTAGCGCTGCGCCTCGGCCCCCACGCGCAGAGTGTCGCGGGCAGAGAGGGTGATGTCACCCTTCACCTGCACGCCGGTGGTCCTGCCCTCGGTGTCCATGGGCATGCCGGGCACGTTGTTGGTGGGGCCGTACCAGAACTGCTTGTCCTGGCCGAAGTTCATGCTGTGCCGTGTCTTCTCGCGGTAGGCGCGCGCCTGCAGTTGGCCCCAGTCGTACTGGCCCTGGTAGCGCAGGTTGAACTGGTGGCTGCCGTTGCGCGTCATGTCCATGCGCTGGTTCGGGTAGTTCTGGTAGGGAATGTCCTGCAGGCCGATCCGCAGTTCGACCAGGTGGGCGTCGCCGCGCAGCGCCAGGCCGAGCGCGTGGTTGCGGCTTTTATAGCTGGACGAGCCCACCTCGTCGCCAGGCAGCCACTGGCCCGGCTTGTCGCTGGCAGCGCTGCCGGGGGCCTTGAAGGCACGGGCCGCGTGGTAGTTGTCCGATTGGGCCGTCGAGCCGTCATAGCGCAGGCTCAGCTGCTCGGTGGCGTACGAAGCCGAGAGGTTCGCCCCCTTGGCATGCCCGTTGCTGCGGTAAAAAGTGCCAGCCTCGCCCTGCACCAGCCGGCCCTGGCCAGGGGCTGCAAACGCGGGGGTGGGGGAGTCCACCTGGATGGTGGCGCCGATACTGTCGCCGCCGACGCTTACGGGCGTGATGCCAGCGAACACGCGCACGCTGCCCACGCGTGTGGGATCGATGTACGACAGCGGCGGGTTCATGTGGTTGCCGCAGGCGGAGATGAGATCCATGCCATCGACCTGGATGCGCAGCCGGTCATCGGCCAGGCCGTGCACACTGGGCAGACTAGAAACGCCGCCCGCGCCGTACAGGTTCACGCCCGGAATGTTGCGCAGCAGGCTGGCCGTGTCGCTGCTGGCGGTGCGGCCCGACTGGAGGGCGCCGGCATCCACCAGGCTGGAGCCCGCGGGCTCGATGGCGGCCTTCGAGCCCTTGACGGTGACGGCCTCGAGCGAGGCCTCCTGTTGTGCAAGGCCTGCAAGCGGCATGGCTGCCAGCAAGGCGCAAAGAGGGCGCAGGGCGGCAGGGAAGGGGCGCCGTTGTTCGGCACCCAAACGGTGGTGGATGATCATGTTGACTCAACAAAAGAAATGGCGGGCGCAGGCCCAAGCGGCAGAGTCACGGCCGCGGTCGGCGGCGACTGCCGGATCAAAGAAGCGAGAGGAGGGGAGGGCTCAGGCCGCGGCGGGCGGGGCCTGTGGCGGCGGGCGCAGGTTGGCGTGCCGCGGCCCCGGTAGATCCGCCGAAGCGACGCGGACGCGGTAGAACGCGTCTTCGAC
>NZ_ACQT01000255.1 GCF_000175235.1 Acidovorax delafieldii 2AN | reverse complement strand
CATTTCCTGCCGCAGGCGAACTCGCTGCCCGACGCCGTGCGCCTGTTGCGCGGGCGATAAAACGCTTCATTTTAAGGAGCTACCGGCGCTTGCCTGACAAGCGCCGGCATCGGTTTTGAGCATTCGTTGCGTTGCCGCATGTGCCGGCTCGGGCCGTGACGTATGGAACAAAGGCGCGCATACTCAAATGCATGCGTCCGAGCCTTTCGAGCCTTGCGCCGCTGTCGGTGGTGCTGTTCTGCGCCGTTGCGGGGGAGGTTGCGCGGGCGCAACCCAGCCAACCCGACAGCTCCCTTGCGGCCACCCTGCGCCAGGAGGCCCTCGCCTACGAGCATGGCGAGGGCGTTGCGCGTGATCCGGCACGGGCCGTCGCTCTTTACTGTGCCAGTGCGCGGCTGGGGGACATGGCGGCCCAGTACAACCTTGGATGGATGTACGCCCACGGGCGGGGTGTGCCGCGCGACGATGCAACCGCGGCTTTCTTCTTCCAGGCTGCCGCCGAGCAGGGGCTCGGCGTGGCCGCGCGCATGTTGCAGGTCGTCGGGGGCGCCACCGGCGAGGTGCCCGAGTGCATGCGCCCGCCGCCGTCATCGCCCGCGCCGGGCCGGGTGGCAGGGCATGGGGTGGACTACCAGACGGTAGCGCCGCGCAAGATTGTGGAACTGGTGCGCAATATGGCCCCGCAGTACCAGATTGATCCCCAACTGGTGTTGGCCATCATTGCCGCCGAGTCGAACTTCAACACCCGGGCGCTCTCGACCAGGAATGCGCAAGGCCTGATGCAGTTGATTCCCGAAACGAGCGAGCGCTTCAATGTCAAGAACCCCTACGACCCGGCGCAGAACATCCGTGGGGGCCTGGCCTACTTGCGCTGGCTGCTGGCCTACTTCGAAGGCGACGTAGCGCTGGTGGCGGCCGCCTACAACGCTGGCGAGGGCAAGGTCGAACGGTACCGTGGTGTGCCGCCTTATCTGGAGACGCGCGCCTACGTGCAACGCATCCTGATGGCATTTGGCACGGCCGTACATCCGTTTGATCGCACGGTAACGCAGCCCTCGCCAGCACTGGAGCGTATTGGGCTGGCGCTGCAGGGCCGGTAACGGTCGGTACGCTGGCACTGTGGGCCGTCTGGTGCTGCGGGCATCGGCCAAGCAGCCGGTGTGCCCTGCATCAGTGCGGTAGCACGGTGCATCGCGCCGGCTTGGGTTGTGGTCCATCGGACCTTGGGCCGGGCGATCCATTGGTGCGGGGAAGTGCGACGGTGCGCCCGGCAGCGCCACGGGCTACACCTTTCCGCCGCTGTGGGGCCATGGCCCGTTCAACAACGGGGCGGGCATGGCGCGGCTGCTGTTTGCCTCGCGTTCATCAAGACCAACATGCTGTTCGGCGCGCAGCATGGACAGCCCCAGTTGAGCGACGAAGAGGCCTGCGACGGAGCGACCTGCATGCTGAGCCAGCCCAGGCCCGTGAAGGCCCCACCGGGCGCGACTCTCCCTCGCGATGGATGCGGCCTTCCCACCCTGCGCGTACGGGGTGCCTGCCGACCCGCACCAGTACGGCCCCTTCGGTCCCCCGCAGGAAAAGATGCAAGAGCGCAAGCCCAGGCTGAGGAAGACTTCGTCGAAGTCTTCCTCAGCCTGCTTTCCTGGCCCCGGTTCGTCCGGGGCTTTCTTTTTTCGGGGTGCGAGGGCCGTGGGGCGGAATATGGTTAGAACGATAAATTGGTTCCGCAGGGGGGCTGTTCTGGGCCATAGTCGGCCTGTTCCATTGATACAAAGGCGTTGTTTCCGATGCAATTCAAGCCCCTGCTCCTCGCTGCCGCGCTCGCGGCCGCGCTGCCCCTGGCCACGCACGCCAAGACCTTCCGCTGGGCGCGCGCCGTGGATGTGTCCTCGTGGGACGTGCACGCCCAGAACGTGGGGGTGAACAACGCCCTGCACGCGGCCGTGTACGACACGCTGGTCGAATACAACAGCAAGACCTTCAAGCCCGAGCCCTCGCTGGCCACCGAATGGAAGCTGGTGAGCCCCACGCAGTTGCGCCTCACCTTGCGCAAGGGGGTGAAGTTCAGCGACGGCACCGACTTCACCGCCGACGACGCCAAGTTCTCGCTCGAGCGCGCCAAGTCCAAAAGTTCCAACTACGCGGTCTATGCCCAGGGCATCGATCGGGTGGAGAAGGTCAACAGCCACACCATCGACATCTTCTCGGACGTTCCCAACCCGGTGCTGGTCAACCAGCTGACCGAGCTGCGCATCCTCAGCAAGGCCTGGGCCGAGAAGAACAAGTCGGTCGAGCCCAAAGACATCAAGAACAAGGACGAAACCTATGCCCACCGCAATGCGCTGGGCACCGGCCCGTTCGTGCTCAAGTCGTGGACGCCCGACCAGCGCGTGGTGCTGGAGCCCAACCCGCACTGGTGGGGCAAAGGCAAATTCGCCACCAACGTCACCGAGGTGGTCTACACCCCCATCAAGTCCGACGCCACGCGCACGGCGGCGCTGCTGTCGGGTGAGGTCGATTTCATCATCGACCCCAGCCTGCAGGACCTGGCCCGCGTGCGCCAGACGCCGGGCCTGAAGGTCCTTGAGGGCGCCGAATACCGCACCATCTTCCTGGGGCTCGACCAGTTCCGCAACGAACTGCCCGGCTCGAACGTCAAGGGGCAGAATCCGCTCAAGGATGTGCGCGTGCGCAAGGCGCTGTACCAGGCGATCGACATCAACGCCATCCAGCGCGTGGTGCTGCGCGGCCTGGCCCAGCCCACGGGAACGCTCATCGCCCACCAGGTCAACGGCTGGACGCCCAAGGCCGACGTGCGCTACCCCTACGATGCCAAGGCCGCGCAAAAGCTGCTGGCCGACGCGGGCTACCCGCAGGGCTTCGAAGTGGACTTTGCCTGCAGCGCCGGCCGCTACATCAACGACGAGCAGCTGTGCCAGGCCATCACGGCGCAGTGGGCCAAGGTGGGCGTGAAGGCCAAGCTGCGCACGCTGCCGTTCGCTACGTATTTCCCGATGATCCAGCGCAACGAGGCCAGCATCTACCTGCTGGGCTGGGGTGTGCCGACGTTCGATGCGTTCTACAGCCTGCAGTCGCTGGTGCGCTCGCCCGGTGCGGGCGGTGACGGCAACTTCAACCTCGGCCGCTTCTCCGATCCGCAGATCGACGCCCTGGTGGAGCGCGTGAAAAAGGAAACCGATGCCACCACGCGCAACGGACTGATCGAGCAGGCACTGCTCAAGGAGCACGAACTGGTCTCGCACATCCCGCTGTACAACCAGGTGATCCCATGGGCCGGCACGGCGAAGGTGGAGATCATCCACCGTGCGGACAACCGCATCGACTGGCGCTCGTTGAAGGTGAATTGAGGAACGGGGGAAAGGCCTCTCGCAAGAGGCGTGGCACTCCCTCGCAGTCACCCGCCCCTGCAGAGTCTGTTCAAGCCAGCGTCGCGCCTGGGTGGGCGCCGCGCGGCGGGTTGGATGGCTGGGCCCAGGAAAAAAAGAGCCCCGCAGTTTTGCTGCGGGGCTCTTTGTGCCTGTGGTACGGGTCAGGCCAGTGCGCGCTGCACTGCAGACCGCTGCAGCATGCGCTGCGTGTGGGCATGCACCTTGGGGAACTGCTGGACATCGACCCCGTCGCTTTTCAGCCAGCCGGCGATGGTGAACAGGTAGCCGTCGGCCACGGTGTATTGCTCGCCCATGACCCAGGGGCCATCGCCAAGGTAGTGGGTTTCGATGAGGTGGAAGCACTCCGTCATGTTCTGCGCCACCTTGCGCTGCATGGCGGCGATGGCATCGGGCTCATCGGCCCAGCGGCTGGCGCGCGGGCGGTGGGCATGGGCGATGTGCACGGTGGACGCCAGGTAGCTGTGGAACTCCTGCAGGCGCGCAAGGCCGTAGGCGTCGGTGGGCGCCAGTTGCGCCGCCGGGAAGCTCTGCGCCACGTAGGCCAGCAGCGCAGGCGTTTCGGTCAGGGTGCCCTGCGGGGTGATGAGGGCAGGCACCCGGCCTTTGGGGTTGACTGCGAGGTACTCGGGCGTGCGCTGCTGGGCCGCCGCAAAGTCCACGCGCACCAGCTGGTGCGCGGCTTGCGCCTCTTCCAAAGCGATGCGAACGGCCTGCGCGCAGGTGCCGGGGGTGTAGTAAAGCGTGAGTGTGGTCATGGTGATTTGCTATTGAATAAATAGCTAATGGCGCTTGATGGATAAGCGCTAACAGCCGATTTTGCTTGAAAACGTCAGTGCAGGCCGCGCGTGCGTGCCATCAGCCGCACCAGACCCAGCAGGGCATCGGTGTGGGGCGTGGGCGTGTGGGTTATCTGGCCCAACTCGCGCACGGCGCCTACCAGCGCGTCGATCTCCAGGGGCTTGTTCGCCTCCACGTCCTGCAGCATCGAGGTTTTGAACGCGCCCAGCTTGCGTGTGACGGCGTGGCGGTCTTCGGGCTGCTGGGCTATGGGCAGGCCCAGCTTTTCGCCGATGGCCTTGGCCTCCAGCATGACCGCGCTCACAAAGCTGCGCACCAGGTCGTCGTCCAGGATGCGGTCGGTGGTGGCGCCTGTGAGGGCGCTGATCGGGTTCATGGTGAGGTTGCCCCAGAGCTTGAACCAGATGTCCTTCTGGATGCAGTCGCTCACCTCCACATCGATGCCGCCGCGCTGCAGCGTGTCGGCCAGTGCCTGCAGGCGCGGGCTGCGGCTGCCATCGGGCTCGCCCACGACGAGGCGGTTGCCAAAGTGCTGGCGGGCGATGCCTGGCGCCTCCAGCGAACAGCTAGTGTGCACCACGCTGCCCACCACGTGGCGCGCGGGGATGGCGTTGGCGATCACGCCGCCCGCGTCCACGGATTCGAGGGCATGCCCCTGCGCAGCGCCGCCAAAGCCATCGAGGAACCACCAGGGCACGCCGTTCATGGCGGTGAGCACCACGGTGTGCGGTCCGATCAGCGGGCCCATGGCGCGGGCCACATCAGGCAGGCCGGGGGCCTTGACGGCCACC
>NZ_ACQT01000256.1 GCF_000175235.1 Acidovorax delafieldii 2AN | reverse complement strand
TGACGCCATGCACCAGCATCCCCACGAGGAGGTACTGGAAGACGCGCCCGGCGCCATCGAAGGCCCTGCGCCCGCCCTCTGGCATGGCGACCCCACCGAAACGGCGCTGGTCTTGGCGGCACGGGCCGGCGGGCTGGACAAGGCCGCACTGGACCGCACCGCGCCGCGCATCCAGGAGCAGCCCTTCGATTCGGTGCGCAAGCGCATGACCACCTTCCACAAGGAGGGCAGCGGTTTTGTGGCCTACACCAAGGGGGCCCCCGAATCGGTGCTGCCCCGCTGCAGCGCGCAATGGACACCCGACGGCCCCGCCGCGCTCGACGCCGCCCAGGCGATGCAGGCTGCCGCCACCCTTGCGGCGCAAGGCTTGCGCGTGATGGCCCTGGCCCGCCGCAGCCACGTGCGCCTGCCCGATACCAATGCGCTGGAGACCGTCGAGAACGATCTGCAGCTGCTGGGCCTGATCGCGCTGATCGACCCGCCACGCCCCGAGGCCACGGTCGCCGTGCACGACTGCATCGCCGCGGGCATCACGCCCGTCATGATCACGGGCGACCACCCGGCCACGGCCCGTGCCATTGCGCACCGGCTGGGCATTGTGCAAAGCGCCGACGCGCCCGTGCTGACCGGCGCCGATCTGGCGCGCCTGGAAGACGCCGCGCTGCGAGAGCGGGTGCAGCAGGTGCGGATCTACGCCCGCGTGGACCCGGCACAGAAGATCCGCATCGTCGAGGCGCTGCAGGCGCGCGGCCATTTCGTCGCCATGACGGGCGATGGCGTGAACGACGCACCGGCCCTCAAGCGCGCCGACATCGGTGTGTCCATGGGCAAGGGCGGCACCGACGTGGCGCGCGAGGCCAGCAGCCTGGTGCTGCTGGACGACAACTTCGCCACCATCGTGGCGGCCATCAAGGAAGGCCGGCGCATTTACGACAACATCCGCAAGTTCGTGCGCTACGCCATGACCGGCAACTCGGGCGAGATCTGGACCATCTTTCTTGCGCCGATGCTGCTGCTGCCCATTCCGCTGCTGCCCATCCACATCCTGTGGGTCAACCTGGTGACCGATGGCCTGCCCGGCCTGGCCCTGGCGGCCGAACCCGCCGAGCGCGGCATCATGCAGCGCCCGCCCCGCCCGCCGCACGAAAGCCTGTTCGCCCAGGGCATGTGGCAGCACATCCTGGGCATGGGCCTGCTGATCGGCGGGCTGTGCCTGGCCGTGCAGGCCTGGGCCCTGCACACGGGCCACGCGCACTGGCAGACCATGGTGTTCACCGTGCTCACACTCGGGCAGATGGCCCATGTGATGGCCATCCGCTCGGAAAGCGAGCCGCTCTGGCGCCTGGGGCTCGCCAGCAACCGGCCCCTGCTGGGCGCCGTGCTGCTGACGTTTGCCCTGCAGATGGCCACCATCTACGTGCCCTTCCTCAACCCCATCTTCAGGACCGAGCCGCTGAGCCCGGGCGAGCTGGGCATCTGCCTGGCCGCGGCGATGGCGGTGTATGGCGCAGTCGAGGCCGAGAAAGCCTGGCGGCGCCATCGCAAGGCCGGCGGCAGCGCCTTGGACGACCCGGCGTCATAAGCACATAGCAAACGATTCGATGGCTGGCGCGGCGGCCGGTGCAAGAATGCGCGCTGGCGCCGCATTTGCGTTTGCGGGTCACCCACACCATTTCAACGACAGAGAGACCGCCCCCATGCACATCGAAACCCTCGCCGTCCACGCCGGCTACACGCCCGACCCCACCACCAAGTCCGCCGCCGTGCCGCTGTACCAGACGGTGGCCTATGCGTTCGACAGTGCCCAGCATGGCGCCGACCTGTTCGATCTGAAGGTGCCGGGCAACATCTACACGCGCATCATGAACCCGACCACCGACGTGCTGGAGCAGCGCGTGGCGGCGCTCGAAGGCGGCGTGGCCGCGCTGGCGGTGGCCTCTGGCATGGCGGCCATCACCGCGGCCATCCAGACCATTGCCGAGTCGGGCGACAACATCATCTCGGCCAGCACGCTCTACGGCGGCACCTACAACCTGTTCGCCCACACCTTTCCGCAGCAGGGCATCGAGGTGCGCTTCGCCGATCCGCGCGACCCGGCCAGCTTTGCCCAACTGATCGACGCACGCACCAAGGCCGTGTTCTGCGAATCCATCGGCAACCCGCTGGGCAACGTGACCGACATCGCCGCGCTGGCCAAGGTGGCGCACGACCATGGCGTGCCGCTGATCGTGGACAACACCGTGCCCAGTCCCTACCTGTGCCGCCCCATCGAGCACGGCGCCGACATCGTGGTGCATGCGCTCACCAAGTACATGAACGGTCACGGCAACAGCATTGGCGGCATCATCGTGGACAGCGGCAAGTTCCCTTGGGCTGAGCACAAGGCCCGCTTCAAGCGCCTGAACGAGCCCGACGTGAGCTACCACGGCGTGGTCTACACCGAGGCGCTGGGCGCCGCCGCCTTCATCGGTCGTGCGCGCGTGGTGCCGCTGCGCAACATGGGCGCAGCGCTCTCGCCGTTCAACGCCTGGCTCACGCTGCAGGGCATCGAAACCCTGCCACTGCGCATGGACCGCATCTGCGCCAACACCCTGGCGCTGGCGAAATTCCTGCAAAGCCACGCCAAGGTGGAATGGGTGCGCTACGCCGGCCTTCCCGACCATGCCGACCACGCCGTGGCGCAGCGCCAGATGGGCGGCCGCGCCTCGGGCATCCTGAGCTTCGGCCTGAAGGCCAGCGATGCCGATCCGCGCGCGGCTGGTGCCCGCTTCCTCGACGCGCTGCAGCTGTTCACGCGCCTGGTGAACATCGGCGATGCCAAGTCGCTGGCCACGCACCCGGCCTCCACCACGCACCGCCAGCTCAACCCCGAGGAATTGGCCAAGGCCGGCGTGAGCGAGAACATGGTGCGCCTGTCGGTGGGCATCGAACACATCGACGACCTGCAGGCCGACCTGGCACAGTCGCTCGAGAAAGTTTGAGCCGGAACCTGCGCCCGCCGCGCCGCACGGGCGGCGGCGTGGCCTTGCAGGGCACGCACACGCCCCTTTGAAGCAAAATTCGCCGCTTGCGCTTGTGCCGTAAGCACAAGCAGCTATTTTTTATATAGCAAAAAGGCTGTAATGGGCATGCGCCGAGTTCCCCATCCGGGCGCGGAAGCAGCACTGCCGCCGCCCCATCCGTGTGCCCATTGGCAACAGCGCCGCGCGAGGGGCATGGGCCGGACGGCCGGGGCCAGCGCCGGCCGCGCTCAGAGGGCCTTCTTGACCAGCGCGCCCTTGAACAGGTAGGGAAGCCGGGGCCCGTGGCCCTGCGCAGCGCCACCCGGGTCTTCGACGCTGATGGCCAGCTCTGCCACCCCGTCCAGCGCTGCGCTCGCGGCGGGCAACTGCAGTGTCTTGTAGGCACTTGCGATCACGCCCAGGGAACGGGGGGTTGGTCTGCCTGCAAGGCCCACAGCTGCATGCTGTCCTCGCGCCCTTCACGCACGTCGTTCAGGCGCTGCAGTTGCAGCACCGCGGCATTCACATCGACCGTGACCAGCATGGCAGGCAACTGCCGGCTGTCGAGCAGCACCGCCACATGCTGCACCTGCGCAACGGCCGACACCTTGGCCTGCAGGTGCGTGATCTGGGCCTTGAGCTGCTCGACCACGCTGGTGGCCGCCGCCCATGCCAGCAGCAATGCCACCAGCAGGGCAATGGCCAGGGCGCGCCACCAGGCGCTGACCCCGTGGCGCGAAGGTGCGGAAGACGCGGAAGGGGACGAAGGGGAATCAGACATGTCGCAATCGGTAAAAGCTGCCAGAAGCCGGAAGTATGCCCGTGCCCCGGCAGGCCGCAGCCCGATGGGTGCACGCACCGGCCCGCGCCGGCCCATCCAGGCCGGCACGATATGGTGCGGCCCCCGCAAGCTGATCGCGGACCCGTTGTCCGCGCCACTGTCTGCGGGGCCGGATTCCGTGTGATGATCCGGCCCACACCGTTACCGGAGCCACCATGGCCTCACCTACCGACAGCATCAGCATGGCCCTGTTTTGCGACTTCGAGAATGTCGCACTCGGCGTGCGCGATGCCAAATACGACAAGTTCGACATCAAGCCCGTTCTGGAACGCCTGCTCCTCAAGGGCAGCATTGTCGTCAAGAAGGCCTATTGCGACTGGGAGCGCTACAAAGGCTTCAAGGCAACCATGCACGAGGCCAACTTTGAGCTCATCGAGATCCCCCACGTGCGCCAGTCGGGCAAGAATTCGGCCGACATTCGCCTCGTGGTGGACGCGCTGGACCTGTGCTACACCAAGTCGCACGTCAACACCTTCGTGATCATCAGCGGCGACTCGGATTTTTCTCCGCTCGTTTCCAAGCTGCGCGAAAACGCCAAGCAGGTCATCGGCGTGGGCGTCAAGCAATCCACCTCGGACCTGCTGATCGCCAACTGCGACGAGTTCATCTTCTACGACGACCTCGTGCGCGAAAGCCAGCGCGCGCAGGCCCGGCGCCAGTCCGATGCAGCGCCGCCCGCCCGCCGCTCGCCCGAAGAAGAGCGGCACCGCAAGGAAGCGCTGGAGTCGCGCCGCACCCAGGGGATCGAATTGGCCGTGGAGACCTTCGATGCCCTGGTCTCCGAGCGCGGCGACAGCGGCAAGATCTGGGCGTCGGTCCTCAAGGAGGCCATCAAGCGCCGCAAGCCGGATTTCAGCGAGACGTATTACGGCTTTCGGGCTTTTGGCAACCTGCTGGAAGAAGCCCAGGAGCGCGGCTTGCTGGAGTTTGGCCGCGACGAGAAGTCGGGCGCTTATGTGTTCCGCAGCCACGGCAATGGCGGCTTTCCACAGGCCCGGCCAGACGCAGTGGCAACACGCCCGCAGGGAAGCTATTTCCGCCCCGAAGCAGCGCAGACGGCGAAAGAGCTTGGTGCCGACGCTCCTGCGCCGCACCACAGAGG
>NZ_ACQT01000257.1 GCF_000175235.1 Acidovorax delafieldii 2AN | reverse complement strand
AAGGCCCCATCCGATGGAGGGGGCCCTTGGAAGGGACGTTTCCGGCCCCCTCGTTTCAACAAGTTAAGCGAAGGGCTTGCGTCGAGACGGCCTTTTGCAAATCGACCGCCCGCAGGCGGCAATGTGGAGTCAGCGGGGCACTGCCAGCAGGCGCTGCACGTCGCGGTCGTTGGGCAGCGCGTAATCGTAGCCACGGACAATGCGGCTGTCTTCGGTGCGCACCAGCTTCAGGCTCACGAAGGTGTAGTTCGCTGCGGCCGAATAGGTGCCCACCAGCACCAGCGATGCATTGTGGTTGCGGGCGATGTCCTTGATTTCACGCGACAGCAGCAATTCGCCAGCGCCTTCCTTCACGAACACGTCGCCACGCAGCTTGATTTCCTTCACATTGAAGCCATTGGCGGCCATGTGCGAGGCATATTGCTCCGACAGGGTGCGGCCCAACGGGGCAGAGCGGCTGAGGTCGTTGACGTTCACCACGGTGGCCACAAGCACGGGGCCCCCGCCCAGGGCGTTCAGGTCGAAACCGGCCACGAGCTTACCGACGGCGTCACGGCTGCTTTGCAGGAACTGGTTGCTGGCAGCGTCCTGGTAAGTGGGGTCAACACGGACGGTGCCATTGTTGGCGGCACAGCCGGCCAGCACCACGGCGGCCAGTGCGCTCAGGAGTGCGGTGGATTTCATTGTGAAACTACCTTGAGGTTGACGTTACGGTACGAAGGACGCATGAACAGGGGCGTATCGGCATTCTCGAGGTAATACACGTCGGTCTTGCGGGCCACGTACTGGCCGCCACGCGTCACGGTGGTGGTCAGGATCATTTCGGTATTGGTAGGCCCGCCCGAGTTGATGCTGCTGGCGTAGTCGGCCGCGACCGTGAGGCCCAGGCCCGCGAGCAGCTGGGTATCGACGTGCTCGTGGCGCAGGCCATAGGCGGCCATCAGGCCGGCGGCGATCATGGTGTACTGGCCAGGAATGAAATGGGGGCGGTCGCTGTTGTGGCGAACGACCTGGACGTTGTAGGTGACGTCGAGGGTCTGGCCCGGAGCCTGCTGCACCTGGGCACCGCTCTGAACCAGCTTGGTGATCAGAAAATCGCGAAAGGCCAGTTCAAAGGCGCTGGGGTTCGGGGGCAGTGCCACGTGCAGTTGGGTTCCCGGGGCAATGCCTGCCTTGTCCAGCGTGCCCAGCGTCTGTGCCACGACGTCACGGGAAACCAGATCCCAATGACCGGCCGAACGCACTTTGGGCTGCACGGTCAGTTCAAAATTTTCCGCAAGGGGAATTGGCGACCTTGCAGCGCACCCCACCAAAGTAGCCACAGCGCCGGCCACGACGGCCAAGCTGATTGCCTTTGAAAACGACATGATTCCCTCCTACGGACCATTGAGAGGCGGGGATATGAACAGTTACATCCCTCGCGTTTGAAAAATAATTCTGGGCGGGATGCTCAACAAAAACAAGAAAAAATTGCGCTAACTACGCCAGGGAGCAGGCAGTTCGTTGTTTTTGGTCACAGATTGGCGCGCATGCTTACGCGCCAGCCGCAACTGCTCACGTTTGGCAAGACCCTGTTATTCAGGATTTTGTAACAGCTCGTTTTTCGAGAATCTCAAAAGCAGGCAGGGTTTTGCCTTCGAGAACCTCCAGGAATGCGCCGCCACCCGTCGAGATATATCCCACCTGTTGCTCAATGCCATATTTGGCAATGGCCGCCAGAGTATCTCCACCGCCCGCGATACTGAATGCGGGGGATTGCGCAATGGCCTGGGCGATCTCGCGCGTGCCATTTTCAAAGGCAGGGAATTCAAATACGCCGACCGGTCCGTTCCACACAATGGTGCCCGCGGACTTGAGCTGCGCGGCCAGCCGTGTCGCAGTCTGGGGGCCAATGTCCAGAATCAGGTCGTCGGCGGCCACATCGGTGGCGGCCTTGATGGTGGCGGGCGCGTCGGCGGCAAAGGTTTTGGCGGTGACCACGTCGGTGGGAATCGGCACCTCGGCGCCGCGGGCCTTCATCGTCGCCATGACGGCCTTGGCCGCGTCGAGCAGGTCCGGCTCAGCCAGGCTTTTACCAATGGGCAGCCCGGCAGCCAGCATGAAGGTGTTGGCAATGCCGCCGCCCACGATCAACTGATCGACCTTGTCGGCCAGGCTCTGCAAGATGGTGAGCTTGGTGGACACCTTGGAACCCGCCACGATCGCGGCGAGGGGCCGCTGGGGATGCGCCAGGGCCTTGGTCAGAGCGTCGATTTCGGCGGAAAGCAGGGGGCCTGCGCATGCGATGGGGGCGTACTGCGCAATGCCATAGGTGGTGCCCTCGGCGCGGTGGGCCGTGCCAAAAGCGTCATTCACGAAGATGTCGCACAGGGCGGCGAGCTTGCGCGCCAGCTCTTCCTTGTTTTTCTTCTCGCCCACATTCAGGCGGCAGTTTTCCAGCAGCACCACCTGACCGGGCGCCACGTTCACGCCGTCCACCCAGTTCGCCAAAAGGGGCACGTCGCGGCCCAGCAGCTCGGACAGGCGCTGCGCCACAGGGGCCAAGGAGTCTTCGGGTTTGAACTCGCCTTCGGTGGGGCGGCCCAGGTGGCTGGTCACCATCACGGCGGCGCCCGCGTCCAGGGCCATGCGAATGCAGGGAATCGAGGCGCGGATGCGCGTGTCTTCGGTAATGCGGCCGGCGGCGTCCTGCGGCACGTTCATGTCGGCACGGATGAAAATGCGCTGATTACGGGCCTGGCCCTGGGCGCACAGATCGGAAAAGCGGAGGATGTTCATGGAAGGGTAGCTCGCGAAGGGGGCACGTGTAACAGGGCTGTCATTTTAGGCGCCCGCCGTGCCGTTGCCGCGCGCTACCAGCCCCAGCCGATGTGCAGCGGAAGGTACACCAGCATGCCCACCACGATGGTGCCCAGGATGCCGCGGCGCCAGAAGTAATAGCCGCTGGCGCACAGCACGGCGGGCAGGCGCGCGTCTTTCAGCGTGGCGATCAGTTCGCCGTGGGCCATGAGGATCTCCGGCGCGATGACCGCCGTGAGGGCTGCCAGCGGTGCATATTTGAGCCCGCGCTTGAGCCAGTCGGGCAGGGGCATCTCGCGCTCGGGCAGCATGAAGAAAGAGCGCGTCAAGACAGTGAGCACGGCAAGGCCCACCACAGCGACCAGGGGCTCAAGCCACGACCAGTTCACGGGTGCAGCTCCTCGCGCAGTGCCACCGCGTCACCTGCCTCGACCTGCTCCAGTTCGTCGGCGGGGATCAGGCTGTCGGCGGGCACCAGCAGCACTTCGGGTTTGTGGCGGCGCCGGTCCACGGCCTCGATCAGCAGGCCGACGGTGACCGCGGCCACGATGGCCACGAGGATGTTGAGCTTGAGCGGCAGCGCAAAGGCGGCAATGGCCGCTGTTGCGGCCACCCCCGTGGCAAGCCACGTCGCACGGTCGAACAGCAACGACAGCAGCACCCCGAGCAGCGCCAGCACGCCGGCAAACCCGAGGCCCCACGACAAGGGCACGGCATTGGCCAGCAGGATGCCGGCGATCGACGGCACCTGCCAGGCCAGCCAGTTGGTGGTGGCGGCGCCCCAGAAATAGGGCACCTGGTCGGGTGCGGGCTGTGGCTCGGGAAAGCGCTTCATGAAGGCCACGAAGATCACGTCGCCGCTGAAGTAACCGATGGCCAGGCGCTGGCGCAGCGGCAAGTGGGCAAAGTAGCTGCGCCAAAGGCTGCTGAAGATCACGAAGCGAAGGTTCACGCACGCCGCCGTGAGCCACACCACCCACAGGGGCGCGGCGGTGGCCAGCAGCGGAATCACGGCCAGCTGGGCGCTGCCCGCATACACCGCCAGCGACATGAAGATGGCCAGCGACGCCGACATGCCGCTCTTCACCATGGCCACACCGGTCACCATGCCCCAGGCGGCGATGCCCAGCGAAGTGCCGGCCATGTCCACTGCTGCCAGGCGAAACGCCGGATGGCGCACGGTCCGGCGGACCGCCTGCATGCTCATGGCGCCGTCGGTGCGCCGGTGGCGGCAGGTACGTGTTCCGCCCCCAGCACCATACCGGGCTGCAACGGAAAGCCGCGCAGGAAATCGGACGCAGGCAGCCGCTTGCCCCCCGACCGCTGCAGAACGGTCAGGCGCAAGGCATCTTCGCCGCAGGCCACCAGCACTCCCGTGCCATCTGTGGCAACAATCTGGCCGCAGCGCTCATCGAGAGAGCGCTGATAGCTATGAATTTCATAGTCCCAGAGTTTGATGGTTTCGTTGCCCAGCGTGGTGGACGCCCCCGGGAACGGGTCGAAGGCGCGGATATGCCGGCCAATCGCAGCGGCAGGCAGCGACCAGTCCACCGCGCTTTCGGCCTTCTCGATCTTGTGGGCATAGGTCACGCCTTCGGCCGGCTGCTTGACCGGATGCAGGCCACCGCAAGCGGCCAACTCGAGCGCTTCCACGATCATCCGGCCACCCAGTTCGGCCAGCCGGTCGTGCAGCGAGGCCGTGGTGTCGTGGGCAGTGATGGGCAGCTTTTCAATGAGCAACATGTCACCCGTGTCGAGCCCTGCGTCCATCTGCATGATGGTGACGCCGGTTTCGGCATCGCCGGCCTCGATCGCCCGGTGGATGGGGGCAGCGCCGCGCCAGCGCGGCAGCAGGCTGGCGTGGATGTTCAGGCACCCCAGTCCCAGCGCACCCGCGCTGCCCGCTGCGCAGGATGCGCCGCCGTCCAGGGGGGCTTGCGCGCCTTCGGACGGCCGTGCGGGGCCCATGGCATCCAGCACCCACTGCGGCAGGATCAGGCCGTAGGCGGCCACCACCATGGCATCGGCCTGCGCGGCCAGCAGAACTGCGCGCGCGGCTGCGGCGTCTTCAGGGAATTTGCCGTCCAGGCGCAGG
>NZ_ACQT01000258.1 GCF_000175235.1 Acidovorax delafieldii 2AN | reverse complement strand
GCATGGCGGCGCGGACCGGGCCGCCGCCACCGACGGCATCGCCATGGCGGTGCCCGCGCAGGTGGTGGGGCAGGAATACCTGGGCGCCGATCTGGTGCTGCGCTGCCAGGTGGGCAGCCAGGTGATCACGGTGCGTGCGCCGGGGGGCAGCAAGTGGCGCAGGGTGCGCAGGTGGTGCTGCACTGGCACCCGCGGGACACGCATTTCTTTGCCGGCGACGGCCAGCGCATGGCGCCGGCCCCGGTGCGTGGGGATGTGGATGCCATCGCCGGCATGCGGGCGGTGGCCTGAGCCACACCACGGCTGTCACGAACCTTTTTCGTTGGGATCGAATCCGCAGGCGCCGCACAGGGTGCACGCCGTACTTGTTTTTTTCTCTGGAGCAATGTGATCATGCAACGCAAGACCTTTCTCAAGACCCTGGCCCTGGCCAGCGCAGTGACCGCCATGGGGGGCATGGGCGCTGCCCATGCGCAGGCACAGGTGGAGGTGCCCTTCTACTACCCGGTGGCCGTGGGGGGGCCGATCACCAAGGCCATCGACGGCTTTGCGGCCGACTTCATGAAGGAGCACCCGAACATCAAGGTCACGCCCATCTACGCGGGCACCTACCAGGAAACCATCGTCAAGGCGCTCACCGCCAACAAGTCGGGCAGCGCGCCAGCCACCTCGGTGCTGCTGTCCACCGACATGTTCACACTGATCGACGAAGACGCCATTGCGCCCATCGACCAGTTCGTCAAGACCGATGCCGACAAGGCCTGGCTCAAGGGCTTCTATCCCGCGTTCATGGCCAACAGCCAGTCCGGCGGCAAGACCTGGGGCGTGCCTTTCCAGCGCTCCACCGTGGTCATGTACTACAACAAGGACCTGTTCAAGGAAGCGGGCCTCGACCCCAACAAGGCCCCGCAGAACTGGAAGGAACTGAGCGACGCCGCCCAGAAGCTGACAAAGAAGGACGCCAGCGGCAAGGTCACGCAATATGGCATCCAGATTCCGTCCACCGGCTTTGCCTACTGGATGCTGCAAACCCTGACCACGCCCAACGGCGTGCTGCTGGCCAACGAGACCGGCACCAAGGTCACGTTCGACCACCCCAAGGTGATCGAGGCGCTGGAATACTGGGTCAACCTCACCAAGCAGGGCGTGCACCCCAGCGGCGTGGTGGAGTGGGGCACGACGCCCAAGGACTTCTTTGAAAAGAAGGCCGCCATCATGGTCACCACCACGGGCAACCTGACCAACGTGCGCAAGAACGCGCAGTTTGACTTCGGCGTGGGCCAGATCGCGGGCAATGTGCGCAAGGGCTCGCCCACCGGCGGCGGCAACTTCTACATCTTCAAGAAGGCGCCCAAGGAGCAGCAGGAAGCCGCCTTCAAGTTCATCCAGTGGATCACCCAGCCCGAGCGCGCCGCGCAGTGGAGCATGGACACCGGCTACGTGGCTGTGTCGCCCGCAGCGTACGAGACCGCCACGCTCAAGAAGTATGGCCAGGAGTTCCCGCAGGCCCTGGTGGCGCGCGACCAGCTGCCCGTGTCGGTGGCCGAGTTCTCCACGCACGACAACCAGCGCGTGACCAAGGTGCTCAATGACGCCATCCAGGCCGCCCTCAACGGCACCAAGACCCCGGCACAGGCCATGAAGGACGCCCAGCGCGAGGCCGACCGCCTGCTGCGCAGCTACCAGTAACACCATGGGGGCGCAGAAAGAGGCGCCGCGCACAGCCATCAGCCAGCATGCCGTGCATGCCTGGCTGTTGCTGTTGCCGGCCTTGGCACTGCTGATCGCGTTCACGCACTGGCCCGCGCTGGCCACGCTGGTGGACAGCTTTTTCTCGACCCCGCGTGGCAGCCGGCCCGGCGTGTGGGTGGGAGCAGAGAACTACCAGGTCATGGTGGAAGACCCGGTGTTCTGGCAGGCGGTGCGCAACAACCTGTGGTTTGCCGGGGCCACGATTCCGCTGTCGATCGGGCTGGCGCTTCTGATGGCCCTGTGGGTCAACGAGCACCTGCGCGGCCGCGCCTTGGTGCGCATGGCGTATTTCACGCCCACGGTGCTGCCGATGATCGCGGTGGCCAACATCTGGCTGTTTTTCTATACCCCACAGTACGGGCTGCTGGAGCAGCTGAGCGCGGCGCTGGGCCTGCCGTCGCACAACTGGCTGGGTGATCCGCGCACGGCCCTGGCCTGCGTCACGCTGGTGGCGGTGTGGAAAGAGGCCGGCTTTTTCATGATCTTCTACCTGGCCGCGCTGCAGACGCTCAACCCCAGCCTGAAGGAAGCCGCCGCCATCGAGGGCGCCTCGCGCTGGTACTACTTTCGCCGCGTGCAGTGGCCGCTGCTCATGCCCACCACGCTGTTCGTGCTGGTGAACGCGGTGGTCAACGCCTTTCGCCTGGTGGACCACGTCTTCATCCTGACGCGCGGCGGCCCCGACAACGCCTCGACCTTGCTGCTCTACCACCTGTATGAGGTGGGCTTCAAGTTCTGGGACACGGGCTATGCCGCCGCCATCACGGTGGTGCTGGTGGTGGTTCTGGCGAGTGTGGCGCTGTTCCAGTTCTTCGTGCTGGACAAACGGGTGCATTACAAATGAGCACAGCCACCGAAAACCCTTCCACCCGCAGCACGCACCGTCACGCGGTGCGCCATGCCCCCATGGCTCCGCTGTATGCCGTGTCGTGGATCGACACGGTGGCCGCCTGGCTGCTGGCCATGTTGTGGATACTGCCGCTGCTGTATGCGTGCTGGACGGCGTTTCACCCCGCCGAGTTTTCCACCCGCTTCGACATCACGGCACCCTGGACGCTGGAGAACTTTCGCCACGCCTGGCAGGCCGCCCCGTTTGCCCGGTATTTCTTCAACACCACCGTGCTCGTGGGGCTGATTCTGGCGGCGCAGATGGTGCTGGCCACGCTGGCGGCCTTTGCGTTTGCGCGCTACGAGTTCCGGGGCAAGAACGTGGCCTTTGCCCTGGTGCTGGTGCAGCTCATGATCATGCCGGACATCCTCCTGGTCGAGAACTACAAGACCATGGCCCGGCTGGGCGCGGTGGATACGCTGCTGGCCATTGGCCTGCCGTACTTCGCGTCGGCCTTCGCGATCTTCCTGCTGCGCCAGACCTTCATGGGCATCCCCAAGGAACTCGATGAAGCCGCGCGGGTCGAGGGCGCCAGCGCGCTGCAGACCCTGTGGCGCGTCTACGTGCCGCTGGCTCGGCCGGTGTACACCGCATTCGCGCTGGTGTCGGTGAGCTTTCACTGGAACAACTTCCTGTGGCCGCTCATCATCACCAACAGCGTGCAGTCGCGTCCGCTCACCGTGGGGCTGCAGGTGTTTTCGTCGGTGGAGCAGGGCGTGGAGTGGTCCACCATCACGGCGGCCACGCTGATGACCTCGGCGCCACTGTTGATCGCGTTTTTGCTGTTCCAGCGCCAGTTCGTGCAGAGCTTCATGCGCGCGGGTATCAAATAGCGCCATGCAACTTGTCACCTGGAACACCCAATGGTGCTGCGGCCTGGATGGCGTCGTGAGCCCGCAGCGCATCGTGCAGCATGCCCGTGCCCTTGCGGATTTCGACGTGCTGTGCCTGCAGGAAATCGCCGTGCATTACCCAGCCCTCGAAGGCAACGCGGGCCATGACCAGGTGGCCCTGCTGCGCGCGCTGCTGCCCGGCTACCAGGTGTTTTTTGGCGCCGCGGTGGACGAATGGACGCCCGACGGCCAGCGCCAGCGGTTTGGCAACCTGATTGCCACGCGCCTGCCGGTGCTGCAGTTGCAGCACCATCCCCTGCCGTACCCCGCCGATGCGGGTGTGCGCAGCATGCCGCGCATGTGCACCGTGGCCACGGTGCGCGACCCCGGCCTGGGCGCCGTGCGCGTGATGACCACGCACCTCGAGTTCTATTCCAAGCGCCAGCGCATGGCGCAGGCCCGGGCGCTGCGCGTCCTGCACGCGCAGGCCTGTGCGCACGCGGTGGCGCCGCCAGAGGCCAGTGGCGATGGGTCGCCGTTCCAGAGCAAGGCGCACACGCCCCATGCGGTGCTGTGCGGCGACTTCAATTTCGAGCCGCACGAGCCTGAGCATGCCGCCATCTGCGCCCCCGCAGGTGCGGACGACAGCGAGGGCGCGCCCCTCGGCATGCGCCTGTGGGACAGCTGGCGCCTATTGCACGCCGCTGCACCGCAGCCGCCCACCTTCCGCCTCTACGACCGCCGCTATGGCCCCGAGCCCGGCAGTTGTGACTTTGTCTTCGTCAGCGATTCGCTCAAGGGCCGGGTTCAGCGCTTTGTCGTCGATGCGGCCACGCAGGCATCGGACCACCAGCCGGTGGCGGTGTCGATCGCCTGAACACGCCCCGGTTCGGCAGCCGCCCCACCGCGCCGCGCACGGCAAGGGCATGCACGACAAGGGCGTGTGCGGGGCATCGTCTGCTACAAAGCGGCGTGACTTCCATTTTTCGACTCCTGGGGCGGCTGGCCCTGCTCGGCGGCGTGGCGCTTTCCCAGCCCGTGGCCTGGGCCCTGCCCACTTTTGCGCAGGTGCGGCAGGACTTTCGCCCTTCCGACACGCTGGTCCTCTCGCGCGAGGGCGAGGTGGTGCAGCGCCTGCGCACCGATGCCACCGTGCGGCGCGGCCAGTGGGTGGTGCTGGCCGATGTCTCGCCAGCCCTGCGCCAGGCCCTGGTGCTCAGCGAGGACAAGCGCTTTTTTGAACACAGCGGGGTGGACTGGCGCGCCGCATCGGCCGCCGCCTGGGGCAACCTGTGGAACCAGCGCACGCGCGGGGCCAGCACCCTCACCATGCAGCTCGCGGGCCTGCTGGAGGGCGACTGGCGCCAGGGCCCTGGCGGGCGCACCGTGGTGCAGAAGCTCGGCCAGACGGTGGCGGCCC
>NZ_ACQT01000259.1 GCF_000175235.1 Acidovorax delafieldii 2AN | reverse complement strand
CGGGTTCAACGTGGCGCAGCCCGTGGCGAGCAGGGCCATGGCGGTGGGCGCGATCAGGCGCACGATGGTGTTCATTGCGGCGCTCCTCATGGTTACAGCTGCGCGAGCTTGGCCAGCATCTGGTCGGAGGTCTGGATTGCCTTGGAATTCATTTCGTAGGCGCGTTGCGTCTGGATCATGGTGACCAGTTCCTCCACCACGTTGACGTTGGAGGTCTCGAGGAAACCCTGTTTGAGTTCGCCGAAGCCGGCCGACGTGGGACTGCCGGTCTGCGGGTTGCCCGAGGCGATCGATTCCTTGTACAGGTTCTGCCCCACGGGCTCCAGACCGGCCGGATTGATGAAGCTGGCCAGCGTCAACCGGCCGGTGCCCACGGCTTTGCCGGCCGAATCGGTGAACGTGACCTCTCCGTTGGCCGCTATGCTCGCTTTGACGGCGCCGGCCACCTTGGTGATGCCGTCGGTCAGGGGATAGCCGCTCGAGTTCACCATCTGCCCGTCCTTGTCGATCGTGAACGAACCGTCGCGGGTGTAGGCAGTGGTGCCGTCCGGCATCGATACCTGGAAGAAGCCGGCCCCGTTGATGGCGAGATCGAAGTCCTTTCCGGACTGCTGCAAGGCGCCCTGGCGGAAGTCGCGGTTCGTGGCCACCACGTTCACCCCCAGGCCCAGGTGCAGGCCCGTGGGCAACTGGCTCTGCTCGCTGGAATTGGCGCCCACCTGGCGCAGGTTCTGGTAGATGAGGTCTTCGAACACCGCGTTGTTGCGCTTGTAGCCCGTGGTGGACACGTTGGCCAGGTTGTGCGAGATGACGTCCAGCTGGGTCTGCTGCGCAGACATGCCGGTCTTGGCGATCCACAGCGAATTGATCATGGTGCTTCCTTTGGCGCGTAATCGTCAGTTCAACCGTTCAGGCTGAGCAACTGGCTCGCGGATTTGTCGTTGGTTTCGGCGGTTTGCAGCAGCTTCATCTGCTGCTCGAACTGGCGGGCGGCGGCGATCATGCCGACCATGCTTTCCACCGCGTTGACGTTGGAGCCTTCGATGGCGCCAGCCAGCATGCGGGCGGTCGGGTCGTTGGGCAGCGGGTCGCCCGAGGTGGTGCGGAACAGCCCGTCGTCACCGCGCTTGAGCGGGTTGTCGGCGGTGGGCGTGGCCAGCTTCAGCCGGCCGATGGTGGTGGCGGGCTGCCCTGCCGTCTTGGCGCTGATGGTGCCGTCCGCGCCCAGCGATACCTCGGCGCCCGGGGGGACGTCGATGGGGGCGCCCGCGTCCGAGAGCACCGTCAGGCCGGTGCTGGTCAGCAGCGTGCCGGCGGAAGAGACTTCGAAGCCGCCGGCGCGGGTGTAAGCCTCCAGGCCGTCCAGCCCCTGCACGCCGAACCAGGCATTGCCCATCGCCATGGCGTCCAGGGCGCGCCCCGTGCGCTGCACGGGGCCGGGCGTCTGCAGATGGCCCGAAGTGGCCTCGAGCGCGAACACGCGGGTCTTCGATCCGTCGCCCTGCAGGGGCACGGAGCGAAAGGTCGACATCTCTGCGCGAAAGCCCTGGGTGGACGCGTTGGCCAGGTTGTTGGCCAGCACCGCCTGCCGCTGGGCGGCGGCGTTGGCGCCCGTCATGGAGGTGTAGATGATGCGGTCCATTGAGGCTCTCCGGTGGCAGCGACGCTTGCGTCGATCAGCGCAGGTTCACCAGGGTCGACATGACCTGGTCTTGCGTCTTGATGGTCTGGGCGTTGGCCTGGTAGGCGCGCTGGGCCGTCATCATGTTGACCAGCTCGGCCGTGAGGTCGACGTTCGAGTCTTCGAGCGCACCCGATCGCAACGCGCCGAAGTTGCCGTCGGTGGCGGTGCCCAGCACGGGCTGGCCCGATTCGAACGTCTCAACCCAGTTGTTGCCGCCCACGGCGGCCAGGCCCTGGGTGTTGCGGAAGCTCGCCAGCGCGAGCTGGCCCTCTGCACGGGTGACGCCGTTGGAATAACGGGTCATGATCATGCCGTTGTTCTCGACGTTGATGCCCGTCAGCTCGCCAGCGGTGTAGCCATCTTGCGTGAGGTCGGATACGGCGAATTTCGTGCCGAACTGTGTGACCTTGTCCAGGTTGATGTCGACCGGAAAAGTGGGCAGGCCGTTCGGGTTGGGCGGGCTGGGCGCGATGGTGAGGTTCAGCAGGTGCTCGGTGCTCGGTGCGACCGGCGCGGGGCTCACGATGGCGCCGTTGTTGTCGAACTTGATCTGCCCGATGGGCGTGGCCACCACGGGGGGCGATGCTTTGGGGTCGTCGAGCTTGTCGTACACATCCCAGGTGTTGGCGCCGTTCTTCTGGAAGTACAGGCTGACCGGCTTGGCAACGCCCTGGCTGTCGTAGACATTGATCGACGTGCCGTAGGTGGCGCGGGGCGTGGCCGGAATGGGGGGCGTGGCGGCCGGGTTGCCGGCGGCATCGGGGGCGCGGGCGTCGAGGTTGAAGCCGGCCATGATCTTGGTGGTCTGCTTGGCCGGGATGGGCTCGGCGGTGGGGAACACCATGGGAACGGGGGCCGTGCCGCTGCGCAGGCCTGTGAGGGGATCCACCGGGTAGCCCATGACCTTGGCGTTGTCGTTGGTCACCATGTTGCCCGTCTTGTCGAGCTTGAAATTGCCGGCGCGGGTGTAAGCAGGAGAGCCGTCGGGCTGCTGCAGGGTGAAGAAACCGTTGCCGTTGATGGCTACATCCAGGCTGTTGCCCGTGATGGTGAGGTTGCCCTGCGTGAATTGCTGGGCGACGTTCGCAGTCTCCACGCCGATACCGGCGTTGTTGCCGCCGGCACTGCCGATGGCCGACGCCACCATTTCAGCAAATTCGGCGCGTGAGGCCTTGAAACCGGTGGTGTTGGCGTTGGCGATGTTGTGGCCGATCACGTCCAGGTTCTTGCTGGAGGCGTTCAGGCCGGAGAGGCCTTGCTGGAAACTCATGGGGTGCTCCTCGGTGGATATGGGGCTGGCTGTGAACTCAGAGAATGGCCTTGACCTGGCTGTAGGTGACCGTGCCGCCACCCTCCAGGTCGAGGGTGAGCAGGCCGCCGTCGGCGCCGGCGGAAACGACCTTGGACTGGAGCAGCGGTGTCGACTCCACGGCCGTCGAGCCGTTGAGCGCCGTCACCTTGAAGCGCAAGCCTTCCTTGCTGCCGGCGTATTTGCTCGCGTCCCATTCGAACTGGTGGCGGCCCTGCGTCTGGGCGCCAAGGTCGACCGATCCGACCAACTGGCCGCCGGCGGTAAGAACTTCCACCTTGACGTCGCCCGCGGCGGCGCTCAGGTCGAACATGCCTTTGCCCACGCCGTCCGCGACAGGGAGGTTGTTGCCCTCGGTGACCACCGAGCGGCCAATCATGGAAGCACCCTGCAGCACTTGCAGCGCGCTGAACTGGTCTGCCATGCTCTTCATGGTCTGGTTGAGTTGCTGGATGCCCGTCACCGTGTTGATCTGGGCCATCTGCGATGTCATCTGCGCGTTGTCGAGCGGATTCATTGGGTCCTGGTTGTTCAGCTGGGCAACCAGCAGCTTGAGGAAGCGGTCCTGGGCTGCGTTGGGATCGGTCGCGGGGTCGGCCTTGGTGGCCGTGCCGGAGGTCGCTGCGGCAGTGGATGTGGTGGAGGTGGCGCTGGTGATCATGGCAGGGGTCCGAAAGGAGTTATTGGCCCATCTGAAGGGTCTTGAGCAGCAGCGACTTGGCCGTGTTCATGACCTCGACGTTGTTCTGGTACGAGCGCGAGGCCGAGATCATGTTCACCATCTCATCCACTGCGTTGACGTTGGAATGGGTGACATAGCCCTGCGCGTCCGCGGAGGGATGGCTGGGGTCGTGGATGCGCCGCCCCGGGGTGTTGTTTTCGCTGATGGCGCTCACACGCACGCCCGCCGAGCTGTCGGCGCCCATGGGAGCGGTCTGGAAAACGACCTGCCGAGCCTTGTAGGCCTGGCCGTCCGGGCCGGCCACGGCATCCACGTTGGCCAGGTTGCTGGCCACGACGTTGAGGCGTTGCGACTGGGCGCTGATGGCGCTGCCCGACACACTGAAGATGGAGAACATGGACATGGTGGTTTCCCGTTTTCTGCGCGGACCTACTGGCCCTGGATGGCGCTGAGCATGGTCTTGGCCTGCCCGTTGATGAAACGCAGCGTGGCTTCGTAGCGCACGGCGTTGTCCACGAAATTGGCGCGTTCGCGGTCGAGGTCAACGGTGTTGTTGTCGAGACTGGGCTGGGTCTGCACGCCGTACCCCAGCGTGCCGCGTGCCCCCCCGCCAAGGCTCGCGGTGGGCAGGGGAATGTGGCGCGGGTCGGTCGTGCCCGCAGTGCCCGCTCCGCCGCTGGCGAGGTGCGCGGCGCTCGTGGCAGAGCCCGCACCAGTGGCTTCGCGCAGGGTTTCGGCAAAGTTGAAGTCGCGCGCCACATAGCCGGGCGTGTCGGCGTTGGCGATGTTGCTTGCGATGGCGCGCTGGCGCTCGGCACGCAGCATCAGCGCGTTGCCGTGGAAATCCAGCCGGTCGGTCATCTTGTCAAGCATGTGTGCCTCACACTCGTGTTGCAGTGGCACCGGTTCCTGGTGGGGTTTCCGGCGTGGCTTGATTATGAAAACGGCAGGTTTTTTCTAAAGCGCGAAGAACGCGGACATTGGTGCGCAGTTCCGAGGTTTGGCACGTGGGCGCCTGCCTATAGTGGCGGGGGTGAAATGGCCCGCGCAGCGGCCATTGCCCTTCACGTTCGAGGAAGACGCCATGCCAAGCTCCCCACTATCCGCCCCTGCCACGTTCTCCCGCCTGCGGCCCGCCTTGCGGGTGGTGGCCTTCGTGATTGCGGCGGTTGCCGTGGTGGCTTCGCCCGCCCGGGCGCAAGCCGTGG
>NZ_ACQT01000260.1 GCF_000175235.1 Acidovorax delafieldii 2AN | reverse complement strand
CCCTGTGTCTGCGCCGGCCCCGGCCGCAACGCAAGGCATGCCCCGGGTGCAGGGTTTCACCCTGCAGCTCGATGCCCTGCAGCAGATAGCGACCGCCTCCGGCCTGCAATGGGTGAACTCGGACGCAGAAAAAATCGCAGCTGCACAAGCCGCGATTGCCGCCGAGCCCAAGCCCGTGCGCATCCCCCGCGAGCGTCCACCAGCCGTGGTGCTGGACGAAGGTCCGCTGGTGCTGGTCGAAACCCGTCGCGACCTCTCTGCCATGACCCTGCCGTTCGAGGCACAACCCAAGGCTTGATGACCCTGCGTTTGCCTGCGGCCACCGGCTTCAGGCACACCACCCCAAGAAAAAGGCGGCCAGGGCCGCCTTTTTTTCATGCCGCTGACCCGCCTTGTCAGAGGTCGGCACCTTTTCAAGGAATAGGCCGGGCCTACCGCCCCAGGGGCCCGGTGGGCGCATCACTGGGCGGCGCCCCTGCGTGGCCTCCGGCTTGGTGTTTTTCTGTCCCATCGCTGCCGGCGAGCAGAGGGGGAGCGACATGCGCCCCAGCCAGCCGTGGCCAGCGCCACCGACGCTTGCGACTCCACCGGCCACGCCTCTTTGTTGCACCAAAACGGCGACGGCGCTGCACGCGCTGTCCTGTCGCCAAGACAAGCCTTCTCGCCACATCTCGCGCCGCAGGCAACACAAGGCGAGGGGCACACGCCCGGCGCTGCCACGCGCCTGCCCACCGGCTGCCTCTTCTGGTCCTTCTTCCAGAAAACGACCGTTCCGCCTTCGGGCCATGTCGTGAGGGCGACAGCACAGGGTTTCTGGGTAGATCAGGCCTCCTCCGTTGTGTATACACTTTTTGTATGGATTGCTGCACACCAAAGCGTGCGGCCCCCTCGCGCGACACCCAAGGAGCCCCCGAATGCACCCCAACGTACACCCCGTGGACGAACACCTGCCCGCAGGCAGGCTGGCAGCCCTGGGCCTGCAGCATGTGCTGGTGATGTATGCGGGCGCTGTTGCAGTGCCCCTCATCGTCGGCCGGGCACTGAACCTCACGCCTGATCAGGTGGCCAAGCTCATCTCGGCCGATCTTTTCTGCTGCGGTCTGGCCACGCTCATCCAGGCGCTGGGCGCGACGCGCTGGTTCGGCATCCAGTTGCCGGTGATGATGGGCGTCACCTTCGCTGCCGTGGCCCCCATGATTTCCATGGCGCAGAGCACCTCCGGCACGGCGGGAGCGGGGCTGATCTTCGGAGCGGTGATCGGCGCGGGGGTGATCTCCATCCTGATCGCGCCCGTGGTCAGCCGCATGCTGCGGTACTTCCCCCCCGTGGTCACCGGCACCATCATCGCCGTGATCGGCATCAGCCTGATGCGCGTGGGCATCAACTGGATCTTTGGCAACCCCGTGGGCCCCACGGCACCCAACGTGGTCAACCCCGACCACATCAAGTGGCTTACCGAGGCGCAGTCGGCTGCGGGCGCACCGGGGTCTTCCCTGCCGCCGCTGCCCAAGGGCTTCGCGGTGGTGCCCACGGTGCCCAATCCCAAATACGCAGATCTAACGGGCGTGGGCATCTCGGGCCTGGTGCTGCTGTCCATCCTGCTGATCGCCAAGTTCGCCAGGGGCTTCATCGCCAACATCTCGGTGTTGCTGGGCATCGTCATTGGGGCCGTGGTGGCGGTAGCCATGGGCCTGATGTCGTTCGAGAAAGTGGCCAGGGCCCAGTGGTTCGACCTGGTGCTGCCCTTCGAGATCGCGACGCCGGTGTTCGACCCGATCCTCGTTCTGACCATGACGCTGGTGATGATCGTGGTGATGATCGAATCCACCGGCATGTTCCTCGCCCTGGGTGAAATGACCGAGCGCAAGGTGGACCAGGCGGCGCTGACACGCGGCCTGCGCACCGATGGCCTGGGCACGCTGCTGGGCGGCATCTTCAACACCTTTCCCTACACCAGCTTCTCGCAAAACGTGGGGCTGGTGGCCGTCACGGGCGTGAAAAGCCGCTTTGTCTGCGTGGCCGGTGGCGTGATCCTCATCGTGCTGGGCGTACTGCCCAAGATGGCGGCGCTGGTCGAGTCGCTGCCGACCATGGTGCTGGGCGGCGCCGGGCTGGTGATGTTCGGCATGGTGGCCGCCACGGGCATCCGCATCCTGGGCGGTGTGGATTTCAAGCACAACCGCTTCAACGCCATGATCGTGGCGGTGTCGATCGGCGTGGGCATGATCCCGCTGATTGCGCCCAATTTCCGCCAGTGGATGCCCCACGCCATCCACCCCCTCATCGAATCCGGTATCCTGCTGGCCTCGATCACGGCTGTGGCCCTGAACGTTTTCTTCAATGGCGCCAGCCGCGACACCTCCGCCGCTGTGAACGCCGCACGCCAGGCCGACGCCCACTAGCGTCCCGCCCGCCCGCTGCCAGAAAACGCGCCACGGCCTGCGTGGGCTGCTCCCCTTGCCGGCGTTGCCGCAGGGGGCTTTTGGCTTTATGCCAGATACGCATGAATCATGCATGCCAACCGCACGCGCCATCGGGTACCCTTGTTTTGCATTCCGCCGAGGACTTCCAGGATTTCCGTATGACCCAGAAACTTTCCGCCGCCGAAGAATCGCTGCGCGACGCTGCGCGCGATTACCACCGCAACATCACCCGGGGCAAGATTTCCGTCACGCCCACCAAGCCCTTGTCCAACCAGCGCGACCTGTCGCTGGCCTATTCGCCCGGCGTGGCCTACCCTTGCCTGGACATCCAGGCCGACCCCACCAAGGCCTTTGACTACACCTCGCGCGGCAACCTCGTGGGCGTGATCACCAACGGCACCGCCGTGCTGGGCCTGGGCGACATCGGCCCGCTGGCCGGCAAGCCGGTGATGGAGGGCAAGGGCTGCCTGTTCAAGAAGTTTGCCGGCGTGGACGTGTTCGACATCGAACTGGCCGAGCGCGATCCCGACAAGCTCATCGACATCATCGCCAGCCTGGAGCCCACGCTGGGCGGCATCAACCTCGAGGACATCAAGGCGCCCGAGTGCTTCTACATCGAGCGCGAGCTGTCCAAGCGCATGAACATCCCGGTGTTCCATGACGACCAGCACGGCACGGCCATCATCAGCAGCGCCGCGCTGCTCAACGGCCTGGAGCTGGTGGGCAAGCAGATCGACCAGGTCAAGATCGCCGTCTCGGGCGCAGGTGCCGCCGCCATTGCCTGCGTGGGTGTGATGGTGGGCCTGGGCGTGAAGGTCGAGAACATCTTCATGTGCGACTCCAAGGGCGTGATCTACGAAGGCCGCCCCGGCGGCTACGACGAGTCGAAGGCGCGCTACGCGCAGAAGACCGATGCACGCACGCTGGCCGATGCGGTCCACGGCGCCGACGTGTTCTTGGGCTGCTCGGCCCCTGGCGTGCTCACCGCCGAGATGGTCAAGACCATGGCGCCGAAGCCCATCATCCTGGCGCTGGCCAACCCCGAGCCCGAGATCCGCCCCGAACTGGCCAAGGCCGTGCGGCCCGACTGCATCATCGCCACGGGCCGCTCGGACTACCCGAACCAGGTCAACAACGTCCTGTGCTTCCCGTACATCTTCCGCGGCGCGCTCGACTGCGGCGCCACCAAGATCACCGAAGCCATGAAGCTGGCCTGCGTGCGCCAGATCGCCGACCTGGCCAAGGCCGATATCAGCGAGGAAGTGGCCAGCGCCTACGCGGGCAAAGAACTGACCTTCGGCCCCGACTACCTCATCCCCACCCCCTTCGATTCGCGCCTGATCCTCAAGATTGCGCCGGCCGTGGCCAAGGCAGCGGCCGAGTCGGGCGTGGCCACGCGGCCGATTGCCGACATGGAGGCCTACAAGGAAACGCTGTCGCGTTTCGTCTACCAGACCGGCATGCTCATGCGCCCCGTGATCAACGCGGCCAAGGCCCTGCCCGATGCGCAAAAGCGCGTGGCCTATGCCGACGGCGAAGACGAGCGGGCCCTGCGCGCCGCACAGATGGCAATTGACGACAAGATCGCACAGCCCATCCTGATCGGCCGCCCCGCCGTGATCGCCGCCCGCATCGCCAAGGCCGGCCTGCGCATGCAACTGGGCAAGGACGTGGAGGTGTGCAACCCCGAAGACGACCCGCGCTTCCGCCAGTATTGGGAGCGGTACCACCAGCTCATGAAGCGCGACGGCGCCACGCCCGAGGTGGCCAAGGCCGCCGTGCGCCGCTCCAACACCATCATCGCCTCGCTCATGGTGTCGCTGGGCGACGCCGACGCCATGATCTGCGGTCTGGTGGGCACCTATGAAACGCATCTGGACCGCATCCACAGCATCCTGGGCCGGCAGCCCGGCGTGAACGACTACGCCGCGCTCAACGCCCTGATGACCAACCGGGGCACGCTGTTCATCGCCGATACCTATGTGAACGAAGACCCCACGGCGCAGCAACTGGCCGACATCGCCTGGATGTCAGTGCAAGAGGTACAGCGCTTCGGCCTACCGGCCAAGGTGGCGTTCCTGTCGCACTCGAGCTACGGCTCGTCCAAGCGCGCATCGGCCAAGAAAATGCGCCTGGCGCGCGACCTGTTCGTGGCCGCCCACCCCGACATCGAATGCGACGGCGAACTGCACGGCGATGCCGCGCTGGAGCCCAACATCCGCAATGCGTACATGGCCGACTCCACGCTCACCGATTCGGCCAACCTGCTGATCTGCCCGAACATCGACGCGGCCAACATCCTCTACAACGTGCTCAAGACCACCACCAGCGGCGGAGTGACGGTCGGCCCCATCCTCATGGGCGTGGCCGCCACAGCCTACATCCTGACGCCCGCCGCCACCGTGCGCCGGGTGTTCAACATGACG
>NZ_ACQT01000261.1 GCF_000175235.1 Acidovorax delafieldii 2AN | reverse complement strand
GTCAGGGGGGAGCCGCCACCGCCGCCACCCGCGCCGCCGGCCCACGCCATCGGCAGACACCCCAGCGTGAGAACGCAGGCAAAGGCCACGGCGGTCGGCCTCAGCCGCCCAGGACGCGCGAGGGCATGGAGGGGACGGTCAGGGGTTGGTTGGTGTGAGGGGGTCATGGTGCGGGGGGCAGAAAGGTAAAAAGAGTCGCCGGTGCAACGGCGCACAGAGACGCAAAGCGACGCACCCTAAGAGGATTTGTTACCAACGGCAAGAAAATAATGGCATGGGGCCGCGCGGGTGGCCAACGCGGTGGTGGGCGGGTGTGGGTGCAGCATCCAATGAGAGGGCCGACACCCAAGGGCAGAGCCGTCCACACGCGGCATCCACCGCCACCTCTGCGGCATGCGTATGGCAATTTTCCGCTTGGCGGCAACGCATGCTGTGATAACAATTTGCTTTTTCAGTTGAGAGGAAAAAGCAATGAAGCAAATCCTGGCGCGTGCACGCGTCTGCTGCACCCTGGTGGTGGGAGGCGCCTTGGCGCAGGGCGCTGCCGCGCAATCTGTCGGGGGCATTGCGTACGCCCCGCTGGGGGCACAGAGTGTGCCCACGATGTCGGAGTGGGCGCTGATCCTGCTGGCCGTGGCATTGGCCGCATTGACCTATCGCGCAACGCGGGGGCAGGCGGGGCGGACGCTGAAGATCTGGGCGGCGGGCCTTCTGGCGTGCGCCACCTTTGCGGCGGCTGTCTGGAACCAGCCGGCCATCGCGGTGCCATTGGACACGATTCTGATGACCCAACCCGCCGGCGGCACCGCCGATATTCCCTCCCATCCGGACCTTTTCACAGGGGATTTCTTCCACGACTATTCGGCGCAGAACCAGACACCCAAGCCACAGCGGATCACCGGCATCAGCCTGAACGCTGGACTGTCGATACCGCCGAGCGGGCCCGCGCCCAAATGCACCGTCGGCCTGGTGCTGCAGCCCAACGACATCTGTTACGTGCGGGTCTACAAAGAGCCCACCTGACGGACCCTAGATCGTCAGCGGGTCCACATCCACCAGCCAGCGCACCAGCCCCTTGTGCTCGGGCTGGCCGCGCGTGGCCTGCAGCACGGGCTGCCACGCGGCCAGGAAGCGCTGCAGGGCGGCGCGGCTGGGGCTTTCCATCAGCATCTGGGCGCGTTCCACATTGGCCACGCGCTGGATGGTGAGCGGCACGGGCGGGAACAGGGTCACCACGTCCAGCCCCGGCAGGCCCGCCGCATGCGCCGCGGCGGTGGCAGCGCCCAGAAAGCCTTGCGCCACCTCTTGCGTGCGCGCGTCGGCCCGCACCAGGGCCTGGTAGGCAAAGGGCGGCATGGCGGCTTCTTCGCGCTCTTTCAATTGCTGCGCGGCAAAGGCCTCGTAGTCGTGCTTGCGCAGCGCCTCGAACACCGCGTGGTCGGGGTGAAAGCTCTGCACCCACATTTCGCACGGCGTGCCCTGTGCGGCCATGTAGGCGGCGTCGCGCCCGGCGCGGCCCGCGGCCTGCATCAGCAGCGCAAACAGGCGCTCGGGCGCACGGAAGTCGCTGCTGAACAGCGCCCCGTCGGGCTGCACGGCGGCCACCAGCGTGATGCGGCGAAAGTCATGGCCCTTGGCAATCATCTGCGTGCCTACCAGCACGTCCACCTCGCCGGAGTGCACCTGTGCGAGCTGGGCCTCCAGCGCGCCCTTGGCCTTGGTGGTGTCGGCATCGATGCGGGCGATGCGCGCCGGATTGCCGTCCGGGCGTTGCACGTTGCGCAGCAGGGCGGCCAGTTGCTCTTCGAGCTGCTCGGTGCCCCTGCCCATGGGGTGGATGTCGGGGCTGCCGCAGCTGGGGCAGTGGTGGGGCACGCGCACGGTGTAGCCGCAGTGGTGGCAGCGCAGGGTGCGGTCGGATTTATGGAAGACCTGGTGGGCGCTGCAGTGCGGGCAGTCGCTTTTCCAGCCGCAGTCCACGCAGTGCAGCACGGGCGCGTAGCCCCGGCGGTTGAGCAGCACCATGCTTTGTTCTCCGCGCGCCACGCGCTCGGTGATGGCCTGCAGCAGAGGCGCGCTGAACACGGCACGCCGGGGCTGCTGGTTCATGTCCACCCGGCGCACGCGGGCCAGGGCGCCAGCGCCAATGCGGCTGGGCATGTGCAGGCGCACGTAGCGGCCGCCCACCGGGTCTTCGGGGGTGGCGGGCGGCTGGCATGCCAGCTCTCCAGCGACGGCGTGGCCGAGCCCAGCAGCACCTTGGCACCCTGCTCGCGCCCGCGCCAGATGGCCAGGTCGCGGGCCGAGTAGCGGGCGCCCTCTTGCTGCTTGTAGCTGGGGTCGTGCTCTTCGTCGACCACGATGAGTCGGAGCCCCGGCAGGCTGGCAAACACGGCCATGCGCGTGCCCAGTACGATGCGCGCCGCGCCGCTGTGCGCGGCCAGCCAGCTCTTGAGGCGCTGCGGGTTCGTCATGCCGCTGTGCAGCGACACCACGGCGCCCGCGCCAAAACGCGGGGCAAAGCGGCTGACGAAGCGCTCTTCGAGCTGGGGCGTGAGGTTGATCTCGGGCACCATCACCAGAGCCTGGGCGGTGGCGTCGGCTTCGAGCATCTCCTGCACGCAGCGCAGGTACACCTCGGTCTTGCCGCTGCCGGTGCTGCCGAACAGCAGGAAGGGGCCTTTCTCTGCAGCAATTCGGGCTCTTGCGCTTTCCTGCTCTGCGGTAAGTGCTATGTTTTGAATAGCGTTTGCGCTCTCGTCTGTCGCCTTGGCGGGGCGGCGCAGGCGCCGTGCCAGCTGTTCGGGCCGCAGGTCGCGCAACTGCGGGGGCAGGGCGGCCAGGGCCACCTCGCCCAGTCCGCGCTGGTAGTACCGTGCCGCAAAGGCCACCAGGCGACGCCACGGCAGATCGAGCGGGGCCACCCCTTCCAGCACCCCGGCAATGGCGCGCAGGCTGGCGCCCTCGGGCAGCTCGCCAGTGGCGTCTTCGGCGTCCCACACCACGCCCAGCACCTCCCGCGTGCCCAGTGGCACGCGCACCAACGTGCCGGGTGGTAGCGGGCGCTCACTGGCGTAGCTGAGCAGATCCCCCACGCCGCTGTGCGATGGGGTGTGCAGGGCCACTTGGACGAGGGAGGGAGGGGGCACGGGCCTAGAGCCTTGGGACGTTCTTCAGGAGGTGCGCAGAGGGTCTGCGGCGGGCCATTCTAGGCGGCCCCGTGCCAGGCTGGGGCCGGAAGCCGCCGCGAGGATGGGCGCGGAGAGGTCCGCTGGCGCAGCGGCGTCAACGGGTGGGGGCAGGGCGCGGCAGAACGGACGTTGTCGCCCCCCGCCGCAACCCTCGTGCCCGGCCTGCTGTCCTCTGCCTTGGCAGTCCCGTTCTCTCCGTTGGCCTGTGGCGGGGGCGTATCGCGGCGTGTTTTTGCGCCATCTCGTGCCGATGGGCGGGCCGCCACGGACGCAAGGACCGGTTGCGGTGCCCCCGGCGATGGGGATGCCGGGGCAGCCCCCGTGGAGCGCAAGAACCTGTTGACGACCTTCTCGGGGTCGCGCAAGTACCTTGCCGGGATGGGCTGCAAGGCGCGGTGAATAGCTCGGCCATCCACAAGCACCGCAACGCCGCAGACCGCCCGGCAAGGCACTCGCCCGACGGTGGGAGTGAAATCGGTCGCTGGAACGCCTCGGCTGCTCGCGTGGGCATGCGTCCATGCGGCGCATCCGAGGCATCCACCCCTCCCGATGGCACTCCACTGCGATCCCCCAAAAGGTCGTCAACAGGTTCTAAGAGCCAGTCATCCCGAATTTCTGTGGATAACTTTGTTGACATTCTGCGGCTATCCACCGCCAGCCCGCGTGGATCCTGGGCTCCAACAGAATGCCCAGAAAACGGGCATCCACAAAAAATCCTTATGAATCAATCATCTGAGGAAATTTCGGTTCCATTTTTGTGTTAACACCGATTTGCCTGCTTTTGCTGCGGTGCACCAGGTTTGGTGTGCATAAGTCGCACACCCCTGGTGCGTCAAGAGGGGAAAACGCCCCTGATTTGTGCTAGGGACAGGGCCTGTTCCTCAGCACTTTTTGCGGTTTCGCCTGCAAGTGCTTGATTTTTCGGGGGATTTCCGAGAAATCCAGAATTTCTGTGGATAACTTTGTTGATATCCCGGGGGTTCAAGGCGTAAGCCCTTGAAACTGCGCGTTTCCGCTGGATTGCCCGCAAATTGGGCAAACCAAAGAAGCACATATAAATCAATGGGTTAGCTCATTGCCATGGAATCGTTACAAAACATTTCGCTGGCGCGCCAGTGGGTGCCGGTGCCTTGTCCGCTGCCCCTGGCTTGTGCATAACCGAAGGCCGCGCGGGCCCTTGGGGCCGGCACGCGGTACCGTTCGCCGGCCTGCTCGGTAAGGGCTCGGGCCCACCGCTGGGGTGCCAGAGCCATCGGGCGTGACAAGGCCGGAAGGGGCGCGGAAGACGGCACGGCGGCCACCTGGCAGGGGGCTCAGTGCGCAACCTGGCCATGTCGGCCCCGTGCCGCTCGCGTGCGGGCGGCGTCCGTCGAGCTGCTGACCTTGAGCGCGCAGGGTTGGGCGGGATGTCGTGGCGAGGCGAGGCGTGGCGTGGCAGCGGGCGGCCCAAGGCCGGGGAGCGAACACCGCGCTACGGTTTTCGAAGGAGTGTGGGGCTGGGGAACGGGACGTGCCCCTGCCCCTGCCAGTGCTTGGTGTCCAGTGCCGCAGTGCCGCTGGCGTGGCGGGCCCCGAGGCGGGAGCGCGGGCCCGGACGCGACATCAATGCGATTCCAAACAAAAAAAGCGTTGCGCGCCCC
>NZ_ACQT01000262.1 GCF_000175235.1 Acidovorax delafieldii 2AN | reverse complement strand
CCGCGCCGCAGCACCGTGCGCATGTACACCGTGGCCACCGATGGCACCCCCGCGTGGCACGACGCCGCGCTGGTGGTGCGTGAGGATCTGCGCCCCGGCGACGTGATCCCCGGCCCGGCGATCATTGCCGAGAAGAATGCCACCACGGTGGTCGAGCCCGGCTGGGAAGCGCGGCTGACCGACCTGGACCATCTGGTGCTGGACCGCCGCGTGCCGCGCGCTGCGCAATATGCGGCTGGCACCACCGTCGACCCGGTGCTGCTGGAGGTGTTCAACAACCTGTTCATGAACATCGCCGAGCAGATGGGGCTGCAGCTGCAGAACACGGCCTATTCGGTCAACATCAAGGAGCGGCTGGACTTCAGTTGCGCGCTGTTCGACGCCGAAGGCCACCTGATCGCCAACGCGCCCCACATGCCGGTGCACCTGGGCTCGATGGGCGAGAGCATCAAGACGGTGATCCGCGAGAACGGCGCCACGATGCAGCCCGGCGACGTGTACGTGCTCAACGACCCCTACCACGGCGGCACGCACCTGCCCGACATCACGGTGATCACGCCGGTGTACATCGAAGGCGATGCGCGGCCCACCTTCTACGTGGGCAGCCGCGGCCACCACGCCGATGTGGGCGGCACCACGCCGGGCTCGATGCCGCCGTTTTCCACGCGCATCGAGGAAGAGGGCGTGCAGATCAACAACTTCAAGCTCGTCGATCGCGGCCGGCTACGCGAGCGCGAGATTCTCGATCTGCTCGCAAGCGGCGAATACCCGAGCCGCAACCCCCAGCAGAACCTGGCTGACCTGAAGGCGCAGATCGCCGCCAACGAAAAGGGTGTGCAGGAGCTGCGCAAGATGGTGCAGCAGTTCAGCCTGCCCGTGGTGCAGGCCTACATGGGCCATGTGCAGGACAACGCCGAAGAGTCGGTGCGCCGCGCCATCACACGCCTGAAGGACGGCGCATTCACGCTGCCCCTCGACAACGGCGCGCAGATCAGCGTGGCCGTGCGGGTGGATGCCGCCCGCCGCAGCGCCGAGATCGACTTCACCGGCACCAGCGCCCAGCAGACCAATAACTTCAACGCGCCCACGGCGGTGTGCATGGCGGCGGTGCTGTACGTGTTCCGCTCGCTGGTGGACGACGACATCCCGCTCAACGCGGGCTGCCTCAAGCCGCTGAACGTGATCATTCCGCCCGGCTCCATGCTCAACCCGTGTCCGCCGGCATCGGTGGTGGCGGGCAACGTGGAAACCTCGACCTGCATCACCAACGCCTTGCTGGGCGCCCTGGGCGTGATGGCGGCCAGCCAGTGCACCATGAACAACTTCACGTTTGGCAACGCGAACTACCAGTATTACGAAACCATTTCCGGCGGCAGCGGCGCGGGCGGGGTGTTCGACGATGCGGGGGCCCTGGTGGGCGGTTTTGCCGGCACGAGCGTGGTGCAGACCCACATGACCAATTCGCGCCTGACCGACCCGGAGATCCTCGAGTTCCGCTTTCCGGTGCGGCTGGACAGCTACGCCATCCGCGCCCATTCCGGCGGGGCCGGGCGCTGGGCGGGCGGCAACGGCGGCGTGCGCCGTATCCGTTTTCTGGAACCGATGACGGCCAGCATTCTCTCCAACGGCCGCCACCACGGCGCGTTCGGCATGGCAGGCGGCAAGGCCGGTGCACCGGGCATCAACAAGGTGGTGCGCGCCAGTGGCCGGGCAGAGCTGCTGGACCACATCGGCCAGGCCGAGATGCAGCCGGGCGATGTGTTCGAGATCCACACCCCGGGGGGCGGCGGGTTTGGTGCTGCGTAGGCGCTTTCAGCATGAAATGTGCCTCTTGCGCTTGTGCCGCAAGCGCGAGCAGCTATGACTAACGTAGCAGAGGGGTGTGGCGCGCAGCGGCTATGAATCGCGCTCGCGTGCCGCAGCGGCGCGGCTGAGGCTGGGCGGCACATCCTTGCCACTGCGCCGAGCGCGGAACAGCGCCGCGCGCATGAGGAAGATGTTGGTGACCGGCACCGTGATGGCCACGAACAGAGCGATCAGCACCGCATGCACCGCCAGGCCGTGCCCCTGCAGCGAAAAATAAACGAGCGTGGCGCCCGTGACGCACCAGCAACCCAGCGTGGCCACGATGGAGGGCGCGTGTACGCGCTCGAAAAAGCCCGGAAGGCGCAGCAACCCCCAGGCGCCCAGCAGCGCAATCGCCGCGCCCGCCAGCACCAGTGCGGCAATGGCGATCTCGGCCCAGAGCGGCAACGGGGTGCCGGTCATTCGATCACCTCTCCGCGCAGCAGGAACTTCGCCATGGCGGTCGAGCCCACGAAGCTGAACAGCGCGATCAGCAGCGCCGCCTCGAAATAGGTGCTGCTGCCGTAGAGGATGCCCAGTACCAGCATCAGCAGCATGCCGGTGAGGTACATGAAGTCGAGCGCCAGGATGCGGTCCTGCGCGGAGGGGCCCTTGAGCAGCCGCAACAGGGCCAACACCATGGCCAGCACCAGCATGCCCAAGGCCGTGGGCAGCGCCCACGAGAGGATGGGGTGGGTCATTCGAAGATCTCCATCAGCGGGCGCTCGTAGTGCTGCTTGACATGGTCGACCAGGGCCTGCGGGTCTTCCACTTCCAGCGCGTGCAGCATCAGCATCGACCGGTCGAGCGACAGCTCGGCCCACGAGGTGCCGGGCGTGATGCAGACGATCATGGCCAGCACGGCCAGTGCGTTGGGGTCGCGCAGGTCCAGCGGAATGAGCACAAAAGCCGCGTCATGGCGCCGGCGCCCGGGAAAAAGCAGCAGCCGCGCCACGGCCAGATTGGACGACAGGCTGTCTGCCAGGACGGTGATGCCGAGCCGCAGCGCCACGCCGGGGCGGCGGATACGCACCGGCAGCGGGCGCAGGCCTCGCGTGAGCAGGGGAATCAGCCAGGCCAGCGCCAGCGCCAGCAGCAGCTGCCCCGGGCTGACCGAGCGATTCAGCAGCAGCCACAGCACGAACAGTGCGGCCGACAGCAGTGGCGCGGGCAGGAGGCGCTTCATGGCGCCTCCGGTGGCTGGCCGGCGCCAGCGGGCGCCGAAGGGCTGGCTATGGGCCGTGCCTGCATCACGGCACGGATGTAGGTACCGGGTGAATGCAGCGCGTCGGCGGTGGCCTGGGTGAAGCGCATCACCGGCCCGGCCATCACCGTCAGCGCCACGCAGGCAGTCAGCAGCATTGCAATGGGCAGGCCTTCGAGCACGCGCAACTGCGGCGCGGCGCGATCGTGGGTGGCCCAGAAGTGGCGGATGCCCGCGCGCGTGAGGGCGATCAGTGCCAGCAGGCCCGTGGCGATCATCAAGGCGAACAGCATCCACCCGGGCGCGCCCAGGCGGGCGCCGGCCGACGACGACAGCCCCATCGGGTTGAGCAGTGCGCTGAGCATGGCCACCTTGCCGACAAAGCCCGACAGCGGCGGCATGCCGGCAATCACCAGCGTGCACACCAGAAAGGCCAGGCCCAGCATGGCTGCGGCAGCGGGGATCACGCGGCCGATCAGCACTTCTTCGTCCGCATCGAGGTTCAGGCCTTCGGTGGGGACGAGTTCGGCGTTCAGGAAGGGGGCGTTGTCGCTACGCTCGAAAGGGGCGTAGCTCGCGCCGTCGTTGCGCCAGCGGTCGATCAGATCGGCGGTGAGGAACAGGGCGCTGATGGCCAGCGTGGAGCTGGGCAGGTAATACAGCAGGCTAGCCGTGAGCAGGTTCTGGCCAAAGCCCGCCGCCGCCAGCAGGGTGCCGGACGAGACGATGGCGGCAAACCCGGCCAGGTGCGACAGGCGCTGCGAGCCCAGCATGCCTACCGCGCCAAAGGCCATGGTCAGCATGCCGCCGCCGATCAGCCATAGGCTGCCGAACAACGCCGAGGCGCCGGCCTCGCTGCTGAACAGCAGAGTCCACAGCCGCAGGATGGTGTAAACGCCCACCTTGGTCATCAGCGCAAACAGTGCGCCCACGGGCGCCGTCGCCGCGCTGTAGGCCGGCACCAGCCAGAAGTTGAGTGGCCAGATCGCCGCCTTGATGAGAAAGGCCGTGGCCAAAATTGCCGCCGCTGCATGCAACAGGCCACGGTCGGCCGCGGCCACCAGCGGAATGTTCTGCGCCAGGTCGGCCATGTTCAGGGTGCCCGTGATGCCGTAGAGCATCGACACGCCCACGAGGAACAACGACGACGCCGCCAGGTTGATGGCGATGTAATGCAGTCCGGCCTGCACGCGCGGGCGCCCCGAGCCGTGCAGCAGCAGGCCGTAGGACGCGGCCAGCATGATCTCGAAGAACACGAACAGGTTGAACAGGTCGGCCGTGAGAAACGCCCCCGCCAGACCCATGAGCTGGAACTGGAACAGCGGGTGGTAGTGCACTCCGGCACGGTGCCAGCGGGCCCCCGCGAACACGATCGAGGCCAGTGCCACCAAGCTGGTCAGCACCAGCATCATGGCCGAGAGGCGGTCGAGCGCCAGCACGATGCCGAAGGGCGCCTGCCAGTTGGCCGCCAGGTACACCCCCATGCTGCTGGTGGCGCCCGGCTGGTCGGACCATACGAGCAGGGCCAGGGCCACCAGCAGCCCGAGCGCCGTGGAGAGGATGTTGAGCGTGAGCTTCAGGCGCTGCTGTTCCTCGCGCATCAGCAGCATGAGCGCCGCGGTGAGCATGGGCAGGGCAATGGGGGCCAGCATCAGGTGCGGCATCAATGCCGAAGTGACCTGCTCCAGGAGTGCGAGGGCTGTCTGCATCATGGAGCGCGGCGGGCGGGCCAGGAAGCGCCGGTGCGGGCGCACGCTGGGGTGCG
>NZ_ACQT01000263.1 GCF_000175235.1 Acidovorax delafieldii 2AN | reverse complement strand
CCCATCACCGTGCCCGGCGCAGACGACGACACCCAATGCGCCCCGCTGCTCAAGCAGGCCACGCAGCCAGTGAAGGCCGGGCGCCCAAGTCACCCAGGTCAAACGGAACGCCGCTCCCCCAATCCACGCACGCCCCCAGCAGCAGCAGCCATGCCTCTATCCGCTCCCGCAACGGCTCCCACGCCAGCACCCGAGCCGGCACGCTGAGGCCGCAGTGAAAGCGGCCCTGCCGTCGCCGAGAAAGGCATTCCCTTGCGGGACTTCGCCACGCGCGCAGCACGGCGCGTGGCGCGCTCGCTCGCGGGACGCGGCGCTTCGGCCTTGCGGAGGGCATCTCGTCCAGTGGGGTGGCAGCGCAGGTCGGGATCACGGGGCCGTTGCGCACCTCGCACCTCGTAAAGCTCATGGCTCATGAAGCAGCCAAGGTCCACCGAAACGCTACAGTTTCAATAGCTTACTGCGCTTTCTACATCTGCGCTTTACGCACTATGGATGCTAAAAGAGGCTGGTCTGTCCGCGTCTGAGCTTGGCTCTGACTTACGCATTGGCCCCCTGCCAGCCTGGCAGCGGCTGTGTCAGTGGAAATCGCGGCTGCCCTGCAGTGCCGCCGCCATGCGCGGGCCCAACAGCGCGGTGAGGTCCTTGAAGCGCTGGGCCACCAGGTGCCGCACGGCGGGCGCGCCGGGCGTGGCCGGGACGCTGCACTGCCACACCCCCTCCACCGCCAGCAGGCGCGCCCCCAGGAGTGCATGGCGCCACGGCTCCACCAGCGCGGGCCAGACAATGACGTTGACGGGGCCGGTCTCGTCTTCCAGCGTGACGAACATCGTGCCCTTGGCCGTGCCAGGGCGCTGGCGTACGGTGACGATGCCGCAGGCCCGCACTTTTTGGCCGTGGGGCACGCCCTGCAGCTGCAGCGCGGTCCGCAGGCGCCAGCGGGTGAGCCGCTCGCGCAGCAGGGCCAGCGGGTGGCGGCGCAGGGTGAGGCCCGTGGCGGCGTAGTCGAAGACGATCTCTTCGCCTTCAGGTGCCGCAGGCAGCGCAAGGGGCGCTTCGTGCACGGGCACCTCACGCCACAGGGCCGGAGCGGTGTGCTGCGCGGCGGCATCCCACATCTGCTGGCGGCGGTGGCCCGACAGGCTAGCCAGTGCGTCTGCAGCCGCCAGCGCCCGCAGATCGTGCTGGCTGAGCTGCGCGCGCAAGGCCAGGTCTTCGGTGCTGGCAAAGACGGCAGCAGGGGCGGCGGCCCCACCAGTGCGCACGCCCGCATCATCGCCTCTGCCTCTGCCATCGCCAACGCTTCCGTCAACGCCTGCGGTTTCGCGCAATGCCTGGCGCGCCTGCACAACCCGCACTCCGGCGGCAGCGCCCAGACCGCTCACCAGCCGCAGGCCCAAGCGCACGGCGGGCTGGGGCTGGGCCACGCCAGCAATAGGGGCCAGCGGGCCTTCGATGGTGCAGTCCCAGTCGCTGGCCGTTACGTCGATGGGCAGCACGCGCACGCCATGGCGCCGCGCGTCCTGCACCAATTGCGCGGGCGGATAAAAGCCCATGGGCTGCGAGTTGAGCAGCGCGGCCAGAAAGCAGGCGGGCTCGTGCCGCTTGAGCCAGCTGCTGTCATAGGCAAGCAACGCAAAGCTGTGGGCGTGGCTCTCGGGAAAGCCGTATTCGCCAAAGCCCAGCATCTGCTGAAAGATGCGCTCGGCAAAACCCCGCTCGTAGCCGTTGGCAACCATGCCTTCGACCAGGCGTTCCTCGAAATGGTGCACGCCCCCCGTGCGCTTCCAGGCCGCCATGGAGCGGCGCAGTGCATCGGCCTCGGCGGCGCTGAAGCGGGCAGCGATCATGGCGATCTGCATCACCTGCTCCTGGAAGATGGGAATGCCCAGCGTGCGCTCAAGTGCCGCGCCCAGTTCCTCTTTCTCAAGCACCAGCGGCTGGCCGCGCCGCCGCCGCTCGCGGGCCTGCAGGTAGGGGTGCACCATGCCGCCCTGGATGGGGCCTGGGCGCACGATGGCCACCTCGACCACCAGGTCGTAGAACACGCGCGGCTGCAGCCGCGGCAGCATGCTCATCTGCGCGCGGCTCTCGATCTGGAACACCCCCACGGTGTCGGCGGCGCAGACCATGTCGTAGGTGGCCGCGTCCTCGCGCGGAATGTCGGCCAGCTCCCACTGCTCGCCGCGCAACGCACTGCGCAGATCCAGACAGCGGCGCAGCGCGCTCAGCATGCCCAGGGCCAGCACGTCCACCTTCAGCAGGCCCATGGCGTCGAGGTCGTCCTTGTCCCACTGAATGACCGAGCGGCCCTCCATGCTGGCCGGCTCGACGGGCACCAGCCGCGTGAGCTTGCCCTCGGTCAGCACGAAGCCGCCCACATGCTGGCTCAGGTGGCGCGGAAACCCCTTGAGCTGCCCCGCCAGGTCCAGCCAGAACGCGGCCTGCCGCGCCGACAGCGGCACGCCCAGTGCCTGCGCCATCTGCCGCAGGCGATCGGCCGGGAACGCATCGTCGAACCACTGGTGGTCTTTGGCGAAGGCGTCGATCAGCACCGGCGCCACGCCCAGCGCCTTGCCCACATCGCGCAGGGCGCTGCGGGTGCGGTAGGTGGTGACCACGGCGGCAATGGCGGCGCGCTCGCGGCCGTACTTGGAGTAGATGTACTGGATGACCTCTTCGCGCCGGTCGTGCTCGAAATCCACGTCGATGTCGGGCGGCTCGCGGCGCTCCTTGCTGATGAAGCGCTCGAACAGCAGGTGCGACTGCTCGGGATCAACCGCCGTGATCCCCAGACAAAAGCACACCACCGAGTTGGCCGCCGAGCCCCGTCCCTGGCACAGGATGCCCTGGCTGCGGGCATAGCGCACGATGTCGTGCACGGTGAGGAAATACATCTCGTAGCCGCACTGGGCAATCAACTCGAGTTCGCGCACGATCTGGGCCTGCACCTTCTCGGGCACCCCCGCTGGATAGCGGCCCCGTGCCCCTTCCCAGGCATGCCAGGCCAGGGCCTCGCGGGCCGTCATGCCGGGGGGCACGGTCTCGAGCGGATAGCGGTAGCGGATTTCGTCGAGGTTGAAGGTGCAGCGCGCCGCCACCGTGAGCGTGGCGGCCAGCAGCCAGGGCGGATAAATACTGGCCAGACGCAGGCGAGGGCGCAAATGGCGCTCGGCATTGAACTGCAGCGCAAAGCCACATTCGGACACGCTGCACCCCCGCTGCACGGCAGTGAGCACGTCCTGCAGCGGCTTGCGCGAGCGTGCATGCATGTGCACATCGCCCGCCGCCACCAGGGGCAGCTGCAGGGCCGCACCCACGCGCTGCAGCGTGGCCAGCCACAGGCTGTCGTCAGCCCCCTGGTGCAACTCCACCGCCAGCCAGAGGTGCGGCCGGATTTTGATATCCAACTGGCCTGCAGCGCTTTCAAGGCAAGCGCTGATAGCTACAAAATCAGAAGCACCAAAGCGTTCCCGCCTCGGGATAAGCAGCAGTTCGCAGCCCTGCAGCAAAGAAAAATCGGTACCTTCGTGCAGGCGGTACTGGCCCTTGGGCGCATCGCGGCGCGCGGCGGTGATGAATTCGCACAGGTTGCCCCAGCCTTCCAGGTGCCGTGCCAGGGCCACCAGGCGCAGGTCGCCCCACGCGAACTCGCTGCCCAGGATGAGGCGCAGATCGACATCCCGCGCCGCCTCATGGGCCCGCACCACCCCGGCCACCGAACACTCGTCGGTCAGCGCCAGCGCTTGGTAGCCCAGGGCCGCTGCACGCGCCACCAGTTCCTGCGGCTGCGATGCCCCACGCTGAAAGCTGAAGCTGGACAGGCAGTGCAGCTCGGCATAGCCGGGCAAATGCGGAGCGGAGGCGGGCGCGCCAGACATGGAGGGCACCTTTCAATCCGGCGCCTGGGCCCAACCCGACCTGGCCCGGCTGCGGGCGGACCCCCCAGCGCGTGCGGCAATGGCGGCATCTACGGCGTTTAAGGCATTTGCGGCATCTGCCGCAGATGCGGTACGGTCCGTGAAGGCGCACAGCGTCCACTGCGCACGCAATGCAGGCAGCTCAGCCATAGAAGCCTTGCAGAAACCACCGGTCTTGCCGCGTTGCACCCCGCCCCAGCCGCTCGCGGAACACCCAGACCAAGCCCACGGCATCGTTATGGGCCACGAAATAATCGCGCAGCGCAGCCGTGGCCACGGCCGGGCTCTGGGGCGCATCCGCGCCGCCCGCACCCTCTTGAGCCCCCTCCTCTTCCCCCGCATCCGGCCACCAGCCTGCTTCGAGCCGCTGCGGTCCGGCCAGCAACCGCAGCCGGCCCTGGCAGCAGGGACGGTGGCCCTGCACGGCCAGAGGGCGCGGCGGCTTCACCAGCCAGGTCGGCCACAGGGCGACATGGCCCGGAGGATGCTGGGGCGGTGCGGCGCCAGATGCGGCCGAGACAGACAGCACCTCGGCCGCGGGCCGCCACTGCTGCATGCATTCGGGGCGATGGTCGGCCTGCGGAACGGGGCCCTGCACCTGTTGCGCGCCCAGCCGTGCCGACAGCCGCTCGAGCATCTGGTGCAGCGCCTCCCCTGCCCCGTACCTGCGTCCACATCGGCGTCCGAAGGCAACAGGCTGGCGCTGCGTTGGGGCTGGGGAGCGGTTTCCAGCGCCTGCAGCGTGATCTGGTTGGCGGGGGCCGCCAGGGCCGTGCGGGCCAGGTTTTCGGCCAGCAGGCGGCGCAGGTGGGGCATGTCCTGCGTGGCCTGCGCGGTGCGCACCTGCAGGGACTGGCGGGCAGGCACGTCCACGCCATCGATGCGGCGCAGA
>NZ_ACQT01000264.1 GCF_000175235.1 Acidovorax delafieldii 2AN | reverse complement strand
GCACTGCCCTCCGGGTGCGGCGCACCGCCGCGCCCCTCACAACGACAAGGAGACACATGAAACCCCAACACCTGGCGTGGCTCGCCACCCTGGCCACCCCCGCGCTCACCCTGGCGCAGACCAGCACAACCATGTACGGCATCGCCGATACCGGCGTGCGCCATACCGCCGGCATGACCGCCGCCAATGCGCCCAGCAGCGTCTCTGCCACCAGCCTGGCCAGCGGCGTCAACAACACCAGCCGCTTCGGGCTGCGGGGCCGGGAGGAACTGGGGGGCGGCCTCTACGCACTCTTCAACTTTGAGACCGGCCTGAACATCGACAGCGGCAGCACTGCCAACGCCAAGTTCTTCGACCGCGCCGCCATCGTCGGCATGGGCGGCGCCTGGGGCCAGCTCACGGCTGGCCGGCAGACCAATCTGCTGGCCGATGCCGTGAGCCCTGTGGACGCCGCAGGCATGCGCTTCGCATCGTTCAACCCCAACATCGTCACGGCGGCTTTGAGCAACCATGGCCTGGGCGTTGAATACGGCACGGCGGGCTCCTCCAGCGGCTCTTACCGCCTGGACAACGCCCTCAAGTACACGGGCCGGTTCGGGCCCGTCACTGCACGCGCCATGTACAGCTTCGGAGAAAACGCGGGAAGCACCCAGGCCCAGTCCTCGGCGGGCGCAGGTCTGGCCTATGCCGCGGGGGATTGGTCCGTTTCGGGCGCCGTCCAGCGCTTCAAGACCGCAGGCAACCTGACATTGCAGGCCGCCACGCTGGGCGCCGCCTACCAGGTGGGACGCGTGCGCCTGGCCGCCAACACGGCGCGCAGCGAAGGCGACACGTCCGCCACGGCGCGCACGCAGCAGCGGGTGCACTCAGCGGGCGCGACATGGTCGGTGACAGGCGCGGTGGACCTCACCGCCGCTGTGTACCGCCTTGACCGCCAACGGACCGGCAAGCAGGAAGACGGCTACACCCGGGCCTTCCTGTTTGCCGAATACAAGCTTTCCCGCCGCACCAAACTGTATGCAGAGCTGGACCGCACCCAGTGGCGCGACGGCTTCCAGGGCGCCGCCAACAAGGACCGCGCCACCGGCCTCACCACAGGCATGCTGCACACCTTCTGACCCGGCTCCCGGCCCAGGCATTCAGAGCGTCAGAAAAAAACGGCGGGGCTGTTCGTCACAGCTCCGCCGCTTTCATTTTGATAGCTGCCAGTGCTCATCCCATAAGCGCTACCGCCCTATTTACCGTAAATCATGCAGGCACGCCGGTGCGGATCAGGTGATCGAACGCGCTCAGCGCTGCCGTGGCCCCGGCGCCTGCGGCAATCACGATCTGCTTGTAGGGCACCGTGGTGCAGTCGCCGGCGGCAAACACGCCAGGCACGTTGGTGTGGCCCTTGGCATCGATCTCGATCTCGCCAAACTTGCTCAGCTCGACCGTACCCTTGAGCCAGTCGGTGTTGGGCACCAGGCCGATCTGCACGAACACGCCCTCCAGCGGCACGAGCTGCTCCTGGCCCGTGGCCCGGTCCTTGAACCGCAGGCCGTTGACCTTGCCGTCAGCGCCGGTGATCTCGGTGGTCTGCGCGTTGGTGTGGATGGTGACGTTGGGCAGGCTCTTGAGTTTGTTGACCAGCACGGCGTCGGCCTTGAGCTGGTCGGCAAATTCGACCAGCGTGACATGCGCCACCACGCCAGCCAGGTCGATGGCAGCCTCGACACCCGAGTTGCCGCCGCCGATGACGGCCGTGCGCTTGCCCTTGAACAGCGGGCCGTCGCAGTGCGGGCAGTAGGCCACGCCCTTGTTCTTGTACTCGGCTTCGCCGGGCACGTTCACGTTGCGCCAGCGCGCGCCGGTGGACAGCACCACCGTCCTGGCCTTGAGCGAGCCGCCGTTGGCCAGCTGCACCTCAATCAGCCCGCCGGGCTGTGCCGCCGGCACCAGCTTGTCGGCGCGCTGCAGGTTCATGATGTCCACGTCGTAGGCGCGGGTGTGGGCCTCCAGCGCGGCGGCGAACTTGGGACCGTCGGTTTCGAGCACCGAGATGTAGTTCTCGATGCCCAGCGTGTCGTTGACCTGGCCGCCAAAGCGCTCGGCGGCCACGCCGGTGCGGATGCCCTTGCGCGCCGCGTACACGGCGGCCGCTGCGCCCGCAGGGCCGCCGCCGATGATGAGCACGTCGTAGGGCGCCTTGGCCGAGAGCTTGGCAGCATCGCGCGCCGCCGCGCCGGTGTCGAGCTTGGCCACGATTTCTTCCACTGTCATGCGGCCCGAGGCGAATTCCTGGCCGTTCAGGTAAACCATGGGCACGGCCATGATCTCGCGCTCGGTCACTTCCTGCTGGAAGGCGCCGCCTTCGATCACCGTGGTCTTGATCTTGGGGTTGAGGATGGCCATGAGCGCCAGCGCCTGCACCACGTCCGGGCAGTTGTGGCAGGTGAGGCTCATGTAGACCTCGAAATGGAAGTCGCCGTCCAGCGCCTGGATCTGCTCGATCACGTCCTGCTCGACCTTGGGCGGGTGGCCGCCGGTCCACAGCAGGGCCAGCACCAGTGAGGTGAATTCATGGCCCAGCGGCAGGCCGGCAAAACGCAGCTGGCTGGTGCTGCCGCTGCGCTGCAGGGTAAACGAGGGCTTGCGGGCGTCGTTGCCATCGGTGCGCAGGCTGATCTTGTCGCTGCGCAGCGACTGGATGGTTTGCAGCAGCTCCAGCATCTCGCGGGAGGTTTCGCTGTCGTTCAGGGATGCCACCAGCTCGAACGGCTGCTGCACGCGCTCCAGGTATGCCGAAAGTTGGGTCTTGAGTTGGTCGTCGAGCATGGTGGTGTTCCTTCTGGGTTCGAGTTGTAGGGTGTGTGCAGGTCGCTTTTGGCGCCGCCCCACGCAATGGCGGAAATTGCAGGCGAAAAAAAGCCGGACGGCATGGCGCAGGCGCCACAGCGGTGTCCGGCCTGGGAGCGCCGGGGCGCTCCGCCGTCAATCGGCTTTGTGGCTTAGATCTTGCCGACCAGGTCCAGCGACGGAGCGATGGTCTTGGCGCCTTCGTTCCACTTGGCGGGGCACACCTCGCCAGGATGCGACGCGGTGTACTGGGCTGCCTTGAGCTTGCGCAGGGTTTCCTTCACATCACGGGCGATTTCGTTGGAGTGGACTTCCATGGTCTTGATCACGCCATCGGGGTTGATGATGAAGGTGCCGCGCAGTGCCAGGCCTTCTTCTTCGATGTGCACGTCGAAGGCGCGGGTCAGCTGGTGCGTGGGGTCGCCCACCAGGGGGAACTTGGCCTTGCCGACGGCAGGAGAGGTTTCGTGCCACACCTTGTGCGAGAAGTGCGTGTCGGTGGTGACGATGTACACCTCCGTGTTGGCCTTCTGGAATTCGGCGTAGTGCTCGGCCGCGTCTTCCACTTCGGTGGGGCAGTTGAAGGTGAAGGCTGCGGGCATGAAGATCACGACCGACCACTTGCCCTTCAGGCTCTCTTCGGTCACGGTGACGAACTTGCCGTTGTGGAAGGCTTCGGTCTTGAAGGGCTGAACTTGGGTATTGATCAGGGACATTGCTGTTTCCTTGGTGGTTGGTTGACTGAACAGGACTGAACAGGACTGAAGTCTAGGCTTTTCACAGCCATCAATCCAATTAATTGATTTGATTGAATCAATTGAGCATTGCTATTTTATGACGATCGCCCCCGCAAGTTTCGAAGGGCCGGTGAAGCCCCTTCGCGCGCAGTCTGCGGCGCGACCGCAGCGCTTGCGCGGCACCGACACCAGGGCCTTGGTTGCGCTGGCAGGCAGGGGTCACGACAATGACCGTCGAATCAACACACCAAGGAGTCCCCATGAAAGGTGATGCACAGGTCATTGGCCATCTGCAGGCGCAGCTCAAGAACGAACTCACGGCCATCAACCAGTACTTCCTGCACTACCGCATGCTCAAGCACTGGGGCTTCGACAAGCTGGCCAAGAAGGAATACGCCGAATCGATGGGCGAGATGAAGCATGCCGACTGGCTGATGGACCGCATCTTCATGCTCGACGGCCTGCCCAACCTGCAGGACCTGGCCAAGATCCAGGTGGGTGAAGACGTGCCCGAAATCCTGGCCTGCGACCTGCGCGCCGAACAGGGTGCACAGGCCACGATCAAGGACGGCATCGCCCACTGCGAAACCGTGCGCGACTACGTCTCGCGCGACCTGCTGCAAAAAATCCTGGACGACACCGAGGAGCACATCGACTTTCTCGAAACCCAGATCGACCTGATCGCCAAGGTGGGCCTGCCCAACTACCTGCAGTCGCAGATGGGCGAAGTGGAATAAGCGGCGCGACACCAGAGCACCACCACGGGCCTTCGGGCCCGTTTTTTTTCGCCCGGGCCGCGCAGTGCAAGGCGTGCAGGTTGTTGCAACAGCGCGTCATCCGCTACAAATTTACACCAAACAAATGAGAATCAATATCAACAACAATACAATTCAAGGCGGTTTTCACCCTTCCTAGCCAGCCAGCATTGCCGGGCCATGCCCCCGTTGCAGCCAGCGTTTTCCCAGAAACCTGACTGGAGCCCCGCCATGCCGCTTCGCCCCCTCCATTGCATCCCACGCCGCCCATGTCTGGCGGCACGTGCCCGTTCCCTGCCCCCGTTCGCACAGCCATGAAGGCGGCACGCGTGGACGGGCGTTACCGCCTTGCTGTCGCCGTGCGCACCCTTGCCGCAACCGCCGGCGGGTATGCCGTGGCGGCCGCCGTGGCCGCGGCGCTGTCGCTGGCCCTGGCAGCGCACAT
>NZ_ACQT01000265.1 GCF_000175235.1 Acidovorax delafieldii 2AN | reverse complement strand
GCGCAGGCGCTGCAGCAGCTCGCCGCCCTCCCCATCGGCCAGCCCCAGGTCGAGCAGCACGGCGTCAAACCGCTCGGAGCGCAAAGCGCTCCACGCGGCCGCCACGCCGTCGCACACATCCACGGCATAGCCCCGCTGCCGCAGATTGCTGCGCAGCCCGTCGGCAATGCCCGCATCGTCTTCGATCACCAGGATTCGCATGGCCGCATTGTCACCGCGCCCGTGCCGCACAAAAAGATTAAGACACCGTTAAGCACCTCTGCCTATCGTGCGCGGCATGCCCTCCACGAGCCCCGCCTCCGCTGCGCCCTTCCATTCGCTACGCACCACCCTTGCCTGGACCATTGCATCGCTGGCCTGCCTGCTGGCGTGGGATGCCTTGGGCCAGGACCGCGCCCTGGCACACGCCTTCGGCACCGCCACCGGCTTCCCCATGCGTGAGCAGTGGTTTTTTGTGCAGGTGCTGCACGAAGGCGCACGCCGCGTGGGCTGGCTGGTGGTGCTGCTGCTGGCACTTGGCGTGTGGTGGCCGATGGGCGTGCTCAAGCGCATCGACATGGGAGAGCGCCTGCAACTGGCCATCAGCGCCCTGCTGGCGCTGGGTGTGGTGAGCATCCTCAAGAACCTGAGCGCCACCAGCTGCCCCTGGGATCTGGCCGAGTTCGGCGGCGTGGCGCGCTATGCCTCGCACTGGGCGCTGGGCGTCATCGACGGCGGCGGCGGACGCTGCTTTCCCGCCGGCCATGCCTCGGCGGGCTTCGCCTTCCTGGGCGGCTACTTTGCGCTGCGCCGCCGCCAGCCGCGTGCGGCACGCCTTTGGCTGGCCGGTTCACTGATTGCGGGTTTCATTCTGGGAGGTGCCCAGCAGGTGCGCGGCGCCCACTTCATGAGCCACACGCTGTGGACGGGTTGGCTGTGCTGGACCACCGGCTGGCTGTGCGATCTGGCCGCTACCGCGCTGCGCAGGCGCTTTCCGCTGGCCGACAGCCCGCTGCCACCCGAGTCACCTTCCCATGCTGTCCATTGATCTCGCCGTCTTTCATGCCTTGAACGCTGGCGTCACCACCCCCACCGTGGTGGTCGCACTGGCGCGGGCCATTTCGCAGTGGCTGCCAACGGCCGTTGGCGCCGGGCTGGCGGTGCTGCTGGCGGTGGGCAGCCCCCAGCAAAGGCGGGCGGTGCTGCTCGCCCTCGCCGCCATGCTGCTGGCATGGGCCGGCGTGCACCTCGTTCGCCTGTGCGTCGCAGCGCCGCGCCCGGCGCAACTCGGGCTGGGAATCCAGTGGATCGACCACGCGGCCCGCGCCAGCTTTCCCAGCATGCACTCCGCAGGGGCCTTCGCGCTGGCAGCGGGGCTGACACTGGGCGGAATGCCGCGCTTGGCGGCGGCGGCCTGGCTGCTGGCGGTGGCCATGGCCTGGAGCCGCGTGTGCCTGGGCGTTCATTTCCCCTCCGACGTGCTGGCGGGTGCGCTCACCGGCGCCATCGGTGCAGGGCTGGCCGACGGCCTGTGGACCGCCAGCCGCAAGCTCAACTGGCGCGGCAGATTTTCAGCATATTGGTCCCGCCAGGCGCGCCCATAGGCTCTCCGCAGGTGATGGCGTAAACATCGCCGCCCTGCACGATGTTGCGGCTCTTGAGGTGCCCCTCGGCCTGCGCCAGCGCCGTGTCGCGGTCGGCACTGGTGTCCATGAGCAGGGGCCGCACATTGCGGTACATCGCCATCTTGCGCTGCGTTGCCACCTTGGGCGTGAGCGCGTAGATCGGAATATGGCTGCGGTGGCGGCTCATCCACAGGGCGGTGGCGCCGCTGTCGGTCATGGCCACGATGGCCTTCGCCTCAAGGTGGTGCGCCGTGAACAGCGCGCCCATCGCGATGGACTGGTCGATACGCCCGAATGTGCGGCCGGTGAAATCGGCGTCCAGCCGGTGGTCTTCGGCCGCTTCGGCAGCGGCGCAGATCTTGGCCATTTCTTCCACGGTTTCCAGCGGGTAGCGGCCTGCGGCGGTTTCGGCGCTGAGCATCACGGCGTCGGTGCCGTCCAGCACGGCGTTGGCCACGTCGCTCACCTCGGCCCGGGTGGGCACCGGGTTGGTGATCATGCTTTCCATCATCTGTGTGGCGGTGATGACCACCTTGTCGAGATCGCGCGCCATGCGGATCATCTTTTTCTGCAGTGCAGGCACGGCCGCGTTGCCCACCTCGACCGCAAGATCGCCCCGCGCCACCATGATGCCGTCGCTCACGCGCAGGATGGCTTCCAGGTGCGGGATGGCCTCGGCGCGCTCGATTTTTGCGATCAGGCCGGGCTTGTGGCGGTACTCTGCGGCCGCCACGTTGCATAGCTGGCGCGCCATTTCCATGTCGGTGGAATTCTTGGGAAAGCTCACGGCCACATAGTCGGCCTGGAAGCCCATCGCGGTGCGGATGTCCTCCATGTCCTTGGCGGTGAGCGCCGGCGCGGTGAGGCCACCGCCCTGCTTGTTGATACCCTTGTTGTTGGACAGCTCGCCACCGATCTTCACCGTGGTGTGCACCGCCTCGCCGCGCACCGCGTCCACCGTGAGAACGATCAGTCCATCGTTGAGCAGCAGCACATCGCCCGGCTTCACATCGCGCGGCAGCTCCTTGTAGTCGAGCCCCACACCGGCCAGGTCACCCGGCTCGGTGCGCGAGGCATCGAGCACGAACTGCGCGCCCACTTCCAGTTGCACGCGACCCTCGGCAAACTTGCCGACCCGGATCTTGGGGCCCTGCAGGTCCGCCATGATGGCCACCTCGCGCCCCGCCCGCTGGGCCGCGGCGCGCACCGCCATCGCGCGGTCGATGTGGTCCTGCGCCTTGCCATGGCTGAAGTTCAGCCGCACCACGTTGACGCCGGCGCAGATCATGCGCTCGAGCAATTGCGGGTCGCTGGAGGCGGGGCCCAGGGTGGCAACAATCTTGGTGGCGCGGCGGGTGGACATGGCGGGGTGTCTCTTTCTCACTGAACGTGGAACGTGTAATTGAGTTTCCATTTTTACACGGAAGCAGTTACATCGGCGCAAACCGCCGTCCCGCCGCCATACCCAGCCCCTGCGAGGCTCTCGACAGCCGCCCGCCACGTTGCTCCCGCCCGGGGCGCACCAAAGAAAAGAATCGAAGGGCGCTATGCGGCGCGGGTCGCGCCACCGGGGCGCAGCTCAGGCGCGCATCAGGGCTTCGATCTCGTCGGCCTTCACCGGCACGCCGCGCGTGATCAGCTCGCAGCCGGCGGACGTGACGATGGCGTCGTCCTCGATGCGGATGCCCAGGTTGTGGAATGCCTCGGGCACCCCCGCCGCGGGCCGCACATACAGGCCCGGCTCAATGGTGAGGACCATGCCAGGCTGCAGGATGCGGCTGGGGCGGTTGGTGATGGTCTCGCCCGACAGCGGGTCCTTGCGCTCGCTCACCTGGCCCACCTCGCCGGGCTCCACGTAGCTGCCGCAGTCATGCACATCCATGCCCAGCCAATGGCCGGTGCGGTGCATGTAGAACTGGAAGTACGCACGTTTATCGATCACGTCCTGCGCCGCGCCCACCTTGTTCTTGTCGAGCAGGCCCAGGTCCAGCAGGCCCTGCGCCAGAACGGCCACGGTGGCGTCGTGCGGATCGGTGAACCGCGCGCCGGCCTTGGTCGCGGCCACCGCGGCCTCCTGGCTGGCCAGCACCAGGTCGTACAGCGCGCGCTGCGGCCCGGTGAAGCGGCCATTGGCCGGGAAGGTGCGCGTGATGTCGCTGGCGTAGCCATCGAGTTCGCATCCGGCGTCGATCAGCACCAGCTCACCGTCCCGCACGGGCGCGGTATCGGCGCGGTAATGCAGCACGCAGGCATTGGCGCCCGCCGCCACGATGGAACCATACGCGGGGTATTGCGAGCCGTGCTGACGGAATTCGTGCAGCAGTTCAGCATCGAGGTGGTATTCGCGCACCTCTTCGCCCGCCCGCAGCATGCGCGCCGAGCGCTGCATGGCGCGGACGTGGGCGCCAGCGCTGATTTCACTGGCGCGGCGCATGATGGCCTGCTCGTGCGCGTCCTTGACCAGCCGCATCTCGTCAAGCAGGGTGCACAGATCGCTTTGCTGCGCAGGGCACAGCGCGCCATGGCGCACGCGGGCGCGCACGGCATTCAGCCAGCCTTCCACCCGGGCGGCCAGGCCGCTGTGGGTGGCAAAGGGATACCAGACGCAGGCGCGGTTTTCCAGCAGGCGCGGCAGCTGCACGTCCTGCTCGCCGCTGGCGTGGGCGGCGTCCACGCCAAGCGCGGCCGGCGCCGCAGCCGGGCCCAGCCGGTAGCCGTCCCAGATTTCACGCTCCAAGTCCTTGGGCTGGCAGAACAGTGTGCTGCGGCCTTCGTGGGTGAGCACGAGGCAGGCCCCCGGCTCGGTGAAACCGGTGAGGTAGTAGAAATAGCTGTCGTGGCGGTACAGGAAATCGCTGTCCCGGTTGCGCTGGCGCTCGGGCGCCGTGGGGATGATGGCGATACCACCCGCACCCAGCTGGGCGGCCAGCCGCGCGCGGCGCTGGGCATAGACGGAAGGGGGCACGGAGATGTTCATGGCAGTTGCGGGGCAGGGGTGTTCAGTTCGGCCAGGCGTTGCGGCGTGCCCACATCGGTCCAGCGTCCGGTGTAAAGCGCAGCGCTTGCGCGGCCATTGTCCATCGCGCGGCGCAGCAGCGGCGCCAGAGGGGCTTTGATGCCCAGCGGGTTGCCCGGCGCGATGTCGCACCAGGGCGGGCCAAACAGTTCGG
>NZ_ACQT01000266.1 GCF_000175235.1 Acidovorax delafieldii 2AN | reverse complement strand
CACCCAGGGCGGCCAGGCCCAGCAGGGCGGTGGCGCCCGCGAGGCGCAGCGCGTGGCGGCGGTGAGGGAATGGCATGGTCTTGTCTCCTGGAGTTCTTGCGGCACCGGGGCCGCATTTGCTATGTATTAACTAGCTGCCAGCGCTTGATGGATGGGCGATATCGCCTCTTTTCCCATCAAACGCCTTTCCACACCGGCGCGCGTTTCTCGGCAAAGGCCGTAGCCCCTTCGCGCGCGTCCAGCGAAGCGAGCACCGGCGTGGTGATGACGGCCTGGCGGTCGAACATCTCGGCCTGCGTCCAGTCGGCCGACTCTTGCGCCACGCGTTTGCTGGCGATCAGCGCCAGCGGGCCGTTGGCGGCCACGGCCTGGGCCAGTTCCAGCGCGGCGTCCAGCGCCTGGCCGGGCTCGACCAGGCGGTTGACCAGGCCATGGGCGTGGGCGCGCTCGGCGCTGAACATGTCGCCCGTGAGAATGCATTCCATGGCCACGTGGTAGGGCAGGCGCCTGGGCAGGCGCAGCAGCCCGCCGGCCGAGGCGGCCAGGCCGCGCTTGACCTCGGGCAGGCCGAATTGGGCCGTCTTGGCGGCGACGATCAGGTCGCAGGCCAGCACGGTCTCAAAGCCCCCCGCCAGGGCATAGCCTTCCACGGCGGCAATCAGCGGCTTGCGCGGCGGCTGCTGCGTCAGGCCCAGGAATCCCCGCCCGGGCAGGCTGGGGCGCTTGCCCTGCAAAAAACCCTTCAGGTCCATGCCCGCGCAGAACGTGCCGCCCGCGCCGGTGATGACGCCCACCTGCAGGGCGGGGTTGCGGTCCAGCTCGTCCAGCGCCGCCGCCATGGCCTCGGCCATCTCCAGCGTGGCGGCGTTGCGCGCCTCGGGGTTGCTCAGCGTCATGACCAGCACGTTGCCGCGCACTTCGACCAGTACCGTGGAACTCATAAAAATCCTTCCAGTTCTTCATTGCGCTGCATGAGTCGCCCTGCGCGAAACCGGCGCAACCTATGAAGCCGGCGCGACCCAAGACCAAGGCAGTCGCGCAAGGGCCGCCCCGCCGCGCTGGCTGCGTCCCCCTTCCCGGAGCGCCAAGCGCGCAGAGAGAAGGGGGAAGGCGCGCAGCGCCTCAGGGGGATGTCACCTCGGCTGCATGCGAATGGCCCCATCCAGGCGGATGGTCTCGCCATTGAGCATGGGGTTCTCGAGGATGTGCAGCGCGGTCATCGCGTATTCGCTGGGGTGGCCCAGGCGCGCGGGGTTGGGCACCGATGCGCCCAGCGACTGGCGCACGTTCTCGGGCAGCTTGGCCAGGATGGGCGTGTCGAACAGACCCGGTGCGATGGTGCACACGCGGATGAACTTGGACGCCAGGTCACGCGCCGCCACGATGGTCATGCCGATCACGCCGGCCTTGGAGGATGCGTAGGGGATCTGGCCGATCTGCCCCTCGTAACCCGCCACCGACGCGGTGAGCACGCACACGCCGCGCTCGCCGTCAATCGGCTCGTTTTTGGCCATGGCAACGGCCGCCAGGCGCAGCGTGTTGAAGGTGCCGATCTGGTTCACGCGGATGATGTTGATGTACTTCTCCAGCGAGCCGGGGCTGCCGTCCTTCTCGATCAGGCGCACCGGGCCGCCGATGCCCGCGCAGTGCACCAGCGCACGGAAGTTGCCGAAGGCCTCGGCCGCGGCGATGGCCTGGGCCATCTGGTCGGCGTCGGACACGTCGGCCTTCACATAGCGCAGGCGGCCGGCGTACTTCTGTTCCATGGCCTGGCCGCGCTCGTCGTTCAGGTCCACGGCCACCACGTTCAAACCACGCTCCAGCAGCGCGACGGCCGAGGCCTCGCCCAGGCCCGAGACCCCGCCGGTGATGAGGGCGGTCATTCCTTGTTGCAGCTTCATTTTCTTTCCTTTTTGGCCTGGGGCGCTCGTCCATCAAGCGCCGGCAGCTATCAAATCAATAGTTACAGACGTTCGATGATGGTGGCGTTGGCCATGCCGCCAGCCTCGCACATGGACTGCAGGCCGTAGCGCTGGCCGCTGTCTTCCAGGGCGTGCAGCATGGTGGTCATCAGGCGCAGGCCCGAGGCACCCAGCGGGTGGCCCAGGGCGATGGCGCCGCCGCGCGGGTTCAGGCGCTCGCCGTCGGCGCCCAACTCCTTCTGCCAGGCCAAGGGCACGGAGGCAAAGGCCTCGTTGATCTCGTAGTGATGGATGTCGTCCAGCTTCATCCGGGCCTTGGCCAGCACGCGCTGCGTGGCGGGGATGGGGGCCGTGAGCATGTACAGCGGGTCGTCGCCCACCACGTCGAAGGCCACGAAGCGCGCGCGCGGGCGCAGGCCCAGCTGCTGGGCACGCTGCTCGCTCATGATGAGCATGGCGCTGGCGCCGTCGGTCATCTGCGAGGCGTTGCCGGCCGTGGTGGCCCACTGGATCTGCGGGAAGCGCGCGGACAGCTCCTCGCTCTCGAACACGGCCTTCAGGCCGGCGAGCTTTTCCACCGTGGTGCCGGCGCGGATGGTTTCGTCCTGCAGCACGCGGCCGGCGGGGGTGTCGATGCCCACGATCTCGCGTGCAAAGCCGCCGCCCGATTGCGCCGCATGGGCGCGCTGGTGCGAGCGCACGGCATAGGTGTCCAGCGCGGTGCGGTCCAGCCCCCACTTGGCGGCCACCAGATCGGCCGATACGCCCTGGCCCACCAGACCGGGGGCGAAGCGCGCATCAAAGCGCGGGCCGGTGGTGTTCTTGCCCATGCGCGAGCTGCCCATGGGCACGCGGCTCATCGACTCCACGCCGGAGGCGATCACGATGTCCTGCGTGCCCGCCATGATGGCCTGCGCCGCGAAGTGCACGGCCTGCTGGCTGGAGCCGCACTTGCGGTCGATGGTGGTGGAAGGCACGTGCGCGGGCAGGCCGGCGGCCAGCCAGGCCAGGCGCCCGGGCGTGCCCGCCTGCTCGCCCGCCTGGCTGACGCAGCCGCAGATCACGTCGTCCACGGTGCCGGGGTCAAGCTTGTTGCGGGCCACCAGTTGCTCCAGCACCTGCGAGAGCAGGTCCACGGGATGGACCTCGGCCAGCGCGCCATCGGGCTTGGCCCGGGCCATGGGGCTGCGAATGGCATCGACGATGACGGGAATATTCATGCTCACTCCATGTGTTTATGAGACTGATGATCCATTAAAAATGATTCTGTGCGAGTTAGTTTGTGCTGAAGACCGTATTTACCCGGTGATTGCTGCCGCTGTTGCCTGAAAAAATCCGTCAACACATCGGTTTTGTGAGACAGGCGCTTTGCTTTTGGTGGACTTCTCCACCACGGCGGCGTGCCAAGGAGCAACAGGTGACAGGTATGCAGGACTTCTTCGGCCGCGCGGCGACGGCCCCCGAGCGGGTGGTACTGGTCATGGCCGAGACCGGCACGCGCCATACCGCTGGCGAAGTGGCGCGCAGCGCCTTGCAGATGGCCCAGTGGCTGCATGCCCAGGGGTTGCAGGCGGGCGAGCGCTTCGCGGTGGTGCTGGAAAACCGGATCGAGATCCTGGCCCTGGCGCTGGCGGCCCGGCAGGCCGGCCTGTATGCCGCCGTGCTCAGCACGCACCTGACCCCGGCCGAGGTGGCCTACATCGTGCAGGACTGCGGCGCGCGGCTGGTGGTGGCTTCCAGCAAGACCCTGCCGCAACTCACCGAGCTGCAGGCCGTCCACCCCCTGCCGTGCTGGACGGTGGACGCGGCCACGCCCCTGGCGCCTTCGCTGCCCGTTGCGGCGCAGGCGCTGGAGAGCCTGGGCACCCGGCCCGCCGATTTTGCCGACCGCCCGCTGGGCCGCGACCTGCTGTATTCATCGGGCACCACGGGCCGGCCCAAGGGGGTGCTCAAGCCTTTGCAGCCGAGCCACCTGCGCGGCCAGACCGACCCCGAGGCGCTGGGCACGGCCCGCATCATGGGCATGGGCGAAGACACCGTGTACCTCTCGCCCGCGCCGCTGTACCACGCCGCGCCGCTGCGCTACACGCTGCGCGTGCTGGAGCTGGGCGGGCAGGCCGTGATCATGGAGCGCTTTGACGCCGAGACCGCCCTGGCGCTGATCGAGCGCTACCGCGTCACCCACAGCCAGTGGGTGCCCACCATGTTCGGCCGCATGCTCAAGCTGCCCGACGAAGTGCGCCGGCGCTACGACCTGTCCAGCCACCGCGTGGCCATCCATGCCGCCGCGCCCTGCCCGGTAGATGTGAAGCACGCCATGCTCGACTGGTGGGGCGACATCCTGATGGAGTACTACGCGGGCTCCGAGGGCTGTGGCACGACGATGATCGGCTCGGCCGAGTGGCGCCGGCGCCCCCGGGCTCGGTGGGCCGCCCCACCACGGGCCGGCTGCACATCGTGGGTGACGACGGGCAGGAGCTGCCCGCGGGCGAGATCGGACAGGTGTACTTCTCGGGCGGCGGACAGTTCAGCTACCTCAACGACGAGGAAAAGACACGCCAGGCCATCAACGAGCGTGGCTGGATCACCTATGGCGACATCGGCCACGTGGATGCCGAGGGCTACCTTTACTTAAGCGACCGGCGCGCGGACTTGATCCTCTCGGGCGGCGTCAACCTCTACCCACAGGAGATCGAGAACGCCCTGCTGCGCCACCCCGACGTGTACGAGGTGGCCGTGGTGGGTGTGCCCCACCCCGACTTTGGCGAACAGCCCCTGGCGGCCGTGGTGCTGCGCCACGGCGCCCAGGCCTCGCTGGCCACGGCGCG
>NZ_ACQT01000267.1 GCF_000175235.1 Acidovorax delafieldii 2AN | reverse complement strand
ACATGCGGGCAGTTGCAGGCCGCTGTCCAGCGTCAGGCGCGCGCCTGTCACGGGATGGGGCACGGTCAACTGCCATGCGTGCAGCCACAGCCGCTGGTGCCCCAGCCGCTCGGCCCACCAGCGGTTGAGCGGGCCCTTGCCATGGGTGGCATCACCGATGATGGGGTGGGCCAAGTGCTTGAGATGGCGGCGGATCTGGTGGCGCCGCCCCGTGGTGGGCACGGCCTCGACCAGCGATGCCCGCGTGGTGGCAAAACGCGCATCGCTCGGCTCGGGCAGCACGAGCTGCGCCAGGCGGCGAAAGCGGGTGTGGGCGTCTTGCACGGGCGCATGCGCGGGGGCGTCGTCGGGCTTGAGGGCGTGGTCCACCTCGGCGCGTGCGGGCGCCCAGCCGCGCACCAGGGCCAGATAGCGCTTGGTGGTCGCCTGCTGCTCGAACGCCTGCGACAGAGCGCGCGCCGCGTCACTGTGCAAGGCCATCACCAACACGCCGCAGGTGCCTTTATCGAGCCGGTGCACGGGGAATACGTGCTGGCCCAGCTGGTTACGCAGGGCCTGCATCACGAAGCGCGTTTCGCCTGCGTCCAGGCCCGTGCGGTGCACCAGCCAGCCGGCGGGTTTGTAGACCGCGACCAGATGCTCGTCGCGCCAGAGGATGTGCAGGCCAGACATGGCGGGGCTCAGCCTGCCACACAGGACGTGGGGCGCGGCATGCGTCCGCTCAGCGGGTGCGCGGCGGCGGGCAACCGCGAACCTGTCTGTTGTGCAATGGGCATGGGTGGCTGAAAGGAAGGGGCGCAGGGGGCGCGGGGAAGTCGGGCTCGAAACCAGCGCCAGCGGGCTCCGGCACGCAAAGGGCTTGCGGCGATGGCACCGTGCCGAGTGCGGCGCAATATATCGCCATTGCTTCTGCTTGTCATCCGAAGAAAGGCGCGCTGCATGCCGCCAGCGGCGGGCGTTGGGCGCATGGCGGCGCGCTGCCGCCGACAGGCGACGGGGCAACGCGCGACAATCGTGGGCAATGAACAAAACCATTCTTCCTCTGCAATTGCTCGTGGGCCCCGATAGGGCCGACCCTGCGCCGCTGGTCCTCTACCATGGGCGCAATTGTCCCGACGGCTTCGGCGCCGCCCTGGCCGCCTGGCTCTACTACGGCGACGGTGCCGAATACCGCGGGCTTGACCACGGCGATGTCCGTTCGGTGGACGACCTTCCCCCCGTGGAGGGCCGAGCCGTCTACATTCTCGATTTTTCGTTTGCGGCCGATGTGCTGCGCGCCATCGAAGAGCGCGCCGCCAAGCTTGTCATGCTCGACCACCACAAGAGCGCCGCGGAAAAGCTCACGGGGTTTGCCTGCCGCTGTGGCGTGGTGCACTTCGACATGGACAAGTCGGGGGCGCGCCTGGCGTGGGAGTTCTTCCACCCCGGCCAGCCCGTTCCGGCCCTGTTGAAATACATCGAGGACCGCGACATCTGGAAGTGGGAATTTCCCGAAAGCGCGGGCTTTCTGTCGGCCCTCGACATGGAGCCGCAAGAGTTTGCGCGCTGGCAGCAGATTGCGGCTTTCACACCCGAGCAGCTCACGGCCTTCATGGCCCGGGGCGCTGCGATGGACGAAAAATACCGCAAGTTGGCCGCCGACCTTGCCGAAGGCGCGCAGCCGCTGGTGTTCAACGGCGTCGAAGGCCTGATGGTGAACGCCCCCGGCATGTTCCACAGCCTGGTCGGCGACATGCTGTCGGCCCAGACAGGCACGTTTGCACTGATGTGGAGCGCAGGCGCCAAGGGCGTGAAGGTGGGGCTGCGTTCGCAGCGCAATTTCGACTGCATTGCCCTGGCCGAAAGCATGGGCGGCGGCGGCCATGCGCAGGCCTGCGGCTTCAAGATGGGTGCCGATCGGTTGACCGAGCTGCTCAGCGGCGTGTTCAACGCCCAGCCCCCCGCAACCGACTGAGGGCCGCCACGGCGCGCAACGCCGCCCTGGCGGTTGCGCAGGCGTTCAGCGCTGGTGCCGGTGCCGATAGACCCACGGCGGCAGGGGCCTGGCTGCGCCCACAGGGCCCCCTGCCGCTGGCACGCGCCTGCTGCTGCAGTGGCGCCAGGTGCGGGTGGTGGCTGGCATACGGTGTGTACACCCATGCCATCCCCGCGCTGACCTGCGCCGACGCGGCGTCGGTGCCGCCGCAGCGTACATTCGCCACCATGCGCCCGTAGGCATCGCGGTCCAGCGGCTGCAGTGTGGCGCGTTGCCGAAAGCACAGCTGCGCCAGTTGCTGCCGGGAGCGCAGTCCCCAGGCCTGTTTGCGCTCGGGTGCATCGATGGCCGCGATGCGCACTTTGACGGCCTGGTAGGCGCCAGGCGCGCCGCAACGGGCGGTGAGGGTGTCGCCGTCGCTGATGGCGACGACCAGGCAGAGCAGGGCGGAAACAGGCACGGGTGCAGTGGGTCGGGGTGCGATGGCGGGCCGCTCATGGCGGACGGGGAAGACGCGACTATAGGCGTTGGCGTTGGCTCAGTTGCAGGTTGTGCAGCGCAGCGGGCATGGGACGGGTCGGGTTGCGGTGGCCGCTCGGGTTTCGCCACCGGCCAGCCGACAGGGTGGGCGGCGCAGTTCGCCACGGCGATGCGTTGCGGGCAGGCCGAAAACGGGAGGTGGGTGGGGCTGGATGGAAATTGGTGGCGGGTTCAACCGATCGATGCAACCGTTTCGCTGAACACCCCAGCGGGCGTCTTGAAGCCAAGCCAAGCCAAGCCAAGCCAAGCCAAGCCAAGCCAAGCCAAGCCAAGCCAAGCCAAGCCAAGCCGAGCCATGCCATGCCATGCCATGCCATGCCGGGCCGGGCCGGGCCGGTTGCGGTGCAACTCCCACCCGTCAGACGCAGACTGGCCCCGCATTCTTCCGGGCACCACAAAAGCGACGAAGCTGCGTGATTGCTGGGGCGCCTGGCCGGGGGGCTGCTCCCGTTCCTTTCTGGCACCGACCTCTTCCGTCGCTGTCGGCGCGATCTGCCCGGCGCGACGCCGCCGTTGTGCCCAAACAATGGGCAGCGCGTTCCGGCCCAGTGCTGGCGCGGCTTTCGCGGGTTATGCCAGGGGTTTTCCACAGACCAGCCCACAGAGCGTGGGCATAACCCCATCGGGTGCCCTGGCGCATGCGGGGGTGGGGGGAGGGCGGGCGCAGAGGTTCATGGGCGCCCAATGCGGTGCGATGGCATTTTCTGTGCCAGAAATGCCTGATGTGCTTATAAAACAAAGGTTGTTTGCTATCCAAAGAATAGTAAAAATTCCGCCGCAGGTGGCCGCGGGCTGAGGTTCGCGCCGACGCGGGGCGTGTTGCACCGTCGCCTGCACAAAAAAACAGCACCGCCTGCAAACCCAATGCTGGCGCGGGTATTGCGGCTTCTGCAATGGCTTATCCACAGGGTGTTGCACATTGGGCGGGCATAACCTGAAAGGTGTGGGCAAGTGGGGCGGAGTTGCAAGAACCCCGGGGCCTGCCCCACCCGGCCGGGCGCCACCGCGCCCCGGTGGCCGCATGCTGGAGTCCGCATGCGCCCAGCCCTGCTGGGTGGTCGGGCTGTGCGCCATCGAGGCAAGTGTGTCTTCGGCGCTTCCCTCTCTCCGCGCGCCTGCGTGGCGCTCCGGTGCCCCGGCGATCAGCCAAAGAACCGAGGGGCGTCAGGGGGGCGTTGGTGGCGGCTGCCGAGGTTGTGGAGGCTGTCGTAGGGCCGGCGGCCACGGTGCCCGACAGGGCCATCCGGCGCCGGGGGTGCCACGCCAGCGCACTGCCCGCGGCCAGCCCGACGGCATCGGCCAGCCAGTCGGCCCATTCGCCATAGCGCCAGCCGGTGGCTGCCTGCGCCAGCTCAATGGCGCCGCCAAATGCCAGCAGCACGGCAAGCACGCGCCAGGGTCGCCGCGGATAGGCCAGCAGGCCCAAGGTGGCCAGCGCAGTGAAGGCCAGGGCGTGCTGGGCCTTGTCCCACAGGCTGAAAACCTGCGGCGGCAGATAGGCCGTCGGCAGCAGCGACAGCACGGCGACGCACAGTGCCAACGACCAAAAACCCCAGGCCAGGCCCCGCTGCAGCCCGGGTCGGGTGGGTGCTGCGCGCTTCATGCGGCACCGCCTGGCGTGGCTGGCAGGTCTTTTTCGAGCAGGCGCACCAGCGTGTGCAGCAGTCGGTTGACGGGTGTGGCAATGCCTAGCGCCTCGCCCCGGCGCACGATGAAACCGTTGAGGTGGTCGATTTCGCTGCGCTTGCCGCGCGCCAGGTCCTGTGCGGTGGAGGACATCTGCGCGGGCATGGTGGCCGCCAGCCGCAGCACGGCGTCGAGGGTGTCGGGCGGCAGCGCAACGCCGGTGGCCTGTGCCACCTGCAGGCACTCTTGCACGATGTCGCGCATCACCTGCGGCACGGGCAGGCCCGGGCTGTCCATGAGGGCGCCGTAGGGCAGGCGCGTGATGGCCGAGAGCGCGTTGTAGGCGCAGTTGAGCACCAGCTTGGCCCACAGGGCGCCCGCCACGTTGTCCGATACCTGCACGGGCACGCCGGCAGCGCCGAAGGTGGCCGCAATGCCGGGGCTGGCGGGGGCGGTGGCCAGCACCAGTTCGCCGCGCCCGTGGTGGCGCACATGGCCGGGCGCCACCATTTCGGTGGCCACGTACACCACGGCCGGGATGACGGGGCGGCCGATGACGGCCTGCAGGCGCTCGGCGTTGTCCACGCCGTTT
>NZ_ACQT01000268.1 GCF_000175235.1 Acidovorax delafieldii 2AN | reverse complement strand
CTGCGCGCTGGCGCTGCGGGCATTCTGGCCCGGCTCATCCAGGGCCGCAGCCGGTATGAAGTACGACTCGGCGGTGCCGCGCCGGAACAGGCGCAGGCCCGTGGCGTCGACCGCCATCGCCTTGAACCAGCTCCACTGCGAATCGGCCCCGTGGCGCACCACGCCGTCCCCCCCGTGACCCGGTAGCTCAGGCCATGCGGCGTGAAGCGCCAGTAGACCGAGTCGCCTGCAAAGGCGAACTGCCGCGCGGTGGCCGCGTGCATCGCATGGAAGGTGTTCGCACCGCCCAGCAGCAGCATCAGCGCCGCCAGGATGAGCATGGATGCGTGCACTTCGCGCAGGTTGAGCGTGAACAGCCCCACCATCGCGCCCCAAGGCGAAAACACCAGCGCCACGGCAAGGGCGATCCACAGGGGCGCCAAAAAGCGCGCCAGCCCCGGGCGGTCGAGAAACGCCAGCCGCACCGCACGGTCGCGGTAGGTGTCGTCACGCACCCACCGGGCCGTCACGGCATCGGTACCGTCGGCGCGCAGGTCGCCAGGGGAGCTGTTCACGTTCTGTCCTGTCATGCGGTGCCGGGTTCAGGCCTTCAGATAGTCGGATTTTCCACCCAGCCAGCGCGCCACGTGGCGCTCGGCCAGAGCGGGGAACTGGTCGAGCATGCGCGGCGCGGTGGCGCGGGCCCATTCCAGCAGCGCGGTGTCGGTCGCCAGGTCGGCAAACCGCAGCAGCGCATCGCCCGACTGGCGCGCGCCCAAAAACTCGCCGGGGCCGCGGATTTCCAGGTCACGCCGCGCGATCTCGAAGCCGTCGTTGGTCTCGGCCATGGCACGCAGGCGTTCCTTGGCGGTTTCGCCCACGCGGCCGCTGTCGTTGGTGGCGTAGAGCAGCACGCAGGCCGATGCCGCCGCGCCGCGCCCCACCCGGCCGCGCAGCTGGTGCAGCTGGCTCAGGCCGAAGCGCTCCGCATGCTCGATCACCATAAGCGAGGCGTTGGGCACGTCCACCCCCACCTCGATGACGGTGGTGCTGACCAGCACGCCCATCTGGCCGCTGGTGAAGAGCGCCATCACAGCCTTCTTCTCGGCGGTGGGCATGCGCGAGTGCAGCAGCCCCACCATGCATCCCGGCAAGGCCTCGCTCAGATCGACGCGGGTGGCGGTGGCGTTGGAGAGATCGAGCGCCTCGCTCTCCTCGATCAGCGGGCACACCCAGTACACCTGCCGCCCGGCCGCCACCTGGGCGCCAATGCGCTCGATGACTTCGTACTTGCGACTGTCGGCGATGAGCTTGGTGACGATGGGCGTGCGGCCGGGGGGCAGCTCGTCGATCACCGAGACATCGAGGTCGGCGTAGTAGCTCATGGCCAGCGTGCGCGGAATGGGCGTGGCGCTCATCATCAGCATGTGCGGCTCCATGGCGGTCGAGGGCCCCCACGCTCCGCCGCGGCGCTGGTCGCGGCCCCCCGAGGGGGCTGCATCGCCTTGGGCCGGCCCGGTGGCGATGCCCTCCGCGAGCTTCTTGCGCAACGCCAGCCGCTGCGCCACGCCAAAGCGGTGCTGCTCGTCGATGATGGCCAGCGCGAGGTTCCTGAACTGCACCTGCTCCTGGATGACGGCGTGCGTGCCCACCACCAGCGCGGCCTCGCCGCTGGCCACCAGTGCCAGCATGGCGGCACGCTCTTTTTTCTTCTGGCCACCCACCAGCCAGGCCACGCGGCGGCCGGTGGCGGCCAGCAAGGGTTCGAGCCAGCCGATCATCTTGGCGAAATGCTGCTCGGCCAGGATTTCGGTGGGCGCCATCAGTGCGCACTGCCAGCCAGCATCCATGCAGATTGCCGCCGCCAGCGCCGACACCACGGTCTTGCCCGAACCCACGTCGCCCTGCAGCAGCCGGTGCATGGGCACGGGCCGCGCCAGGTCGGCCGCAATCTCTTCGCCCACGCGGCGCTGGGCGGCCGTGAGGCCGAAAGGCAGCACGGCCAGCAACTGCTCATGCAGGGGCAAGGCCTGCCCCACACGGGGCCGAGGCTGCAGCACCGGTGCGCGCAGGCGGTCGCGCTCGCGCCGCGATTGCTGCTGCGAAAGCTGCTGCGCCAGCAACTCTTCGGCCTTGAGGCGCTGCCAGGCCGGATGGCTGTGGTCTTCCAGCGTGGTTAGCGCCACGTCGGGGGTGGGATGGTGCAAAAAAGTGAGCGCCTCACGCAGGCTGAATGCGCGCTGCAGGCCGTTCTTGCTCAAAATCCTGCCCATCGGCGGCTCCAGCCCCGGCGGCACGGTCTCCGACAGATCGGCGCGCTGCAGCGCACCCACCACGGAGCGCCTGAGGTAAGGCTGGGGCAGCCCGGCGGTGGTGGGGTAGACCGGCGTGAGCGCGGCAGGCAACTCGCCCCCCGCCACACGAAAGGCCGGGTGCAGCATCTGCCGCCCCCAGAAGCCGCCCTTCACTTCGCCCCGGATGCGCAGGCGCGCGCCCGCGGCCAGGGTCTTCTGGTGCGACGGATAGAAGCTGAAGAAGCGCAGCTCGCAGGTACCCGTGCCATCGTCCACCTGCACCAGCAGCTGACGGCGCGGGCGCATCTGCACCTCGCACGACGTGACCGTGGCCTCGATCTGCGCCACCTCGCCGTCGCGCGCGTTGCGCAATGGCGTGATGCGGGTTTCATCCTCGTAGCGCAGCGGCAGGTGCAGCGCCAGGTCGATGTCACGCACGAGCCCCAGCTTGCGCAGTGCCTTCTGCGCCACCGACGCGCCACTGCGCGCCTCACCCGCAGGTGCGGCGGGCGCGGCGGCCGGGGTGCGAACTTTGGAAGCTGGGGGCATGGGCGGCAATGTGCGGCAAAAAAACGCGCCGTCGTGGCGATTCAAAAAGGCTACCATGGTTACCATTTGCCGCGAGCGAGTTCGCTTTTCGCCCCGGGCGCGCACTGCGCGCCGCCGAGGGGTGGCGTGTTATCGAGTCAGTGCCTTTCCCATGCTCAAGCGCATCCAAATTCAAGACCTCACCCTGGGCATGTACCTGCACGAGTTTTGCGGTTCGTGGATGGAACACCCTTTCTGGCGCGCCAAGTTTCTGATCAAGGACCCGAACGACCTGGCCCGCATCCAGGCCACAGCCATCCACGAATGCTGGATTGACACCGACAAGGGCGCGGACGTGGCCCCCGGCACGGCCTCGGTATCGCGCGAAGAGGCCGATGCCCGCATCGAAACCGATTTCAACCGCCTGGAGGATCTGCCGCCGCTGCAGGTGAGCCTGCCCGTGCCGCCGCCACCGCAGCGCGACCATGCCCCCGCCGACCTGCGGCACGAGCTCAAGCGCGCGGCCTCGATCTGCATGCGGTCCAAGAAGGCCGTGGTGTCGATGTTCAACGAGGCGCGCATGGGGCGAGCGGTCGATGCCGCCGCCGCCCAGAACCTGGTGGAGGAAATCTCGGATTCGGTCACGCGCAACCCCGGCGCGCTGATCAGCCTGGCACGCCTGAAGACGGCCGACGACTACACCTACATGCATTCGGTGGCGGTGTGCGGGCTGATGGTGGCGCTGGCGCGGCAGCTCAAGCTTGACGATGCCCAGACGCGGCTGGCCGGCATGGCGGGCCTGCTGCACGACCTGGGCAAGGCGGCGGTGCCGCTGGCGGTGCTGAACAAGCCGGGCAAGCTCACCGACCAGGAGTTCACCGTGGTGCGCAGCCACCCGGTGGCGGGCTACCACATGCTCAAGGAAGGCGGCCAGGTGTCTGACGCCGTGCTGGACGCCTGCCTGCACCACCACGAGAAGATCGACGGCACCGGCTACCCCGACAAGCTGCAGGGTGACGCCATCAGCGTGATCGCCCGCATGACCGCCATCTGCGATGTCTACGACGCCATCACCTCCGACCGGCCCTACAAGCGCGGCTGGGACCCTTCCGAATCGCTGCGCCGCATGGCCGAGTGGACCACCGACCATTTCGACGCCCGGCTGTTCCAGGCGTTCGTGAAAAGCATTGGCATCTACCCCGTGGGCTCGCTGGTGCGGCTCACGTCGGGCAGGCTGGGCGTGGTCATCGAGCAGGCCCCGGCGGCGCTCACCACGCCGCGCGTCAAGGTGTTCTTCTCCACGAAATCCGACCTGCGCATTCCCCCCGAAGTGGTTGACCTGGCGGCACCGGGCGCTACCGAGAAGATCGTGGCGCGCGAAAACCCCGACCAATGGAATTTTCCCGACCTGAACGAACTGTGGTCCGGCCTGACGGAAAAGGCCTGGTGATCCCGCTCTGCCGCGGCACCCTGCCACCCAAGGCCCCTGCAGCCACCGACCCTTTCACTTCCTTGCCGTGTCCGCACTGATCACCCTCACCCTCAACCCCGCCCTCGATCTGGCCACCACCACCGCGCGGGTGGAGCCCACGCACAAGCTGCGCTGCAGCCCTGCCCAGCGCTTTGCCGGCGGCGGCGGCATCAACGTCGCCCGCGTACTGCACCGCCTGGGCAGCAATGTGCAGGCCTGGGCATTGGCCGGCGGCGCCGCGGGCGCGCAAATGCGCCAGTTGCTGGCCGATGAGGGCGTGTCCACCGTGCTGCAGCCCATTGCCGGCGACACGCGCGAGAATTTTTCGGTGGTGGAAACCGCCACCGGACAGGAGTTCCGCTTCGTGCTGCCCGGCCCTGCCCTGCAGGCTGCGGAGTGGCAGGCCTGCCTGGACGCGCTGGCCGCCCTCACGCCCGCGCCCC
>NZ_ACQT01000269.1 GCF_000175235.1 Acidovorax delafieldii 2AN | reverse complement strand
ATCGAGCAGCTGCCGCCCATGGCGCGGCTGACGGCGCGTTCGGCCGTCACGGTGAGCCAGGTCTCCTGGTGCGCCAGTGGCGCCAGGGCCTCGATCAGGTCTTGGCGGTCGCTGCGAATCTCGATGCCCAGGGCGCCCTGGCCTGCGGCCGGCAGCATGGCGGTGGTGGCGAATTCGGTGCGGATGCGCTCTTGCAGCCCCAGGCGCTTGAGGCCTGCCGCCGCGAGCACGATGGCGTCATACTGGCCTTCGTCGAGCTTGCGCAGGCGCGTGTCGAGGTTGCCGCGCAGCGGCTCGATGCGCAGGTCGGGACGCAGCGCCTGCAGCAGCACCTGGCGGCGCAGGCTCGATGTGCCCACCACGGCACCTTGGGGCAAGGCCTCGAGCGATGCGTAGCGGGGCGAAACGAAGGCATCGCGGGGGTCCTCGCGCTCCATCACGCAGGCCAGGGCAAAGCCTTCGGGCAGCTCCATGGGCACGTCTTTCAGCGAGTGCACGGCGATGTGGGCGCGGCCTTCTTCGAGCGCCACTTCGAGCTCTTTCACGAACAGGCCCTTGCCGCCCACCTTGGAGAGGCTGCGGTCGAGTATCTGGTCGCCCTGGGTGGTCATGCCCAGCAGTGACACGGTATGGCCGCGCGCGCGCAGCAGGGCCTGCACATGTTCAGCCTGCCACAGGGCCAGGCGGCTTTCGCGGGTGGCGATCACCAGGGGGGGGAGGGAGGTCGGGCTCAAGTTCGTAACCTATTTGTAATCATTGGGCAGATAGCGATGCTAGCATCGCCCCGCACCGGTGGCCGGTGCCCGCAGGGGCCTGCGCAGTGGGCTGGCAGCGGCCGGCCGCCCACCCCCACCAACGGAGACACCCCCCATGAAGCGATCCGACAAGGACCAGCCCCTGATTGACGACATCCGCCTGCTGGGCCGCATTCTGGGCGACGTGATCCGGGAGCAGGAGGGGGTGGAGGCCTACGAGCTGGTCGAGCAGGTGCGCAAGCTCTCGGTGGCCTTCCGCCGCGATGCCGACCAGGAGGCCGACCGCGCGCTCAAGAAGCTGCTCAAGTCGCTGTCGGGCGACCAGACGGTGAGCGTGATCCGCGCCTTCACCTATTTCAGCCACCTGGCCAACCTGGCCGAAGACCGCCACCACATCCGCCGCCGCGCCGTGCACGAGCGCGCGGGCGATACGCAAGAGGGCAGCATCGAGGTGGCCCTGTCGCGCCTGCGCTGGGCTGGCATTGCGCCCAAGACCATTGCGCAGACGCTGGCCAGCAGCTACGTGGCGCCGGTGCTCACGGCACACCCCACCGAGGTGCAGCGCAAGAGCATCCTGGACGCCGAGCGCGACATTGCGCAGTTGCTGTCCACCCGCGACGATATCCAGGTGCGCGCACAGCTCTACAACAGCGCCAAGGACGCCCTTACCCCCCGGGAGCTGGCTGCCAACGAAGCCCTGCTGCGCGCCCGCGTGGCACAGCTGTGGCAAACGCGCCTGCTGCGCTACAGCAAGCTCACCGTGGCCGACGAGATCGAGAACGCGCTGTCCTATTACGAATCCACCTTTCTGCGCGAGATTCCCAAGATCTATGCCGATCTCGAGCGGGAACTGGGCCAGTATCCGGTGCACAGCTTTCTGCGCATGGGCCAGTGGATCGGCGGCGACCGTGACGGCAACCCCAACGTCACCGCACAAACCCTGCAGCACGCCCTGCGCAGCCAGGCCGACATGGCGCTGCGCCACTACCTCACCGAGGTGCACTACCTGGGCGGCGAGCTTTCGCTGTCGGCGCGCCTGGTGACGGTATCGCCCGCCATGGAGGCGCTGGCCCTGCGCTCGCCCGACACCAGCGAGCACCGCCAGGACGAGCCCTATCGCCGCGCCCTGACCGGCATCTACGCGCGCCTGGCGGCCACGCTCAAGGAACTGACGGGCGGCGACGCGGCCCGCCATGCCGTGGCGCCGCAAAACGCGTATGCCGGCGCCGCCGAGTTTCTGGCGGACCTGCGCGTCATCGAGGCATCGCTGGAATCGCACCACGGCAAGGCGCTGGCGGCCGAACGCCTGCACCCGCTGATCCGCGCCGTCGAGGTGTTCGGCTTTCACCTTGCCACGGTGGACCTGCGCCAAAGCTCCGACAAGCACGAGGAAGTGGTGGCCGAGCTGCTGGCCACGGCCCGCATCGAGCCGAACTACAGCAGCCTGCAGGAGGCCGCCAAGCGCGCTCTGCTCATCAAGCTGCTCAACGATGCACGCCCGCTGCGCGTGGTGGGGGCCGAATACTCGGCCCACACGCAGGGCGAGCTGGCCATTTTCGAGACCGCCCGCGTGATGCGCGAGCGCTTTGGGCACGAGGCCATCCGCCACTACATCATCAGCCACACCGAAACGGTGAGCGATCTGCTCGAAGTGCTGCTGCTGCAAAAGGAAGTGGGGCTGGTGCGCGGCACGCTGGATGAAGAGTCACACAATGACCTGATAGTGGTGCCTTTGTTCGAGACCATCGAAGACCTGCGCAATGCCGCGCCCATCATGCGCGAGTTCTATGCCTTGCCCGGCGTGGCGGCGCTGGTGCAGCGCAGCGGCGGCGAGCAGGACATCATGCTGGGCTACAGCGACAGCAACAAGGACGGCGGCATCTTCACTAGCAACTGGGAGCTGTACCGCGCCGAGATCGCGCTGGTGGAGCTGTTCGACGAGCTGGACACCAGCCACGGCATCCAGCTGCGCATGTTCCATGGCCGCGGCGGCACGGTGGGGCGTGGCGGCGGTCCGAGCTACCAGGCCATCCTGGCGCAACCCCCGGGCACCGTGCGCGGCCAGATCCGGCTCACCGAGCAGGGCGAGGTGATTGCTTCGAAATACGCCAACCCCGAAATCGGCCGCCGCAACCTCGAAACCCTGGTGGCCGCCACGCTGGAAGCCACGCTGCTGCAACCCACCAAGTCGGCCACCAAGGCGTTCCTGGATGCGGCCGCGCGGCTTTCGCAGGCCAGCATGGGCGCCTACCGTGCGCTGGTGTACGAAACCCCGGGCTTCACCGACTATTTCTTCAATTCCACCCCCATCCGCGAGATTGCCGAACTGAACATCGGCTCGCGCCCCGCATCGCGCAAGGCCAGCCAGAAGATCGAAGACCTGCGCGCCATTCCCTGGGGCTTCAGCTGGGGCCAGTGCCGCCTTACGTTGCCGGGCTGGTTCGGCTTCGGCGCCGCGGTGGAGGCCTTTGTCAACGCCGAGGGCAAGGACCCCAAGGCCCAGCTGGCGCTGCTGCAGAAGATGTACCGCCAGTGGCCTTTCTTCCGCACACTGCTGTCCAACATGGACATGGTGCTGGCCAAGAGCGACTTGGCCCTGGCGTCGCGCTACAGCGAGTTGGTGACGGACACGCGCCTGCGCAAGAAGGTGTTCAGCACGATCGAAGCCGAGTGGCACCGCACAGTGGACGCGCTCACGCGCATCACCGGCGACAAGCAGCGCCTCACGCACAACACGGCGCTGGCACGCTCCATCAAACACCGCTTTCCGTACATCGACCCGCTGCACCACCTGCAGGTCGAGCTGGTGCGCCGCTGGCGCGCAGGGCAGGGGGACGAGCGCGTGCAGACGGGTATCCACATCTCCATCAACGGTATCGCGGCCGGGTTGCGCAACACGGGTTGAGGCGCGGCGGCGCGCGAAAGGCGCTGCCCGTGGGGTAACGGTTCGGGGCAGGCCGCCTGCGGACGGGGCTGCCCCGCCGGCTAGTCGCCCAGCAGCTCGCCGATGGCCTTGAGGTCTTCCACCCGGTCGCAGACGGCCTTCACGGCCATCATGACCGGGATGCCCAGCAGCAGGCCCCACAGCCCCCAGAGCCAGCCCCACACCAGCACGCTCACGAACACAGCCACAGGGCTCATGCTGCTGGCGCGGCTGGTCAGCCAGGGCGTGATGAGCTGGCCCACGATGGTGTGGATGACGAGCGAGGCACCGCCGACGGCCAGCGCCATGTCCAGCGTGCCAAACTGCAAAAAGCCCACCAGTGCCGATGCACCGGTGACCAGCACGGAACCGATGTAGGGCGCAAGGTTGAGCACGCCCGCCGCCACCGCCCACACGGCCGCGTTCTCCAGCCCCAGTGCCCAGAAGGCCAGCCCCGTGGCAATGCCCACGAGCACGCTGGTGAACACCTGCAGCAGCAGGTAGCTCTGAATCTGCGCGGTGATCTCGTTGAGCACCTGCATCGTGACCTTCTTGCGCTCGAGGCTGGTGCCGGCGATGCGCACCAGCTTGCGCCGCACCAGGTTGCCCGAGGCCAGTGAGAAATAAGTGAGAAAGACCACCACGGTGAGCTGGCCCAGCGCCGACATCAGCCCCATGGTGCCGCTCCAGAGGTAGTCGCGGATATTGAACGACGGCCGCTCGATCACTACGCGCTGCACCCCGCGGCGCGGCGGCGCGGCGGTGCTGTTTTCGGCGGCGGCCTGTTCGATCTGTGTGGCGGCTTTCTGCACGGTTTCGAGCGGGCTGCTGCCGCCCGTGCGCTGGCGCAGGCTGTCGCGCACCTTCTTGGCGGCCACCGGCATCGAGTTGACCAGTTCGACGGCGCCGTCGCTCAGCGACCAGGCGGTGCTGGCCAGCCCCGACAGCAACGCCAGCAGCAGCATGCCGGCGCCGAGCCAGC
>NZ_ACQT01000270.1 GCF_000175235.1 Acidovorax delafieldii 2AN | reverse complement strand
CGGCGGCCACACGCATCGACTCTTCCAGCGTGAAGCGCAGGCCCCGGCGCTGGGCAATGCGGGCGAGTTCATCGAGCACGTCGCGCACCAGGGCGTCGCGCTGGGCGTCGGTGGGGGCGCGCAGGTCCAGGCTGAACTGGCAGCGCCCCGGCACCACGTTGATCGAGCCGCCGGGCACGTTGAGCAGGCCTATGGTGCCCACCGAGTCGCCGTCCTGCGCGGCGCGTTGTTCGATGTACAGCGCCAGCTCGGCCACGCCCACGGCGGCGTCGTGGCGGCGGTCCATCGGGGTGGTGCCGGCGTGGCTGGCGGTGCCGATCATTTCGCACACGAACCGCACGCCGCCGTTGATCGAGGTGACCACCCCCAGGGGCAGGTCCAGCTCATTGAGCACCGGCCCCTGCTCGATGTGCACTTCGATGAAGCCCAGGTACCGCGCCGGGTCGCGCTGCAGCTTGGCAATGTCGTCGATGCACAGGCCCGCATGCTGCATGGCCTCGCGCATCGTCACGCCGTCGGCATCCTTCTGGTCCAGCCAGGCGGGGTTGAAGTGGCCGATGAGCGCGCCCGAACCGAGGAAGGTGGCCTTGTAGCGCTGGCCTTCCTCCTCGGCAAACGCCACCACCTCGATGCCGAAGGGCAGCCGCTTGCCGGCACGGTGCAGCTCGCGCACGCAGGCCATGGGCACGAAGATGCCCAGGCGGCCGTCGTATTTGCCGCCGTTGCGCACGGTGTCGTAATGGCTGCCGGTCATGAGGTAGCGCGCGCCCGGGGTGGCGGGGTGGTAGCGGCCCACCACGTTGCCCACGGCGTCCACCTCCACCTCGTCGAAGCCGCACGCGCGCATTCCGTGGCTGAGCGCATCAGCGCATGCGCGGTGCGCGTCGGTGAGGTAGGTGACGGTGAGCTGGCCTTTTTCAGCGAAGCCGGGATCGGAGTGCTTGGCCAGTTGCTCGTGCCAGTCCCACACGTCGTTGCCCAGCACGGGCTCGGCATCGAACTTGTCGTTCAGGCGGATCTCGGCGATGCGGTGGATGTTGCGCAGCGCTTCGGCGCGCTCGAGGTCAGGGTGGTTGTCCAGGCGCCGCGCAAAGGTGTCGATGATCTGCTGCTTGCCCAGCCCTGTGCCGCGCGGCCCGCGCACGGCCAGGATGAACGGAAAGCCGAAGCGTGCGTTGTAGTCGGCGTTGAGCTGCTGGATGCGCGCGAACTCGTCGGGCGTGCATTGCGTGAGGCCGGCTTTCGATTGCTCGTGGGTGGATTCGGCGGTGAGGCTTTTCGCCACCATAGCTTTCCCGGCCAACTCGGGGTGGGCGCGGATCAGGCCCAGCTGCGCCTCGGTGCTTGCCGTGCGCACGGTCTGCGCCATCGCATGGCGCAGGTGCGCCAGCGACTGAAAGGGCCGCTGCGCCAGCGCGCGCTCGGCAATCCACGGCGAGTGTTCGTACACGCCGTCGAGCAGCTGCAGTGCGTCGGCGGCGCTGGCGGTGTTGAGTTCGTGCAAGGTCAGGGGCATGGTGTCTGCTGCAATAAAGTGAGCGGTAGGCGCAGATGGGATAAGCGCTGCGGGTCGATTTGATCAAAAAATCGGCGCGGGAAAGCGCTGCGCCCAGTGGCGTGCGATGTCGATGCGCCGGGCCACCCATACCTTGTCGTGCTGCGCGATGTGGTCCAGAAAGCGCTGCAGCGCCGCGATGCGCCCGGGGCGGCCCAGCAGGCGGCAGTGCATGCCGATGCTCATCATCTTGGGCGCGTTGTCGCCGGCCGGGTCGCCTTCGGCGTAGAGCGCGTCGAACGTGTCTTTCATGTACTGGAAGAACGGGTCGGCGTGCGAGTAGCCCTGGGGCAGGGCGAAGCGCATGTCGTTGCAGTCCAGCGTGTAGGGCACGATGAGCTGGGGCGCCACGCTGCCATCGGTCTTGCGCACCTTCATCCAGAAGGGCAGGTCATCGCCGTAGTAGTCGCTGTCGTATGCAAAGCCGCCGTAGTCGGCCACCAGGCGGTGGGTGTTGGGGCTGTCGCGGCCGGTGTACCAGCCCAGGGCCCGTTCACCTGTCATGCGCTGGAGGATGTCCATGGCCTCCTGCATGTGGGCGCGTTCCACGTCCTCGGGCACGTGCTGGTAATGGATCCACTTCAGGCCGTGGCAGGCGATCTCATGGCCCAGCTCCACGAAGGCCGCGGTCAGCTCGGGGTGGCGCTGCAGTGCCGTGGCAACACCGAACACCGTGAGCGGCAGCTGGCGCTTTTCAAACTCGCGCAGGATGCGCCACACGCCGGCGCGCGAGCCGTATTCGTAGATGCCTTCCATGCTCATGTGCCGCTCGGGGTAGCTGGCGGGGTTGAACATCTCGCTCAGGAACTGCTCGCTGCCCGCGTCGCCATGCAGCACGGCGTTTTCGCCGCCTTCCTCGTAGTTCAGGACGAACTGCACGGCGATGCGCGCACCGCCGGGCCATTGCGCGTGCGGTGGCTTGCTGCCGTAGCCGATCAGGTCGCGGGGATAGGGCAGGGTGGAGTCGTAGGTCATGGGGCGGGGCGGTGGATCAGGGGGTCACGGGCGCGAGCGCGGCGGCCAGGTCACTGGCGGGGCGTTTGCGGTCGAAGGTCAGGCTGGCCTCGACATGCTCGAGGTGGGCCTGCATGAGGTCCACGGCGCGCTCGCTGTCGCGGCCTGCCAGGGCCTCGACGATGGCGGCGTGTTCCTCGTGCGAGTGCTCGGCGGCGCTGGCCGACTGGTACATCAGGGTGATGAGCGCGCAGCGCGAGATCAGGTCGCCCAGCAACTGCGCCAGCACCTCGTTGCCCATGAGTTCGGCCATGCGCACGTGGAAATCGCCCAGCAGTTCGGTGCGGCTGCTGGCGTCGGCGGCGTCCATCGCAGCCTTCTCGCTGGCCACGTGGGCGCGCAGGGCCTTGATCTTGGCGGGGGTTACGCTGCGCACAAAGGCGCGGGTCATCTCGGTCTCGAGCATGCGCCGCACCGCGAAGACCTGGCGCGCCTCTTCGACCGACGGGGTGGCGACAAACGCGCCGCGCGCGGGCTCCAGCGTCACCAGGCGGTTCTGCGCCAACTGGAACAGCGCCTGGCGCACCAGCGTGCGCGACACGCCAAAGTGGTCGGCCAGCTTCTGCTCGGCCAGCTTGGTGCCCGGTTGCAGGCGGTGCGTTGCGATGGCGCGCGTCAATGCTTCGACGATCGCGCTGGTGGAGGAGGATTCCATGGGCGGATGATAGGGCGATGGTCTAAAAGTGTATACACTTTTGGTCTACACGCTGGCAATATTGGCCGGTTCACCTCGAGGAGATTCCCCTATGGGCTTGAGCACCCACGTTCTGGACACCATGCACGGCTGCCCCGCCGCAGGCATGGAGGTGTCGCTGTTTTCGACCCATGGGGACGAGGCCACGCTGATCCAGCGGCTGGTGCTCAACCGCGACGGCCGCACCGACGCCCCCCTGTTCGACAACGCCAGCCTGCGCGCCGGCACCTACCGGCTCACGTTTGGCGTGGCGGCGTACTTCAAGTCGCGCGGGGTGGAGTTGCCCGAGCCCTGTTTTCTCGACCGGGTGAGCATCGACTTCGGGGTGGCGCACGCCGACCAGCACTACCACGTGCCCTTGCTGGTGAGCCCCTGGAGCTATTCGACCTACAGGGGCTCCTGACGGAGCGATCCTGATGGGGCTGGGCTGGGCTGGGCTGGGCGGTGCCTTCAAGGATGGCGAGCCCCCTGCGCCTGTGGAAAGCAAAAAGGCGGTGAAATGGCCGCAAGCCAAATAACCGCCTGCAAAATTTGCTCTTTATTCAGGAGCGAATGTTCAGAGCTGGCCCTCGCTCAGGGTGTCGAGCTGGAAGTGCCCGCTCTTGTCCCACAGCCAGGTGTCGGTGTAGGTGACGCGGCCCATGCGGGCCGGCACCGGGAAGGGCGCCGCCGCGCGCACGGTGCGCTCGATCTCGGCGACGACCTCGGGTGCGTGGCGCGGAGCCCGCATCCAGTGCAGTTTGGTGACGCGGCCGCTGCGGTCGATGTCGACTTCCAGCACACCGATCGCATAGAGCATGGGCGGCAGCTTGCCCTTGAACACGCGCTGGGTGTTCATGCTGTACAGATGCGTGGCTGCGTCGTGGCGGTAGGCTTTGGGGGTGCTGGCCGCCGAAGGGCCGGACGCCGTGCCTTTCGCCGGGGGCGTGCGGCCGGCATCGGCGCTGGGTGAGCGGCTGTCGGGCGGCGGCGGGGCTGTTTCGGGGGCCGACTTGCAGGCGGCGACGATGGCTGCCACGGCAGCCATGAGTCCGGCCAGAAGCCAGTGGCGGCCAGCCCGTGGAGAGCGTTGGGGCGAAATGGATGGCATGGTGCTGTGGCTACGCGGGTGGGCGCAGGCCATGCGGGCAGCGCGCATGGCGTGCAAGACACATATCAGAGAGGTTGCAGTGGCGGATCTGTTGTTACTGCTGGAGGGCCTGGAGGCCGCGCCGGCCTGTCTCGTGACCGTGGAGTCTACCCAAGGCTCGGCGCCACGGGAAGCGGGCGCCTGGATGGCGGTTTTTGCCGACCGCACCGTGGGCACCATCGGGGGCGGGCATCTGGAGCACCAGGCCATGGCTGAAGCGCGGCGCGCGCTGGCGGGGCTTTCTGCCCCGCAGTCGCAGC
>NZ_ACQT01000271.1 GCF_000175235.1 Acidovorax delafieldii 2AN | reverse complement strand
CCAGCGGCCAGTGCTCCTGCGGTGCCTGCCAGCGCCGGCCAGAAGTAAGGAGCAAGCCCCATGGCCAAGTTCTTTATTGACCGACCCATCTTTGCGTGGGTGATCGCCTTGTTCGTCATGGTGCTGGGCGCCGTGTCGATCACCCGACTGCCCGTGGCGCAGTACCCCTCGGTGGCGCCACCTACCATCGTGGTCACGGCCGCCTATCCTGGTGCCTCGGCGCAAACCCTCGAAGACAGCGTGCTCGCCGTGATTGAGCGCGAAATGAACGGCGCGCCCGGTCTGGCCTACATGGAAGCCGTGAGCCAGGCCAACGGCACCGGCACGCTCACGCTGAGTTTCGAGCCGGGCACGAACCCCGACCTGGCCCAGGTCGAGGTGCAGAACCGCCTGTCGCGCGCCACCCCGCGGCTGCCTTCTGTGGTGACCCAGCAGGGTGTGCGCGTGGACAAGTCGCGCAGCAACTTCCTGCTGTTCACCATGATGTCGTCGTCCGACCCCAAGTTCGACGTCAATGCGCTGAGCGACTATGCCGCGCGCAACGTGGTGCCCGAACTGCAGCGCCTGCCCGGCATCGGCCAGGTGCAGCTGTTCGGCGCCGAGCGCGCCATGCGCATCTGGGTCGACCCCGCCAAACTGCAGGGCTACAACCTGTCGGCGGCCGACGTGGCCGCAGCCATCCAGGCGCAGAACGCGCAGGTGTCGGCCGGTAGCCTGGGCGAGCTGCCCAACATGAGCGGTCAGGCCATTTCGGCCACCGTGGTGGTGCCGGGCCAGATCAGTTCGACCAAGGAGTTCGGCGACATCGTGCTGCGCGCCAACCCCGACGGCTCGACCGTGCGGCTCAAGGATGTGGCGCGCATCGAGCTGGGCGCCCAGTCGTACGCCACCACCGCGCGCCTGAACGGCAAGCCAGCCACCGGTATGGGCGTGCAGCTCTCGCCGTCGGGCAACGCGCTGGCTGCGGCCACGGCCGTGAAGACGCGCATGGCCGAGTTGGAAAAGTACTTTCCGCCGGGCGTGAGCTGGACCATTCCCTACGACAGCTCCGACTTCGTCAAGATTTCCATCAAGCAGGTGGCCGAGACGCTGCTGGAGGCCATCGTGCTGGTGTTTCTGGTGATGTTCCTGTTCCTGCAGAACTTCCGCTACACCGTCATCCCGACCATCGTGGTGCCGGTGGCGCTGTTGGGCACCTTCGGCGCCCTGCTGGCCATGGGTTTCTCGATCAACGTGCTGACCATGTTCGGCATGGTGCTGGTCATCGGCATCGTGGTGGACGACGCCATCGTGGTGGTGGAGAACGTCGAGCGCATCATGGGCGAGGAAGGTCTGCCCCCGCTGGAGGCCACGCGCAAGGCCATGGGCCAGATTTCGGGCGCCATCATCGGCATCACGGTGGTGCTGATCTCGGTGTTCCTGCCACTGGCCTTCTTTGCCGGTTCGGTGGGCAACATCTACCGCCAGTTCTCGGCCGTGATGGCTGTGTCCATCGCGTTTTCCGCCTTCATGGCGCTGTCGCTCACGCCCGCGCTGTGCGCCACGCTGCTTAAACCCGTCGAGGCCGGGCACGGCCATGCCAAGAAGGGGTTCTTCGGCGGCTTCAACCGTGGCTTCGCCCGCACCGCCAAGGGCTATGAAGGCTGGGTGGCCAAGCTGCTGCGCCGAGGGGGCCGCATGATGGTCATCTACGTAGCGTTGATCGCCGCCGTGGGCGTGCTCTACCTGCGCCTGCCCACCTCGTTCCTGCCCAATGAAGACCAGGGCAATCTGCTGGTCAACATCCAGTTGCCGCCTGGCGCCACGCTGGAGCGCACCCAGGCGGTGGTGGAGAAGGTCGAGGGCTTCATGCTGCAGCAGCCCGAAGTCAAGAACATGGTGGCCGTGCTGGGCTTCAGCTTCTCGGGGCAGGGGCAGAACGCCGGTCTGTCGTTCGTGACGCTGAAGGACTGGTCCGAGCGCGCCGGTGCCGAACACACGGCCGATGCCATCGCCGGACGGGCCATGGGCGCGCTGATGGGGGTGCGCGATGCGTTCATTTTCGCGCTGAGTCCGCCACCCATTCCAGAACTGGGCGTGAGTTCCGGCTTTACTTTCCGCTTGCAAGACCGTGGCGGCAACGGCCACGATGCGCTGGTGGCGGCTCGCAACCAGATGCTGGGCATGGCCCGGCAGAGCAAGGTGCTGGCCGGCGTGCGCCCCGACGGCCTGGAAGATGCGCCCCAGCTGCAGGTCGATGTCGACCGCGACAAGGCCAGCGCGCAGGGCGTGAGCTTTGCCGCCATCAACAGTGCCATTTCCACGGCCCTGGGCTCTGCCTACATCAACGACTTCCCGAACGCAGGGCGTCTGCAGCGGGTGGTGGTGCAGGCCGAGGCCGAGGCGCGCATGCAGCCCGAGGACATTCTCAAGCTCACCGCGCTGAACAGCCAGGGCAAGGCGGTGCCGCTGTCGGCATTTGCCACCACGCGCTGGATCAGCGGCGCCATGCAGACCGTGCGCTACAACGGCTACCCGGCCATGCGCATCGCGGGCGGAGCGGCACCCGGCTTCAGCACGGGTGAGGCCATGGCCGAGATGGAGCGGATGGCCGCGCAATTGCCGGCCGGCTTCGGCTTCGAATGGACGGGGCAGTCGCGCGAGGAAAAACTGGCGGGCTCGCAGGCGGTCGTGCTGTATGGCTTCGCCATCCTGGCGGTGTTCCTGTGCCTGGCTGCGCTGTACGAGAGCTGGTCGATTCCGCTGTCGGTGATCCTGGTGGTGCCGCTGGGGGTGCTGGGCGTGCTGCTGGGCATCAGCCTGCGGGGCATGACCAACGACGTGTACTTCCAGGTGGGGCTGATCACCATCATCGGCCTGTCGGCCAAGAACGCCATCCTGATCATCGAATTTGCGAAAGACCTGCAGGCGCAGGGCAAGGGCGTCGTGGAATCGGCACTGGCGGCGGCGCATCTGCGGTTCCGCCCGATCATCATGACCTCGCTGGCCTTCATCCTGGGGGTGGTTCCTCTGGCCATGGCCTCGGGCGCCAGCTCGGCCAGCCAGCGTGCCATCGGCACCGGCGTGATCGCGGGCATGGTGGTTGGCACCACCCTGGCGGTGTTTTTTGTTCCGACCTTCTTCGTGGTGGTGCGCAGCCTGTTCAAGGGCAGCGAGCGCCAGAGAAAATTCGATGCCCAGCACTCGCACCAGTCTGGCTCAGGGGATGCCCATGCTTAATATCTTCACACCCCGCCGGCCCGCACAGGCCCTGGCGGCCCGGACGCCGGTGGCCTGCGCGCTCACCGCCATGGCGCTGCTGTCCGGTTGCTCGATGATCCCGCCCTACGAGCGGCCCGAGGCACCCGTGGCCGCGCAATGGCCGGCAGCGGCCGCCACTGCCAGCGCCCCGGCAGCGGCCGACCTGCCCTGGCAGGACTTCGTGGGCGATGCGCGCCTGCAGGAGCTGGTGGCGCTGGCGCTGCAAAACAACCGCGACCTGCGCGTGGCCGTGGCCTCGATCGAGCAGGCGCGGGCGCAATACCAGATCCGCCAGGCCGACCAGGTTCCGACCATCAACGCCGCCGCCACGGGCAACCGCCAGCCGGCGGCCAACGGCAGCGGCGGCATCAGCAGCACCTACACTGCCGGCCTCGCCATGGCTTCATGGGAGATCGACTTCTTTGGCCGCGTGGCCAGCCTGAAGGAAGCCGCGCTGGCCCAGTTCCTGGCCACGCAAGAGGCGCGCGGCGCCGTGCAGACCAGCCTGATCGCTTCGGTGGTCAGCACCTGGCTGAGCCTGCAGACCAACGAAGAACTGCTGGCGTTGACGCAGCGCACCCTGGCCACCCGGGACGATTCGCTCAGGCTCAACCGGTTGCGCTTCGACCAGGGCGTGACCTCGGCGCTGGACCTGCGCCAGGCGGAATCCCTGACCGCTGCCGCGCGCTCCACCCTGGCGCAGCAGCAACGCCTGCGGGCACTCGATGTGAACGCACTCACCCTGCTTGTGGGGCAGCCCTTGCCCGAGAGGCTGCTGCCGTCGCCCCAGGGCGACGACCGTGCGGCGGCCCTGCGCGATGTGCCCGAGGGCATGCCCTCGGACCTGCTCGAACGCCGCCCCGACATCCGCCAGGCCGAGCAACTGCTGATTGCCGCCAACGCCAATATCGGCGCGGCGCGCGCGGCGTTCTTCCCGCGCATCTCCCTCACCGCCAGCGCCGGAACGGCCAGCAATGCGCTGTCGGGCCTGTTCAAGAGCGGCTCGTGGGGCTGGACGCTGGCGCCGCAGGCGGTGCTGCCCATTTTCGATGCGGGGCGCAACCAGGCCGGGCTCGATTCGGCACGCGCCGGGCGCGACCTGGCAGTGGCGCAGTACGAGAAGGCCATTCAGAGTGCGTTCCGTGAAGTAGCCGATGCCTTGGCGGGCCGCGCCACGCTGGGCGAGCAGGTGCTGGCACAGCAGGCGCAGGCTACGGCCGAGGCCGACCGCTTCCGGTTGGCCGACCTGCGCTACCGCAACGGCGTGGCCAGTTACCTCGACGTGCTGGATGCGCAACGCGCCCTGTTTGCCACGCAACAGGCGTTGGCCCAGTCGCAGCTGGCCCAGCGGCAGAACCAGGTGGCGCTCTACAAGGCGCGTGGGCGGCGGCTGGCGCGAAGCGGCCG
>NZ_ACQT01000272.1 GCF_000175235.1 Acidovorax delafieldii 2AN | reverse complement strand
TTAGGAAGAAGCTCGCATTTTTTATTTTGCTGATCATTTCCAATTTGGCAGCGGCGGTGCCCTCGGCCAATCTTGTCGCAAATATTTTCGATGGCACAGTTTCCACTGGCGGCACGACACCCTCTGTCTACACATGGCAGGGATACAGTTACACATTTTCTGCCCCACCGGGCAATGCCACCGCCATTACGATATTGGGTCGAAATGACTGTGGTGCCTTCTTCGTTGACAATGTCAGTGTCAAAGAAGAGGGTGGCAATATTGAGCTACTCCTGAACGGCGACTTCTCGAATGGCGTGTCGGTTGGGGCGATCGACAGCGATACCGGGGTACCGATCTCATGGACCAGAGGCGGTGTCGCGGGTTCAGGCTCTATGACCGTGCTTTCGCAAGGTCAGGCAACCTCTAACGGTTACCCCGATGATTCTGGCGGGAGCAGTTACCCAGCGCTTTTCCTCAGCTTGCAGCTTGGTTTTGGAGGGGTCATGCAGTCGGTACCCACCACCGCCGGAAACAAATACACGCTCTCCTTTCGGATGTTCTACTACGATGGCGTAGGCTGTGGCTGGATGGGAACTAATGCAAGCGCCCTCGATGGTAGTGAGTATGGAACCATTACTCAACTGCTTGTATATGCCGGCAATCCACCCTCCGGGTATGTCGCGTACCCCACTACGATTACAAATCCTGCTAGCGGTGTCGATTCCACTTCCGCGACCCTCAATGCCGAAGTGATTGATAATGGGGCGAACACATCGGTCACTTTTGAATACGGAACTACCTCCAAGATTTACACCAACACAGGGGTTGTGCCCGATACCAATGGATCCATTTTGGCGGGCGCTGGTACCAAGAGTGTAAAAAAAGCGCTTTCGGGTCTATCCAGCAGCACCACGTATTATTACCGCGTCAAGGCAGCCAATAGCCAAGGGACGAATTACGGTTCTGAGCAGAGCTTTTCAACTTCTGCTCCGGTAACTTATGCCGTTACCTACAATGGCAATGGCAATACAGGGGGCAATGTCCCAACGGATGGGGGCAGTCCGTACAGCGTCGGTTCGACGGTCACCGTATTGGGTAATACCGGCAGCCTGACCAGGACCGGATACACCTTCAGTGGCTGGAACACGGCGGCCAACGGCAGTGCCAGCACTTACAGCCCGGGTGATGCCTTTACTATTTCCGGCGATACCGCGCTCTATGCCCAGTGGATTGCTGCGCCCGTTGCTGGCCCGGCCAGCGCGACGGTTCCGTACAACAGCGGCGCCACCCCCATCACCCTGAACATCACCGGTGGCGCAGCCGCCAGCGTGGCCATAGCAAGCGGAGCAAGCCATGGCACCGCCACCGCCAGTGGCACTTCCATCACTTACACACCCATCACGACATATTCCGGCACGGATTCTTTTACCTATACGGCGACCAATGCTGGCGGCACGTCGGCGCCTGCCACGGTGACCATTACCGTGTCCGCCCCGACCATCAGCTATGCGCCCTCGTCGCCCGCCAACGGCCAGGTGGGCGTGGCCTACAACCAGTCACTGGTCGGGGCCAGCGGCGGCGCGGCGCCCTATACCTATTCCCTGGCATCGGGCAGCCTGCCTGCGGGCATGACCTTGGCGAGCAATGGCACGCTGTCCGGCACGCCAACGGCGGGCGGCGCGTTCTCATTTACGGTCAGGACCACGGATTCGAGCACGGGCACGGGGCCATTCGACGCGACCAGCGGGCAGCTGACGCTGACCATCGCCGTGCCCACGATCACGGTCAGCCCGGCGTCTCTCTCCGCCGCCACGGCGGGCAGCGCCTATAACGCCAGCGTGACGGCCAGCGGCGGCACCAGCAGCTATACCTATTCCATCACGGCTGGCGCCCTGCCGTCAGGTGTTTCGTTGAGTGGCGCGGGTGTGCTGAGCGGCACGGCCACGGCCGTGGGTACCTTCAATTTCACCGTTACGGCAACCGATAGTTCCACCGGCGCGGGGCCCTACACCGGCTCCCGGCCCTACAGCTGGACAGTCAATGCGCCGGTGCTGACCGTCAACCCGGTATCAGGCAGCAACCTTTCGGGCACCGCGCTCACGGCATACAGCCAGGCGTTCACGCCCAGTGGCGGCACTGCACCCTATACCTACGGGATAGCGATCAACTCGGGCGCAATGCCGCCAGGGCTGAGTTTCAGCACCAGCACCGGCACCCTGTCCGGCACGCCGACGGCGGGCGGCACGGTCAACTTCACCGTGACGGCCACCGACAGCACCACGGGTGCTGGTTCGCCGTTCGCGGTCTCGGGCACCTACAACCTCACCATCGGCGCGCCTACCGTCGTGGTGGCGCCAGTCGGCTCCGTGCCCAATCCGACGATTGGCACAGCCTACAGCCAGACTTTCACGGCATCGGGCGGCACGGCGCCTTATGACTTCCTGATCAGCGCGGGCGCGTTGCCCTCGGGGCTGACGCTGAATTCCGGCGTGCTGTCGGGCACGCCCACGGCGGCGGGTACCTTCAACTTCACCGTGCAAGCCACCGATACCCACAACTTCGCCGGGACGCGCGCGTACTCCGTCACCATCGCGGCGCCGACGATTGCCCTGGCCCCGGCCACCCTGCCGGGCGGCAGTACGGGTGTGGCCTACAGTCAGACCGTGAGCGCCAGCGGCGGCACCGCGCCGTACAGCTACGCTGTCACGGCGGGCGCCTTGCCCGTGGGCTTGACGCTCGCCCCCTCGACAGGCGCTATCACTGGCACGCCCACCACGGCAGCTACTTCCAACTTCACCATCACGGCGACCGACAGCACCACAGGCACGGGCGCACCGTTCACGGCCAGCAAGGCGTACACCGTGACCATTGCCTCGGGCAATGCGGGTCTGTCGGGTCTGGCGCTCTCCAGCGGCACGCTGACCCCCGCGTTCAGCACGGGCACACTGGCCTACACGGCGCAGGTGGCGAACGGGGTGGCTTCGGTCACCGTCACACCCACCCTGGCCGATCCTGGTGCCACAGTGACGGTCAACGGTAATCCCCCCCCCACGGCCGTGCCGCTGGTGATCGGGACCAACACCGTCACCGTGGCGGTGACGGCACCCGACGGCGTGACGACAAAGACCTACACCATCACGCTGACGCGCACCGGGCTGCAAAGCGTCACAGGCTCCGGTACTACGCTGAGCATCGGCAACCCTAGCGCCTCCTGCACGCTGGTGAACACGCAGTTCACGCCCCGAGCAGGGCTGGCGGGGCCGCAACAGTCGTCGCTGCCCGCGGGCTACGCCTACCCGTACCCGGCGGTGGATTTCAAGGCCGAGCAGTGCGCCACGAACAGCGACCTGACGGTGACGCTCACCTTCGCCGGCACGATGCCCGCCAACGCGGTACTGCTCAAGTACGACGCCACGGCCACGCCGCCATGGCAGCCGTTCACGCCCACCTCGGTCAACGGTAACCAGGTGACGTACACCATCCGCGACGGTGGCGCGTTGGACGGCGACAAGGCGGTGAACGGCGAGTTCATCGACCCCGTGATCCTGGCCGCGCCGCCCGCCGCTGGCGCGCAAGGGGTCCCCACGCTGGGCGAGTGGGCGCTAGCGCTGCTGGCAGCGCTGCTGGGCCTGCTGGGCTGGCGCCAGGGACGTGCCAAGGCGGCATGACGCTATAGTTCAAATAGCTCCTAGCGCTTGCTTCATCAGCGTTTAAGGCTGTTTTGACCACATATGCAACGGCACCTTCGGGTGCCGTTTTCTTGTGCCAGGGTCGCCTGGGCGAGAATCACGCCTTTCACTTTCTCTGGCCCCTTCCGGCTGCCGCCCTGTGTCTGCTTCGTCCACTCCCGCCGCCCCGACCCGCATGACCGCGCTGGAGCGCCGCTCCAGCATCAGCCTGGCGCTCATCTTCGCGTTGCGCATGCTGGGCCTGTTCCTCGTGCTGCCGGTGTTTGCCCTCGAAGCCCGCAAGTACCCCGGCGGTGACGACCCCGCCCTGGTCGGGCTTGCCATGGGGATCTATGGCCTGACGCAGGCGGTGCTGCAGCTCCCCCTGGGCATGGCGTCCGACCGGTTCGGACGCAAGCGCGTGATCGTGCTGGGCCTTCTGGTCTTCGCGGCGGGCAGCCTGCTGGCCGCGCTGGCCGATTCGGTCACGGGGTTGCTCGTGGGCCGGGCGCTGCAAGGCGCGGGTGCCGTGTCGGCCGCAGTGACGGCCCTGCTGGCCGACCAAACACGCGACGCTGTGCGCACCAAGGCCATGGCGCTGGTGGGCGGCAGCATCGGACTCATGTTTGCCGTGGCCCTGGTGGCAGCCCCGGTGCTGGCGGCCCACATCGGCCTGGCGGGCCTGTTTGGCCTGACCTGCGCGCTGGCCCTGGCCGGTGTGGCCGTGGTGCTGTGGTGGGTGCCGGCCGAGCCCGCCCAGCACCAGAATGCACCGCGCGGGCGCGTGGCAGACGTGTGGCGCAACCCCGATCTGCTGCGCCTGAACCTGGGCGTGTTCGCGCTGCACACCGTGCAGCTGTCGATGTGGGTGGCCGTGCCCGCCATGCTGGTGCAGGCCGGGCTGGCACGGGACCACCACTGGCAGGTCTACCTGCCCGCCGTGGTGCTGTCGTTCGTGGCCATGGGGGGCCTGTTCGCACTGGAGCGGCG
>NZ_ACQT01000273.1 GCF_000175235.1 Acidovorax delafieldii 2AN | reverse complement strand
GTCCAGCGGCTGCGCCTGCAGCACGGCGCGGATGCGCTCGGCCGCCGCCATGGCAGCGTCGGGCGCCTGGGCCGGCATCAGGGCCAGGAATTCCTCGCCACCCCAGCGCGCCAGTACGTCGCATTCGCGCAGGTTCGCCGACAGCACGCGCGCCACGTGCAGCAGCGCCTGGTCGCCCACGGCATGCCCGTAGCGGTCGTTGACCTGCTTGAAATGGTCGATGTCGCACAGCATGACGGCCACGGGCTCGCCGGTGCGCTGGCTGCGCGCGAGCGCATTGGCCGCCAGGGCCTCGAAGTGGCTGCGGTTGTTCAGACCGGTCAGCGGGTCGAGCGTGGCCTGGCGCAGCAAGCGGGCTTCGGCAATCAGGATGGTGCGGCGGTAGAACCGCGCCAGTGCGGCCGACATCCCGAAAATCAGGCAGACGTGGATGGCGTTGATGATCTTCACGCTGCGCTCCGGCAGCGGTGTCAGGGGCCCCAGGTGGCCGCACAGCGCGTACAGCCCCAGGTAGTACAGCAGCAGGCCCAGCACCAGGGGCAGCGCATAACCTCGGGTGTTGGCAATCACGATGGCCGGGATGAACAGCAGCAGGTAGTAGTGAAACCCGCTCTCCCACCCGATCAGCAGCGACCCCAGCGCCGAATGGACCACGACCTCCGCCCAGATCAGCGCCAGCCCCAGCGTGTTGCGCCGCCGCTGGATGAGGGCATAGGCCGCCAGGTACAGCGCGATGCTTGCGATGTTGATGGCAGCCAGCGGCACAGAACCTAGCACCAGGAACAGCACGATGTAGGCCGCGTCGATGGCCGCGGCAGTGAGCGCCACGCGGCGCACCATAGCCCAGTAGGCCTTGCCCGCCAGGCTGGAGCCGCGCCGGGGAACCCCGGGGTGAACCGTCGTCGTGTGTGTCATCGCAGGGAGTGCCGTACAGCCCGGTGTTGGCGGCAGCCCCCCGCCACCGCTGGGCATATGGTAGTGGCTGAATGCGTGGCGACGCCGCCGGGCGGCGCGGGCACAGGTGCGGTTTTATGGTCTTATACCCCGCAAGCGCTTTACTGATGGGCGATTTTTGCTATTGAATCAGGAGTCTTTGGCGCGACAGGCGGGGCATGCCCTCTGCCTGCGTGCTGCGAGGCTCAGGTGTTGCCCACGTAGGGGTTGCTGCGCCGCTCACGCCCGAAGGTGCTTTCGGGGCCGTGCCCCGGAATGAACACCGTCTGGTCGCCCATGGGCCACAGGCGCTGCGTGATGCTGTCGATGAGCTGCTGGTGGTTGCCCTGGGGAAAGTCGGTGCGCCCGATGCTGCCAGCGAACAGCACATCGCCCACGAAGGCCCGGTCGATCTGCGGCGCATGGAACACCACATGGCCCGGCGTATGGCCGGGGCAGTGGCGCACGTTCAGGGTTTCGTTGCCGATCTGCACCTGATCGCCATCGTGCAGCCAGCGCGTGGGGCTGAAGTGCTGCGCGGGCGCAAAGCCGAACATGGCGCTTTGCTGGGGCAGGCCGTCGATCCAGAACTGGTCGCCCGGGTGGGGGCCCACGATGGGCAGCTGTTTGCGCTGCGCCAATTCGCCCGCGCCGCCCGCGTGGTCGATGTGGGCGTGGGTGAGCCAGATCTGCTCGAGCGTGAGGCCGCGCCGCTCAACCTCGGCCAGCACCGTGTCCAGGTCACCGCCGGGGTCGATGACGGCGGCGCGGCGAGTGGCATCGCACCAGACGATCGAGCAGTTCTGCTGGAAGGGCGTGACGGGAACGGTGTGGTACTGCAGCATGGATAAAAACAAGTAACGGTAGGCGGGGGCGCGGGCAACGCGTGGGCGAACCGCCCGGCATGGCGGCCCTGGCCGGGTCGGCAAGGCCTTCGACACAAAGGCAAAACGCCGTTACCGGCCGTGGGGCCAACGTCCGAAGGCGTCTTACACCCCCTGTGCCGGGGTCCGCGCAAAGTGGCCATTTTGAAGGAGAACACCATGACCAAGTGCGAAACCTGCGGCAACGAATACGACGGCAGCTTTGAAGTCACGCTGGGCGGAACCACCCACACGTTCGACAGCTTTGAATGCGCCATCCATGCGGTGGCGCCGCGCTGCGCCCAGTGCAGTGTGCCCATCGTGGGGCACGGGGTTCAAGCCGGAGCGCAACTGGCAACTGTTCTGTTGCAACCACTGCGCCGCCGAAGCCGGTGTGCACGCGCTGCGGGACCGTGCGTGAGCGACGGCGCGGCCGTGGCGGTACCCCGGGGCGCCAGATCGGACAAGGGTGGCCGCACTGCGCCGGCAATGGTTTGTGAGCTGTCCTGATCGGCGCCTGCACCGTGCGGCGGCGGCTGAGGGTGCGTATCAGCGTTGGCCGACAGGCCCGTGCGCTGTGGCATGGGCCAATGGGCCTGTATCCATTGCCCCATGGTGCCCTCATGTCCAGATACCGCAGAACCCACAGTGAATTGGTCAAACCCCGCGCCCTGAAGCGGCTGTGCCAACGCGAGGCGATGCTGGCGCCGCGCCGAGAGCCCATCTACTTTCCAGAGCCCGAACCGCCGCTCTGGAAGCCGCTGGGTTGACAGCCCGCAGCGGCCTTTTTTTGGAACCCACGACCTCGAGGACCTCACGATGCCCCAACCCCCAGACAAGACGACCCCTGCCCCGACGGCAGCCACCACCGACAAGACCGCCGGAAAGCAGCAGCGCATCCAGGCTGCCCAGGATGTAAAGGACGGCAAGGCACGCCCCAAGAAGAAGGAAAGTGGGAGCGCTACAGCAGCCCCCGGCCCCGTGTGGACGCCCCCTGAACCCCGCCGACCGCTCGGTACAGGGCATCGTAGACTTCGGCAAAAAGACGCACCTGGGGCGGCCGGCGCAGCCCGAGGAAATCTCCCCCGCCTATGTGTTCCTTGCCGCTTCCTGCAGCAGCAGCAGCTACATCACGGGAAGTGCCGGCGACGGCGCTTGAGGGGTCAAGCGCGTGCAAGGGCGCGCAAGAATGCACTCGCGCGTGCCGCCCAGGTGCACGCAAGGCCGCGCGTGATCGTTGCGCGCGGGACTCTCATCGCTGGGCATTGATCTCTGGGGCTTCGGCCTGTGGCATTCCTGGCTTTGCGCCGTTGCTGGCCATTTGCGCGGCTTCGTGGAGGCGGATGGCCAGCAGGTGCGCAATGGATACCGCGGCGCCGTCAGGTTGGTGTTGGTCGTGCTCTCAGAGGTTGGTGGCGCCAATCACTTCGGGCATGTCCGTCAGGCCCTGCAGCACTTTCTCGATGCCGTCCTGGCGCAGCGTGAGCATGCCGGCCGCCAGGGCCGAATGCCGGATGTCCGAAGCGGGCGCGCGGTGGCGGATGTGCTGGCGGATGGTGTCGTCGCTCAGCATCAGCTCATGGATGCCCAGCCGCCCGCGATAGCCGTGGTTTTCGCACTCCTTGCAGCCCACCGCGCGCCACATCCGCAGCGTGCCAGAGGCGTCTCCGTGCTGTTGGCGCCACCGCGCCACTTGCTCCGAGCGCGCTTGCGGCGTGTTGCTGGTGCCGCTGGCAAGGTATTGCGAAGCCAGGTCGAGCAGGACGTCGTCTTCGGCCACGCGGGGTTCGCGGCACACCGTGCACAGACGCCGCACCAGGCGCTGCGCCAGGATGGCCAGCAGTGAATCCGAGAAGTTGAAGGGGTCGAGGCCAATCTCCAGCAGCCGCGCGATGCTCTCGGGGGCCGAATTGGTGTGCAGCGTGGACAGCACCAGGTGCCCCGTGAGCGAGGCTTCGATGGCGATGCGGGCGGTTTCCTCGTCGCGCATTTCTCCGATCATGATGACGTCGGGGTCCGCACGCAGGAAGGTGCGCATGGCGGCGGCAAAGGTCCACCCGATACGGGGGTTGACCTGCACCTGGCGCAGGCCGCTCTGGGTAATTTCGATCGGGTCTTCGGCGGTCCAGATCTTGCGTCCGGCGGTGTTGATGTCGCGCACCACCGAATGCAGGGTGGTGGTCTTGCCGCAGCCCGTGGGGCCGCACACCAGCACGAGGCCGTAGCTTTTCTTCATCACCTCGCGCATGGACACGAGGTTGGATGGGCTCAGGCCGATGGCCTCCAGGGGCAGGGGCTTGGCGCCGGCCAGCAGGCGCAGCACCACATCTTCCAGACCGCGCGAGGTGGGCACGGTGACCACGCGCAACTCGACCGGCGGGCCGCCGAAGCGCGAGAAGTCGATCTTCCCGTCCTGCGGCTTGCGGTGCTCCGAGATGTCCATGTTGGCCATGATCTTGATGCGCGCCACCATGGCAAACCGAAAGCGCGCCGGCAGCTCCAGGTAGGGCGTCAGGTCGCCGTCGATGCGCAGGCGCACGCGCACGTTCTGCGGTGCAGGCTCGGTCTCGATGTGGATGTCGGAGGCACGGTGGCTGATGGCCTCGTCGATCACCGAGTTGATCAGGCGCACCAGCGTGTTGTCCGACTCGCTGATCACATCGGCCTGCTCGGCCTCGCCGTCGGGGGGCGCTGTGGTGAGGTTGATGGCCAGTTCTTGCGACGTGGCGCGCGAACTGGGGGCCGGGGCGCGGCGTGCGCCTGCCCCATTGGGGGCGCCCGGCTGGGTTTGCGGGTGCACG
>NZ_ACQT01000274.1 GCF_000175235.1 Acidovorax delafieldii 2AN | reverse complement strand
GCGCGACACCGCTACACCACGCCCTTGGCGCGCAGGGCGGCCATCCGCTGCGCGTCCACGCCCAGGTGTTCACGCAGCACTTGCTCGGTGTGCTGGCCCAGGGCCGGCGGTGCATGGCGCAGCGTGGGCGGCGTGTCCGACAGGCGCATCGGGCTGGCCGTTGTCACCACGCGGTTGATGTGTTCGCCTGCGGGCGGCTGGGCGCCCGGGTAGCGCTCCTGCTCCACGCGCAGGCCCCGGTGCTGCACCTGGGGGTCGTCAAAGGCCTGGCCGATGTGGTTGATGGGGCCGCAGGGCACGGCCTTGTCTTCCAGCAGGTTAATCCAGTCTGCGGTGGGCCGCGTGCGCGTGATGGCCGCCATCAACGGAACCAGGATCTCGCGGTGCGTCACGCGGCCGGCATTGGTGGCAAAGCGGGTGTCCTTTGCCCAGTCCACGCCGGCGGCTGCGCAAAATCGTGCGAACTGCCCGTCGTTGCCGATGGCCAGCAGCATGTTGCCGTCGGCCGTGGGAAAGTCCTGGTAGGGCACGACGCTGGGGTGGGTGTTGCCCTGCCTGCCAGGCACGCTGCCGGAATTGAGGTAGCCCGTGCCCTGGTTGGCCAGGACGGCCATGGCCACGTCGAGCAGGGCCATGTCGATGTGCTGGCCGCGGCCTGTGTGGTGGCGCGCCTCCAGGGCGCTGAGGATGGCGCTGGTGGCGTACATGCCGGTGAACAGGTCGATGACGGCCACGCCCACACGCAAGGGGCCGCCGCCGGGCTCGGAGTCGGCGCGCCCTGTGATGCTCATCAGCCCGCTCATGGCCTGCACCAGCAGGTCGTAGCCGGCGCGCTGCGCGTAGGGGCCGGTCTGGCCAAAGCCCGTGACGGAGCAGTAGATCAGGCGCGGATTGAGGTTGCGCAGGCTCTCGTAATCCAGTCCGTAGCGCGCCAGCCCGCCGGTCTTGAAATTTTCCACCAGCACATCGCTCTGGCGGGCCAGTTCGCGGATGAGTTCCTGGCCCTCAGGCGTGGCCATGTCCACGGTGACCGAGCGCTTGTTGCGGTTGCAGGCGGCGAAATAGCATGCGTGCTCGGTGGGCGTGCCGGCCGCATCGGCAAAGAAGGGAGGGCCCCAGTGGCGCGTGTCGTCCCCCTCGCCGGGCTTTTCGATCTTGATCACGTCGGCACCCATGTCGGCCAGGTTCTGCGTGCACCAGGGGCCGGCGAGCACGCGCGACAGGTCGAGCACGCGCAGGTGGCCCAGCGCCCCTGCGCGTGGGGCAGCGCCGTGCGGCGCGGAAGAAGTGGCAGGGTCGCTGGCGGTCATGGTGTCTTTCGGAAAGGGGCCTGTCATGTCGCCCGCATCCTGCGGGCCGGGTTGCCATCCTAGGGCGGCGGGGCGCCACGCGGCTTCGCTTTTAGTGAAGGCGGCGTTCGTGCATGAAAGCCGTGCCACGCCTGTGGGCAGGCCTGGCTTTCCTACAATCAGCGCATGGCCATGCATTTCGATCTTGTAGATCTGCGCCTGATGGTGCACATCGCCGACGCCAACAGCATGACGCGCGGCGCGGAACTCTCTTTCATCTCCTTGCCGGCGGCCAGCACGCGCATCAAGAACCTCGAGGAAAGCATCGGCACCAAGCTGCTGTACCGCACGAGCCAGGGCGTGACGCTCACGCCGCCAGGCCAGGCCTTCGTGTCCCACGCGCGCATGGTGCTCGGCCAGATCGAGCACCTGCGCGGCGACATGCAGGAGTACGTGCGTGGCATCAAGGGCCATGTGCGCGTGTTTGCCAATACCACCTCGCTGGGCGAGTTCCTGCCGCCGGTGCTGCGCCACTACCTGCGCCGCAATCCGGACGTGAACATCGATCTGCGCGAGCGGCTGTCGCACGACATCGTGCGCGCCGTGACCGAGGGGCAGACCGACATCGGCATCGTCGCCGGCCTGGTGCGCACCGAGAACCTGGAGACCCTGCCCTACCGCCGCGACCGCCTGGTGCTGGTGGTGCCGCGCGGCCACGCGCTTGACGGCCAGATGCAGATCGACTTTGCCGACACGCTGGAGCTGGACTACGTGGGGCTGCAGGAATCCAGCGCCATCCACGCCTTTCTGCGCCAGGCCAGCGACCAGCTGCACCGCCCGATCAAGCAGCGCATCCAGGTCGGCAACTTCGAGACGGCCTGCCGCATGATCGAGGCCGGCGTGGGTGTGGGCGTGCTGCCCGAGTCCGCCGCCAGCCGGCATGCGCACGCCATGGACATCGCCATCGTGCCGCTGTCGGACGCCTGGTCGGTGCGCGAGATGCAGATCTGCGTGCGCAGCCTGGAGGCGCTGCCCAGCTTCGCGCAGGAGCTGGTCGAACTGCTGGTGGCCGACGCGCAGGGGCGGTTGCAGCTCGGGTGAGGCGCGCACCCTCCTGCCACCCGCCCAGGCCAATCTTCTGGTCAAAATGGCCGCTGGTCCTTGCTGGACAAGCGCTGACAGCTCACTTTTTTGATAACGTGGTGGGCGCCAGCCAGTATTTGAAGGTGCCCGTGGCCGTGGCCACCAGCGTGCCGTCCTGGTCGAGCAGCTGCGCCGCGCAACTGCACAGGCTGCGGCTGGCGTGCACCACCCAGCCCTCGGCCAGCAGCGCACCCCGGCCGGGGCGGTGAAAGCGGCTGCTCATTTCCACGGTCACGGCGGTCTGCGAGGGCGCCTCGGGCAGTTCGCCGGCGGCGCGCGACATCACCGCGTCCAGCAGCGCCATGATCACGCCGCCGTGCGCGGCGGGCAGCTGGTTGAGCAGTTCTTCGCGCAGGTGCGGCAGACGCACATGCACCTTGCCGGGCGGTGCGGGCACTTGCGCCGCGCCGATGAGGCGCATGAACGCGTTGCGGTCCGCCGGCGGTGCCGTCGCGCTCACCGATGGCTCTTCGCCCTGGCGGGCTGCGGTGCCATGCGCCACCGAAACAGCCGGCTGGCTCATGCGTTGCGCGCCTCGCGCACCATGTTGCGCGCGATGATGATCTGCTGGATCTGCGTCGTGCCCTCGTACAGGCGGAACAGGCGCACGTCGCGGTAGAAGCGCTCGATGCCGTATTCGGCCATGTAGCCCGCGCCGCCCAGGATCTGCACCGCACGGTCGGCCACGCGGCCGCACATCTCGGTGGCGAACATCTTGGCGCACGAGGCTTCGGTGGAAACGTTGTGCCCGTCGTCGCGGCGACGGGCCGCATCGAGGGTCATGCACTCGGCCGCGTACAGCTCGGCCTGGCTGTCGGCCAGCATGGCCTGCACCAGCTGAAAGTCGCAGATGGGCTGGCCGAACTGCTTGCGATCCAGCGCGTAGGCCAGCGCATCGCGCAGGATGCGCTGGGCCACGCCCACCGCCACCGCGGCGATGTGGATGCGGCCCTTTTCCAGCACCTTCATCGCGGTCTTGAAACCGCGGCCTTCCTGCAGGCCGATGAGGTTGGCGGCCGGCACCCGGACGTTGTCGAAGATCACGTCGCAGGTATGGGCGCCGCGCTGGCCCATCTTCTTGTCGTACTTGCCAAAGCTGATGCCGGGAGTCTTGGCGTCGACGATGAACGAAGACACGCCGCCCGCGCCCTTGTCGTCAGGATTGGTGCGCGCCATGAGCGTGAACATGCCGGCGTGCGGCGCATTCGTGATGTAGCGCTTGGTGCCGTTGACGATGTAGTGGTCGCCGTTCTTGATGGCCGTGGTGCGCAGCGATGCCGCGTCGGAGCCCGCCTCGGGCTCGGTCAGCGCAAACGAGGCGATGACCTCGCCCGTGGCCAGCTTGGGCAGCCACTCGGCCTGCTGCTCGGGCGTGCCATCCATCAGGATGCCCTGCGAGCCGATGCCCACGGTGGTGCCGATGATGGAGCGGAAAGCCGGCGCGGTCTGGCACAGCTCCAGCAGCACGCGGCATTCCTCCTCCATCGTCAGCTCCAGTCCGCCGAACTTCTCGGGGATGGTCATGCCGAACAGGCCCAGCTCGCGCATCTCCTGCACGATGGCCTCGGGGATTTCATCGGTTTCGGCCACTTCGTTCTCGGCCGGCACCAGGCGCTCGCGTACGAAGCGGCGCACGCTGTCGAGCAGGGCTTCCAAAATTTCTGGGTCGCGGATCATGTGTGCTTCACTTTCTGTGTTTCAGTTGTTTCCAAGCGCTGTGCGCCACCCGTGATCTATGAAACCGACGCGCCCCATGTGCGGGCAGCCGCGCAAGGCCGCACCGCAGCGCGGGCTGCGTCCCCTTCCCACGCGCAGCGTGTGAGAAGGGGCTGAGGACCGCGGCGCCAAGCCTGCCTGCGCAGGCTTGGACGGCTCCGAAGGGCTGCCGCCTTTGGCGGCCGCACGGAGGCGCGAAGCGACTCAGGGGGTGTCATAGAGTTTCAGTCGTGCCGAGCACGGCGGTGGACTGGCTCGACAGCGTGCCGCCGTTGCCATGCACCACGGCCGTGCGGTGCTTGCCAAGCTGGCGCGCGCCGGCCTCGCCGCGCAGTTGGCGCACGGCCTCGATGAG
>NZ_ACQT01000275.1 GCF_000175235.1 Acidovorax delafieldii 2AN | reverse complement strand
GCACCGAGGGTGGCACCGAGGGTGGCAGCACAGCCCTGCGCCACCGCTACCCCGCCGGATCGCACGTGCCCTTTCCGCCATCGCCGCTGTTGCGCCGCGCTGCCCCCGCCCCGGGGCGGCCGCCTTGGCCGTACGATCCTGCGCTGAAGCCGAGGAGGTCACCATTCCGTGAGAACCATTACCGTCAACCGTTACGTCACGCCGCTGCGCGAAGGCGGCTCGATGCCCGCCGTGGTCGAAGGCGACGACCTGGGGCTGTATGTGCTCAAGTTCCGGGGCGCGGGGCAGGGCGTGCGCGCGCTGATGGCCGAGATCATCGCGGGCGGCATCGCGCGGGCCCTGGGCCTGCCGGTGCCCGAGATCGTTCTGGCCCAGCTCGACACGGCGCTGGCGCAAACCGAGCCCGACCCCGAGATCCAGGACCTGGTCCGCGCCAGCGGCGGGCTCAACGTGGGGCTGGACTACCTGTCGGGTGCGCTCAATTTCGACCCGGCGGTGGATGGGGTGTCGGATGACTTTGCGTCGCGCCTTGTGTGGTTCGACGCTTTGGTGGGCAATGTGGACCGCACCGCGCGCAACACCAACCTGCTCATGTGGCACCGCAAACCCTGGCTCATCGACCACGGCGCTTCGCTGACCTTCCACCACGCATGGAACGGCGCCGTGGCGCAGCCTGCCAAGCCTTTTGCGCCGATCGCCGAGCACGTGCTTCTGGCCCGGGCCACGGCCCTGGCGCAGGTGGATGCGGAGCTGGCCGCGCGCCTCACGCCCGGGGTGCTGGCCGGCATTCTGGCCGATGTGCCCGATGAATTCCTGGTGCTGGCCGGCGCCGGCCATGAAGCGGGCCCGCTGGGGGCGCCGCAGAGCCATCGGCAGGCCTACGTGGACCATTTCACCAAGCGCCTGGCGGGCCGCGAGGTCTGGGTGGCCGCGCTGAAGGGAGCGGTCGATGCACGCGCATGAGGTGTACGACTACGCCATCGTGCGTGTGGTGCCGCGCGTGGAGCGCGAAGAATTCATCAATGCCGGCGCGATCCTCTCGTGCCAGCGCAGCGGTTTCCTGCAGGCCGCCATCGCACTCGACGAGGCGCGCCTGCTGGCGCTGGACCCGCAGGCCGACATCGACACCGTGCGCCGCCATCTCGCCGCCCTGGTCGCCATCTGTGCGGGCGATGAGGGCTGCGGGCCCATCGCGCGCCTGCCGTACCGCCAACGCTTCCATTGGCTCACCGCCAAGCGCAGCGCCATCATCCAGACATCGCCGGTGCATACCGGCCGCTGCACCGATGCGGCCGCCGCACTTGAACACATCATGGACCGCATGGTGCGGCCGCTTTCCGCAGGCTGATCGCACCCCCTGCCACGACACCCTTTCATCCCTATGTCCTCGACTTCCTCTCCTTTGGCCCGCTGCGTGATGGTGCTGGGCACCACCAGCGGCGCGGGCAAGAGCTGGCTCGCCACGGCGCTGTGCCGCTGGTACAGCAACCAGGGGCTCAAGGTGGCGCCCTTCAAGGCGCAGAACATGAGCAACAACGCCCGCGTGGTGGCCGGCCCGGAAGGCGCCACGGGCGAGATTGGTTCGGCGCAGTATTTCCAGGCCCTTGCCGCACGTGCCGTGCCCGACGTGCGCATGAACCCGCTGCTGCTCAAGCCCGAGGCCGATACGCACAGCCAGGTGGTGCTGATGGGGCAGGTGAGTGCCGAGCTCACGGCCATGCCCTGGCGCGGCCGCAGTGAGCGGGTGTGGCCGCACATGGCCGCCGCGCTCGACGCATTGCGCGCTGAAAACGACGTGGTGGTGATCGAAGGCGCGGGCTCGCCCGCCGAAATCAACCTGCACGCCAGCGACATCGTGAACATGCGTGTGGCGCGCCATGCCGATGCCCGCTGCCTGCTGGTGACCGACATCGACCGGGGCGGTGCGTTCGCGCACCTGTATGGCACCTGGGCGCTGCTGCCCGAGGACGAGCGCGTGCTCATCCAGGGCTTCGTGCTCAACAAGTTCCGTGGCGACGCCAGCTTGCTGGCCCCCGCACCGCAGATGCTGCAGGATCTGACGGGTGTGCCCACAGTGGCCACCATTCCCATGCAGTGGCGGCACGGCCTTCCCGAAGAAGACGGCGTGTTCGATGACCGCAGCCTGACCGCTGGCGCCGTGCACACCACCGTGGCCGTCATTGCATACCCGCGCATCAGCAACCTCGATGAATTCCAGCCGCTCAAGAACGTGCCTGGTGTGCGCCTGCTGTGGGTGCGCAGCCCCGCCGACCTGGTGGGCCTGCGGGGGGGGGACTGGATCGTGCTGCCCGGTTCCAAGGCCACTGCGGCCGATCTGGCCTGGCTGCGTGCGCAGGGCCTGGACCAGGCCATTGCCGCCCACGCCGCGCGCGGTGGCGCCGTGCTGGGCGTGTGCGGTGGTCTGCAGATGCTGGGCGAAGCCCTGATCGACACCGAAGGCATCGACGGCAACGCGCCCGGCCTGGGCCTGCTGCCGCTGGTCACCACGTTCGAGCCCGCCAAGACGGTGCGGCGCACGGCGGCACGGTTCGGCGCGCTGGCGGGGGCCTGGGCCATGCTCTCTGGTGTGGCCGTGGAGGGCTACGAAATCCACCATGGCCAGACGGCGCAGCACCCGGCCATGGCGGCCAAGGGCGACGTGGCGCGCGAGGTGATCGCAGGCCTGGCCTGGCAGAACGCAGCGGGCAACGTGCTGGGCCTGTACCTGCATGGCCTGTTCGAGGACGCTGCCGTGCTCCAGGCACTGTTCGGCGCCCATGCGCCCACGCTCGACGCCGTGTTCGATGGCCTGGCCGACTGCATTGCCCGGCACATGGAGCCGGGCGCGCTGGACGCCCTCATCGCGTAAACGTCCCGCAGTGGGCGGCTGCTATCATCCTCGCCCTCAGGTGCCCAATGCCGCAAGAGCGGCTCACAAAACTTTTCTGGCGCCGTTGCTGCGTCTTGCCGTGCTGCTCGTACTGTCTGCGACGCAGTACGTAGCCAGAAAAGTTTTGTGAGCCGCTTCAAAGCAAAGGGAGAATCGGGAAGGCGGTGCAAATCCGCCGCGTGCCCAACGCTGTAAGGACGATGCCTCGCACCTATGCCACTGGCTGCCAAGCCGGGAAGGTGTGCGACGGCAGACGACTCCAAGCCAGAAGACCGGCCTGAGCATTTCTTGGCGCTGCAAGGCCGGGCAGCGCTGCCACTATTCACGCACAGGGGACTGCCATGAATACCAGCGCAGTGGCGCAAGCCACGGCCAGCGTTCACGCCTTCACGCAAGAAGCACGTGACGCCATCTACCACGCCATCTTTTCACGCCGCGACGTGCGCGGGCAGTTCCTGCCCACGCCCGTGCCAGACGAGGTGCTGAGCCGCATCCTCACGGCCGCGCACCATGCGCCCTCGGTGGGCTTCATGCAGCCCTGGAACTTCCTGGTGGTGCGCTCGCAAGGCACCAAGCACCGCGTCCACGACGCCTTCGCCAAGGCACATGCCGAAGCGGCCGGCATGTTCGAGGGCGACAAGCGCGCCGTGTACCAAAAGCTCAAGCTCGAAGGCATCATCGAGTCGCCCATTGGTATCTGCATCACCTGCGACCGCGAGCGCACCGGCCCGGTGGTGGTGGGGCGCACCCACATGAAGACCATGGACCTGTACAGCAGCGTCTGCGCCGTGCAGAACCTGTGGCTGGCTGCGCGCGCCGAAGGGCTGGGCGTGGGCTGGGTCAGCATCTTCCACCAGGCCGACCTGCAAGAGGCGCTGGGCATCCCCAAGGGCATCACCCCCATTGCCTACCTGTGCGTGGGCTACGTCAGCCACTTTTACGACAAGCCCGAGCTGGAAACCGCCGGCTGGCTGCCGCGCCTGCCCATGGAAGACCTCGTGTACTTCGAGCAATGGGGCCAGCGCGACGACCAGCAGCCGCTCATCGCCCACCTGCGGCGCGACCAGGCGGCCGCCCAGCGAGGGCGCGAAGCCATCGCCTGACCCTGACTTGATCCCGCGCAGCGCGCCGGGCTGGCCCGCTGCACAGCGCCATCCAAGGCGCAGGCCCCGGTGCACACGGGCCGCGCCAACCCTCATTGAAAGTTGAACCACGCCATGACCACCCACATCACCCTGATTGCCGACATCACCGACGCGCCTCTCACCCAGGCCTTGCAACACAAGCTGGACAACAAGACCAAGCCCCTGGGCTCGCTCGGGCGCCTGGAAAGCCTGGCGCTCAGGCTGGGGCAGATTCTGGGCACGCAAACCCCGGCGCTGGAACAGCCACAAATGCTCGTCTGCGCGGGCGACCACGGCCTGGTGGCGCGCGGCGTGTCGGCCTTTCCCAGTGATGTCACGTGGCAGATGGTCGAGAACTTTCTCGCCGGCGGCGCTGCCGTGAGCGTGCTGGCCCGCCAGAATGGCCTGGCGCTCACGGTGGTGGACTGCGGCGTGGCGCGCGACATCGCTCCGCGCGAAGCGGTGCCCGGCCAGCCGCGTCT
>NZ_ACQT01000276.1 GCF_000175235.1 Acidovorax delafieldii 2AN | reverse complement strand
TGGCCGAGCTGGGCCGGATCGGCGCCTTGCCCGGCGGCGGCACGAACCGCTTGGCCCTGTCGGACGCGGACCGCGCCGCGCGCGACTGGACGGTGCAGCAGATGCGCTCCCTCGCCATGCACGTCGAGATCGACGCCATCGGCAACGTATTTGCCACCTGTGCCGGCACCACCGACCTGGCGCCTGTGGCCACCGGCAGCCACATCGACACCGTGCGCACCGGCGGCCTGTACGACGGCAACTACGGCGTCATGGCGGGGCTGGAAGTGGTGGCCGCGTTGCGGGATGCGGGCGTGCGCACGCGCCGGCCGCTGCAGGTGGCATTTTTCACCAACGAGGAAGGCGCGCGCTTTCAGCCCGACATGCTGGGCAGCCTGGTGCATGTGGGCGGCATGCCGCTGGAAGACGCGCTGGCCAGCGCGGCCGTGGACGACGGCGCCACGCTGGGCACAGAGCTCTCGCGCATCGGCTACGCGGGGACGGCGGCTGTCGGCTCGCCGCGCGTGGACAGCTTCATCGAACTGCACATCGAGCAGGGGCCGGTGCTGGACCGCGAGGGCATTGCCATCGGCGTGGTCGAAGGCGTGCAGGGCATTTGCTGGATGGAATTCAGTTTTACCGGCCACAGCAACCACGCGGGCACGACGCCCATGGCGTTGCGCAACGACGCAGGCATGGTGGCCATGCGCTGCGCCGCTTTCCTGCACGAACTGGTGGCGCGCTACGGCGGACGCCAGCTGGGCACGGTGGGCGCGGTGACGCTGCAGCCCAATCTGATCAACGTGATTCCAAGCCGCGCCACGATGACCGTCGATCTGCGCAACACCGACGGCACGCTGCTGCAGGCCGCGCGGGCCGAAATGCTGGCCCATGCCCGGCGGCTGGCGGCCGAGCACGGCGTGCAGTTCAGCCACCGCCAGCTGGCCGACTTTGCCCCGGTGCAATTCGATGCCGGGCTGGTTGACAGCGTGGAGCGCCACGCGCGCGCGGCCGGGCTGTCCACGCTGCGCATGCCCAGCGGCGCCGGACACGACGCGCAGATGCTGGCCCGCGTGTGCCCGACGGCCATGGTGTTCGTGCCCAGCGCCGGCGGGCTGAGCCACAACGTGCGCGAGCACACCGATGCGCAGCAACTGGAGCAAGGCGCCAACGTGCTGCTGCAGGTGATGCTGGAGCAGGCCAACCGCGCCTGATTCCGCCACTATTTCAATTAAAACACCCGCTAGCGCTTATGTACTGTGCGCAAGCAGCTATCAATTTTGCAGAAAGCAGGCCTCCACATGTCCCGCATCGTCAACGTCGCCCTGGGCCAACTGGGCCCCATCCAGCGCAGCGACAGCCGCACGGCCGTCGTCCGGCGCCTGTGCGCCCTGATGCGTGAAGCCCACAGCCTGGGCGCCCACGTCATCGTCTACCCCGAACTGGCATTGACCACCTTCTTTCCGCGCTGGTACCTCGAAGACCCGGCCGAGATCCGCAGCTATTTCGAGCGCAGCATGCCCAGCGCCGAAACGCAGCCGCTGTTCGACCTGGCCAAGGAGCTGGGCGTGGGCTTTTACCTGGGCTACGCCGAGCTGGCCGAGGAGGCGGGACAACTCACGCAGTACAACACCGCCATCCTGGTCGACCGAACGGGCCGCATCATCGGCAAGTACCGCAAGATCCACGTGCCGGGCCATTTCGAGCACGAACCCTGGCGCAAATTCCAGCATCTGGAGAAGCGCTACTTCACGCCAGGCGCATCGTTTGACGTGCACCATGCGTTTGGCGGCACCGTGGGCATGGCGCTGTGCAACGACCGCCGCTGGGCCGAAACCTACCGCGTCATGGCATTGCAGGGCGCCGAGATGATCTTCATTGGCTACAACACGCCGGTGCACAACGCGCCGGCGCCGCAGCACGACGATCTGTCGCTGTTCCACAACCAGCTCTCCGTGCAGGCCGGCGCCTACCAGAACGGCTGCTGGGTGGCCAGCGTGGCCAAGGGCGGCATCGAGGAAGGCGTGGACAGCATCGCGGGCAGCCTGCTGGTGGCGCCATCGGGCGAAGTGGTGGCGCGCTGCACCACCCGGGACGACGAGGTGGTGCTCGGCCGTTGCGACCTGGATTTTTGCGCCATCTACAAGCGCACCACCTTCAACTTTGACCTGCACCGCCACCCCGAATGCTATGGGCTGATCGTGCAGAAAAAGGGCGAGACACTGGCCGCCGACGGCAGTGTCTGGCAGGGCTGAGGAGGCTTGAAACGCCCTGCCCGCCCCAACCGTCCGAACTTCCGTGCTATCGCCTGTCCGCCCGTAACGGCGCCCACCCGGCGCCACCGTACCGAGCGCGGCACCTTGCTGGGCAATGGCGGCACGGCCCCACACGCCGCTGGACGTGAAACACTGCCTCGCATCCGCCCGGGTGCAGGGGCGTAAAAAAAGAGAGCCATGGGCTCTCTTTCTGGCTGCGGGCGCTGCACTGCCACCACAGCATGGGCCCGATGGGCCGCGCGCGGTTTACTGGCCGTCCCAGCGACGCAGCACCAGGCTGGCGTTGGTGCCGCCAAAGCCGAAGCTGTTGGACAGCGCCGTGCGAATGGGTGCGTCGCGCGTTTCCCGCACGAGCGGCATGCCTTCGGCGGCCGGCTCAAGCGTCTCGATGTTGGCCGATGCGGCAATGAAGCCCTGGCGCAGCATCAGCAGGCAGTAAATGGCTTCCTGCACGCCCGTGGCGCCCAGCGAATGGCCGGTGAGCGACTTGGTGGACGAGAACGGCGGAACCGCATCGCCAAACACTTCGCGAATCGCCCGCAGTTCGGGCACATCGCCCACCGGCGTGGAGGTGCCGTGGGTGTTGATGTAGTCGATGGGCTCGCCCACGGTGGAGATGGCCTGGCGCATGCAGGCAATCGCGCCGTCACCCGACGGGGCCACCATGTCGGCACCGTCCGACGTGGCGCCAAAGCCGATGACTTCGCCCAGGATGTTGGCGCCGCGCGCCAGGGCGTGGTCCAGGCTTTCGAGCACTACGGCGCCGCCGCCGCCCGACAGCACGAAGCCGTCGCGGTTGGCATCGTAGGCACGCGAGGCCTTCTCGGGCGTGGCGTTGTACGCGCTGGACATGGCGCCCATGGCGTCGAACAGCAGGCCCATGCCCCAGGTCACTTCTTCACCACCGCCGGCGAACATCACGTCCTGCATGCCCCAAGCGATCTGCTGGGCTGCCGCGCCGATGCAATGCGCCGAGGTGCTGCAGGCCGACGTGATGGAGTAGTTGATGCCCTTGATGCCGAAGTTGGTCGACAGGCAGGCCGACACGGTGGAACTCATGCAGCGCGTGACCTGGTAGGGGCCCACGCGGCGGATGCCCTTGCTGCGAAGGATGTCGGCCGCCTCGATCTGGTTCGCCGGCGAGCCGCCGCCCGAACCCATGATGAGACCGGTGCGCGGGTTGGACACCTGATCGGGCATGAGGCCCGACTCGGCGATCGCCTGCTTGAGCGCAATGTGCGCATAGGCGGCAGCGTCGCCCATGAAGCGCAACTGCTTGCGGTCGATGTGCTCTTCGAGGTTGATCTGCGGCACGCCGGCCACCTGGCTGCGCATGCCCATCTCGGTGAACTGGGGCATGGCCCGGATGCCCGAGCGGCTTTCCCGCAAGGACTGCGTGACCGTGGCCATGTCGTTGCCGATGCACGAGACGATGCCCGTGCCCGTGATCACCACCCGTTTCATGCTGCGGCTCCTTGTGCTGCGCCGTCGTCCTCGCGTTTGAACAGTCCCACGCGCAGATCGCTGGCGACGTAGATTTCCTTGCCATCGGCCAGCAGGCGGGCATCGCCGATGGCCATGACCAGCTTGCGCTTGATGACGCGCTTGATGTCGATTTCGTACGTGACCAGCTTCACGTCGGGGCCGACTTCGCCGGTGAACTTGACCTCGCCCGCGCCCAGAGCGCGTCCCCGGCCCGGCAGCTGCAGCCAGGTCAAGTAAAAGCCGATGAGCTGCCACATGGCGTCCAGGCCCAGGCAGCCGGGCATCACCGGGTCACCCTGGAAATGGCAGGCGAAGAACCACAGGTCGGGGCGCACGTCGAGCTCGGCGCGGATCTTTCCCAGCCCGTGCGCGCCGCCATCGCTGTCGATGTGCGTGATGCGGTCAAACATCAGCATGGGTGGCAGCGGCAGACGCCCGCTGTCGGCGCCGAACAGCCGGCCTTCACCCGAGGCGATCAGTTGTTCGTAGGAAAAGGAATCTGCCATTTTCAATCGTGCTCCAGAACAGCGGCCCGGCCGCTTCAAATATTCAGTTTTCGCCACCCCATTGCCGGTGGCGCAGGCTCCATTATCAAGGCACACGGCCCACACGGGCGTTGATTACCCTGTTGGCGGTTTCCGGCGCCCCGAGTGCACATGACCTGGATCAATTTCCAGACCACCTTCGCAGGGAAGGCGGGCCTCGGCAGGCGCCGCCCGCCGAGGCCCGCTCAGCGCCGCACCC
>NZ_ACQT01000277.1 GCF_000175235.1 Acidovorax delafieldii 2AN | reverse complement strand
CCCTCCGCGTGCGACCGCCGGCGCGTTCGCCGGCCGCGCACTATGATGGCGCGCCGCCGACACCTCGGCCGCCGCGCATTCCCTCACATCCACAACAACATCCTGTCCGAGAGGAGCTTTCCCATGTCCGAGAACTTTTTCCCGCGCTGGCGCGAGGTGCAGCCCCGCGAGGGCGCCGTCGTCGCGCCCGACGAGCGCCTGTCGTGGCCGCAGACCGCCGCCATGGGCGTGCAGCACGTGATTGCCATGTTTGGCGCCACGGTGCTCGCCCCCATCCTCATGGGGTTCGACCCGAACGTGGCCATCCTCATGAGCGGCATCGGCACGCTGCTGTTCTTCGTGATGACGGGCGGACGCGTGCCCAGCTACCTGGGCTCCAGCTTCGCCTTCATCGGCGTGGTGATCGCGGCAAGCTCGTATGCGGGCAAGGGACCCAACGCCAACATCGGCGTGGCGCTGGGGGGCATCATCGCCTGCGGGGCGGTGTACACGCTGATCGGCGTGATCGTGCAGGGCGTGGGCACGCGCTGGATCGAGCGCTTCATGCCGCCGGTGGTGACGGGCGCGGTGGTGGCCGTGATCGGCCTGAACCTCGCGGGCGTTCCGGTCAAGAACATGGCGGCCAACAATTTCGAGAGCTGGATGCAGGCCGCCACGTTCCTGTGCGTGGGCCTGGTGGCCGTGTTCACGCGCGGCATGCTGCAGCGCCTGCTGATCCTGGTGGGCCTGATCCTGGCCAGCGTGCTCTACGCGGTGCTGACCAACGGCATGGGCCTGGGCAAGCCCATGGACTTCTCGGGGGTGGCCAATGCGGCCTGGTTCGGCCTGCCGCAATTTGCCTCGCCCGTGTTCAGCGGGCCGGCCATGCTGCTGATCGCCCCCGTGGCCATCATCCTCGTGGCCGAGAACCTGGGCCACATCAAGGCCGTGACGGCCATGACCGGGCACGACATGGATCGCTACATGGGGCGCGCCTTCATGGGTGACGGCATCGCCACCATGATCAGCGGCAGCGCCGGTGGCACGGGCGTGACGACGTATGCCGAGAACATCGGCGTGATGGCGGCCACGCGCATCTATTCCACCGCGGTGTTCTTCGTGGCGGCGCTGATCGCGCTGGTGCTGGGTTTCTCGCCCAAGTTCGGAGCGCTGATCCAGGCCATTCCGCTGCCCGTGATGGGCGGCGTCTCGATCGTGGTGTTCGGCCTGATTGCCGTGGCCGGCGCCAAGATCTGGGTCGACAACAAGGTGGATTTCTCGAACAACCGCAACCTCATCGTGGCGGCCATCACGCTGATCGTGGGCACGGGGGATTTCACGCTGAAGTTCGGCCAGTTCGCGCTGGGGGGCATTGGTACCGCTACGTTTGGGGCCATCCTGCTGTACGCGATGCTCAACCGCAAGGGCTGACGGCATCCGGCCGCCGCCACGGGTAAACCCTTAGAGTTTCAGTCGCCACGGCTAAAATCAACAGGTTTACCTGGCGCAGCTTGCGCGCCGACGCCCATTCACCGTTGCGGAGTTTTCCCCCCATGTCCCTGGCCGATCGGGTACGCCACCCAGCCTTCCTTCAACGCGTCATGTCAGCCGAAGAGGCTGCGGCTCTCATTCCCACTGGCGCCAACGTCGGCATGAGCGGATTCACCGGCGCGGGCTACCCCAAGGCCGTGCCCCAGGCCCTTGCGGCCCGTGCCAAGGCCGAGCATGCGGCCGGCAAACCCTACAAGATCAACGTGTGGACGGGCGCCTCGACCGCCCCCGAGCTCGATGGTGCCCTGGCAGCGGCCAATGCCCTGGGCCAGCGCCTGCCCTTCAACACCGACCCCATCTGCCGCAACAAGATCAACGCTGGCGAGATCGACTTCATCGACATGCACCTGTCGCACGTCGCCCAGCATGCATGGTTCGGCTTTCTCGGCCCCCTGCACGTTGCCGTGATCGAGGTGCTGGGCGTGACGGACGAAGGCCTGCTGATCCCCGCGGCGGCCGTGGGCAACAACAAGACCTGGCTGGAGATCGCCGACAAGGTGATCCTCGAAGTCAATACCAAGCCTTCGGCCAAGATGGAAGGCATGCACGACATCTACTACGGCACGGCCATTCCGCCGCGCCGCGTGCCCATCAACATGACCCATGCGGACGACCGCATCGGCCAGCCCTATCTGCGGGTGGACCCGACCAAGGTGATTGCCGTGGTGGAGACCCACAAGGGCGATCGCGACAACGTGTTTGCCACGCCGGACGAGAACTCCAACAAAATTGCCAGCTACATCATCGACTTCCTGGCGCATGAGATGAAGATGGGCCGCCTGCCCAAGGAAATGCTGCCCGTGCAGTCGGGCGTGGGCAACGTGGCCAATGCGGTGCTGGCTGGCCTGCTGCACGGACCATTCGAGAATCTGCTGGGCTTCACCGAAGTGCTACAGGACGGCATGCTGGACCTGCTGCGCGCAGGCAAGATGAGCAAGGCCTCGGCCACGGCGATTTCGCTCAGCCGCAAGGCCTATGAAGACTTCGAGCAGAACATTGACTTCTATCGTGAGCGCATCATCCTGCGCCCGCAGGAAATCTCGAACCACCCCGAGCTGGTGCGCCGCCTGGGCATCATCGCCATGAACTCGATGATCGAGGCCGACATCTACGGCAACATCAACTCCACCCACCTGATGGGAACGGCCATGATGAACGGCATTGGCGGTTCGGGCGACTTTGCGCGCAACGGCTACCTGTCGTTCTTCGTGACACCCTCGGTGGCCAAGAACGGCGCCATCAGCTGCATCGTGCCCATGGTTTCGCATGTGGACCACACCGAGCACGACACGCAGATCATCGTCACCGAACAGGGCCTGGCCGACCTGCGCGGCCTGTCGCCGCGCCAGCGCGCAGAGGTCATCATCGACCGCTGCGCCCACCCGGACTTCCGCCCGGCCTTGCACGACTATGTGGAACGCGCCAAGCACAGCGCCGGCGGCCAGCACACGCCCCACCTGCTGAACGAAGCGCTGTCGTGGCACCAGCGTTACGTGGAAACGGGGTCGATGCACCCGGCGGCGTGATGGCGTGACGGCGCCGCTGCCGGGTACCTCGACGCCGAATGTCACACCGCTACCCCGCATGCGTGACGGCATGACGACAGCGCCGCACAGGCCATCGCACCGCAGCGGACGCACCACAGAATGCCGCGATGGCCAGCGCGGGTCACCTGCGCGGCAGCGGTGGGACAGCGAACTCCCGCAACATCAGGGTTTTCCCTAACTCCCGTGCCCATGGCACGGGCTTTTCCCCCGCACATGCAACGCCGCCAATTCACCCAGACCCTCGCCGCCGCCAGCGCGGCATTCGCCTTCGCACCGTTGTCGCGCGCGGCAGGCACGCAGGACACCATCGATGCCAAGACCGTGAGCATTGGCTGCTCGCTGGGCATCACCGGCCCCCTGGCGAGCCTGGGGCGCGAACTCAAGCAGGGCCTTGACGCCGGCATCGCACAGGCCAACGCCCGCGGCGGCATCCACGGCCGCGAGCTGCACCTGCTGGCGCTGGACGATGGCTATGAGCCGGCGCGCTCCGAAGAAAATGCCCGCAAGCTGATCGCCGATGCCAACGTGGCCGCGCTGCTATCGTGCATGGGCACCGGCAACAACCAGCGCATCCTGCCGCTGGTGGACGAGGCGCAGATCCCCTACGTGGCCCCCCAGAGTGGCGCCTCGTCGCTGCGCAAGGCCGACTACCGCTCGGTGTTCCACGTGCGTGCCAGCTACACCGACGAAGCCCGAAGGCTCGCGCAAAAGCTGGTGGCCATGGGCATTACCGACCTGGCCATCCTGTACCACGACACGGCTTTTGGCCGCGAATTCCTGGCCGACGTGAACAACGCGCTCAAGGCCGCCAACCAGCCCAAACCCAAGGCCTTCAAGCTGGACGCCAAGGGCACCCAGGTGAACGAGGTGGTGCGGCAGGCCCTGGCCGCCAAGCCGACCACCGTGCTGCTGGGCACGGCCGGCGACGTTTCCGCCGAGCTGGTCACGGCCTTCAAGAAGGCCTCGCCCAGCATGCCGCTGGCCGCCACGAGCGTGGCGCTGAGCGGCGACAACCTGCGCCAGCTGGGCGGCCGGGCGGCCGGACTGGCGCTGTCGATGGTGTTGCCCGATGCCGGGCGCACCAGTGTGGCAGTGGTGCGCGACTACCAGGCCGCCATGCGAGCGCAGGGCTACCAGGATTTTTCTTCGCGCAGCTTTGAAGGCTACGTGAACATGCGCGTGCTGGCCGAGGGCATGACACGCGCGGGCCGCGACCTCACGCGCGCCAAGCTGCGCACCGCGCTGGCCAGCCTGCGCAGCACGGACCTGGGCGGCCTGGTGATCGACTACGGTGGCAATGCGCCCTATGTGGGCTCGAAGTTTCTCGATCTGGGCGTGATGGGCGCCAACGGCCGCTTCGTCGGTTGAAGGCGCAGCGGGCCACACCAAGCTGGGGCCCGC
>NZ_ACQT01000278.1 GCF_000175235.1 Acidovorax delafieldii 2AN | reverse complement strand
TGGGCCAGGGCGGCATGCGCGCTGCGCTGGTGCTGCGCGACAACGTGCGCAACCGCAGCCGCATCGAAAAGGCCTACCGGCGCGCCATTGGCGCCGCGCGCCACGAGATCATCATCGCGAACGCGTATTTCCTGCCCGGTGGCAAGCTGCGACGGGCCCTGGTTCTGGCCGCACGCCGCGGTGTGCGGGTGCGGCTCTTGCTGCAGGGGCGCTATGAATATTTCATGCAGTACCACGCAGCGCGACCGGTGTACGGGGCGCTGCTGGCGGCGGGGGTGGAAATCCATGAATACGAGCCGAGCTTTCTGCACGCCAAGGTCGCGGTGATCGACGCCCAGGGCGACAGGCCCTGGGCCACCGTGGGTTCGTCCAACCTCGACCCCCTGAGCCTGCTGCTGGCGCGCGAAGCCAATGTGGTGGTCGAGGATGCCGCCTTTGCCACCGATCTGCGCCAGCGCCTCGTGCATGCCATGCAGCATGCGGGGCGGCGCATGGACCCTGCCCGTTACGCAGGGCGGCCGCTGCGCCAGCGGGTGCTCGACCGCGTGGCCTTCGGCCTGATGCGCCTGGCGCTGTGGGTCACCGGCAACAGGTACTGACCAGGCATGCGCTGTTTGCTATTGAAAAAATAGCTTAATGCGCTTGCCAGGCAAGCGCTTGAGCCCTAAATCCCTTTGAATTCCCAGGTGGGCATTCGCTGGTAGGATGCAGCCATGTCCAGTCAACCAGTTGCCGATATGACGCCCATTCCGCCGGATGAAGGCACGCCTGTTTCCGTGAAGATCCGCGAGCGCATTGCCGCCGCGCGCAAGCGCTTCAACGCCAACGACAACATCGCCGAGTTCATCGAACCGGGCGAGCTGGAGCAGCTGCTCGACGAGGTCGAGGTGAAGATGCAGGGCGTACTCGACAGCATGGTCATCAACACCGCTGGCGATCACAACACCCACAACACCGCGCGCCGCGTGGCCAAGATGTACCTCAACGAGGTGTTCAAGGGCCGGTACGTGCAGGCGCCCCCCATCACCGAGTTTCCGAACGCCGAGCACCTCAACGAACTCATGATCGTGGGCCCGCTCACGGTGCGCAGCGCCTGCAGCCACCATTTCTGCCCCGTCATCGGCAAGATATGGATCGGCATCATGCCCAACGAGCACACCAACGTGATCGGTCTGTCGAAATACGCACGCATCGTCGACTGGATCATGGGCCGGCCGCAGATCCAGGAAGAAGCCGTGGTGCAACTGGCCGACCTGATCATGGAAAAAACCCAGCCCGATGGCCTGGCCATCGTGATGGAGGCCAGCCACTTCTGCATGTCCTGGCGCGGTGTGCGCGACATGGACAGCAAGATGATCAACTCCGTGATGCGCGGCGTGTTCCTCAAGGACAGCGCCCTGCGCCGCGAATTCCTCTCGCTCATTCCAGGAAAGAACTGACATGCTCGTACGCCTGCTTTATGCCAGCCGCGCGGTGGACACTTCGCCTGCCGCCATCGAGGCCATCCTCACCCAGTCGCGCCAGCACAACCCCGGTTGCGGCATCACGGGCATCCTGTGCTATGGCGGCGGGGTGTTCCTGCAGGCCATCGAAGGCGGACGCTCGGCGGTCAACGAGCTATATGGTCACATCCAGCGCGATCCGCGCCACCAGAACGTGGAACTGCTGCACTACGAAGAGATTGCCGAGCGGCGTTTTGGCGGCTGGACCATGGGGCAGGTGAACCTGTCCAAGATCAACCATTCCATCCTGCTCAAGTATTCCGAAAAACCCGAGTTGGACCCGTATGCGGTGTCGGGCAAGGTGTCGTTTGCGCTGCTGGAAGAATTGATGGCGACCGCCTCCATCATCGGCCGCGCCTGAAAAGTGGGGCGCTTGGCTACTGCGCGGCCACGTCTCGGGCCTGCGGTACTCGCCGCACGGGAGTGCGGCTGCGTTCCTCCACCCAAGCTGAGGCCGCTCGCTACGCCAATCACTCCCACTTTTTGTTGATGTTGTAGCAACTGACATCCATCAGCCGCAGCAGCCAATTGGCGCTGCGGCTTTTTGCATTCAAGCCGTTCCTTCTTCCCCGTGACCCTCACCGCCTTCGCCCTCATCATCCTGGCCGGTTTGATCCATGCCTGCTGGAACATCGCCGCCAAGAAGGCCGGGGGTGATGCGCGGTTCGCGTTCTTCACCTCCTTTTTGATGATGCTGTTCTGGGCACCGCTGGGCTGGTGGCTGGGGCGCGATGCCGTGCCGCGGTGGGGCGCGGTGGAGTGGGGCTTTGTGGTGGCCAGCGGGCTGCTGCACGTGGCGTACTACGTGATTCTGCTGCGCGGCTACCGCAAGGCCGATCTCACGGTGGTGTACCCGCTGGCGCGCGGCTCGGGGCCGCTGTTGTCGTCGCTGGTGGCCATCACGCTGCTGGGTGAGCAGATTTCCGCGCTGGGGGCCCTGGGCATCGTGGGCGTGGTGGGGGGCGTGTTCCTGATCGCTGGCGGTCCGGGCTTGCTGCGCGCGGCGCACGATCCGGCGGCGCGCCAGCGGGTGCACAAGGGCATGGCCTATGGCCTGCTTACCGGCGCCTTCATCGCCAGCTACACCGTGGTGGACGGCTATGCGGTCAAGGCCCTGCTGATGTCGCCCATCCTGGTGGACTACATGGGCAACTTCGTGCGCGTGGGGTTGCTGGCGCCCGTGGTGCTGCGCGACCTGCCCACCGCGCGTGTGCTGTGGCAGGCGCAGTGGCGCTTCGCCCTGCTGGTGGCGGTAGTGAGCCCAGTGGCCTATGTGCTGGTGCTGTATGCCATGCGCGAGGCGCCCATGTCGCACGTGGCGCCGGCGCGCGAGGTGTCGATGCTGTTCGCCGCGCTCATCGGCGGGCACCTGCTGGGCGAAGGCGACCGGCTGGCGCGCATTCTGGGAGCGCTGTGCATTGCCGCGGGCGTGACCGCGCTGGCGCTGGGGTAGGGGCCATGGCCGATTCTTCCGCACCCGTGTTGCTGGGCTGCGATTTCAGCAGCAGCCCCAGCCGGCGCAAGCCCGTGGTATTGGCGCTGGGCCGGCGCGAGGGCCTGCGTGTGCAGCTCACGGCGCTGGAGTGCTTTGACACGCTGGCCGCGTTCGGGCAATGGCTGGCGCAGCCGGGCGACTGGGTCGGAGGGTTCGATCTGCCTTTTGGCCTGCCGCGCGAACTGGTGCAGGCGCTGGGCTGGCCCGAGGACTGGCTGGCCTGCATGCAGCACTACCGCGGGCTCGGCCGCGACCAGATCCGCGCGCAGTTCGCGGCCTTCTGCCGAGCGCGGCCTGTGGGCGGCAAGTTCGCACACCGCGCCACCGATGGGCCTGCGGGGTCGAGCCCGTCGATGAAATGGGTGAATCCGCCCGTGGCCTACATGCTGCATGCCGGCGTGCCGCTGCTGCTGGATGCGGGCGCACACCTGCCCGGGCTGCACGCGGGCGATGCGCGGCGTGTGGCGCTGGAGGCCTATCCGGGCCTGCTGGCCCGGGAGATCCTGGCGCGCCGCAGCTACAAGAGTGACGACCGCGCCAAACAAACCCCCGACCGGCTGATCGCGCGCAATGACGTGGTCCATGCGCTGGAGATGGGCCAGACCCGCCTGGGCCTGCGGCTCAAGCTCAGTCATGCCCAGCGCGACGCGCTGGTTCAGGATGCCAGCGGCGACAGCCTCGACGCCGTGCTGTGCCTGATGCAAGCGGCCTGGGCACAGCAGCGCCACGCTGAGGGCGACGCGCTCTATGGCTTGCCCCAGCGGTTCGATGGCCTCGAAGGATGGATTGTTACCGCCTGATACATGCGCCCGGTACGCGCTTCACGGGGCCTTTCCACAATCGCGGCCACCTCTCCACTTGCGCCTGGTGCACATCCATATGTCTTTTCTTCGCCTGAACTTGCGTTCAACCGCCTGGTTGGTGGCCGCCATGGCCTTTTTGCTGGTGGCTTTCCAGGCGCCGGCCAGCGCCGGGCCCCTGCGTGACCGGCTTGCGCAGCGCGCCAACGACCGCGCCGCTGCAGAGGAGCTGGACGATGGCGTGCAGGAGGGCGGCGCCAGCCGCACCGCCATGCTGCCCGCGGGTGTGCGCTTGCTGCGCGACGTGGCCTATGGCCCGCAGCCTCGCCAGCGCATGGACGTGTACCTGCCCCCGCCTGGCGGGGGGACAAGGCTGCCGTGGTGTTCCTGGTGCACGGCGGGGGCTGGCGCCATGGTGACAAGGCCCACGAGCGCCTTGTGCAGAACAAGGTGGCGCGCTGGGTGCCACGGGGCGTGGTGCTGGTTTCGGTCAACTACCGCCTGTTGCCCGAGGCCGGCCCGGACGAGCAGTTGCGCGACGTTGCCCGTGCCTTGGCCACCGCCCAGCGCCAGGCGCCCGGCTGGGGCGCAGACCCGCAGCGCTTTCTGACCATGGGGCATTCGGCGGGCGCCCACCTGGTGGCCCTGCTGGCGGCGAC
>NZ_ACQT01000279.1 GCF_000175235.1 Acidovorax delafieldii 2AN | reverse complement strand
CACCTGCGTGGTGTTGGCCGTTCCGCCCAGGTCGGGGGTGCGCGGGCCGCTCCTGAGCACCTCTTCGATGGCCGCCACGATGGCATCGTGTGCCTGGCGGCCCGCGCCCTGCCCCTGGGTGAGGAAGTCCAGCATCAGCGCGCCCGACCAGATCATGGCAATGGGGTTGGCGATGTTCTTGCCGTAGATGTCGGGCGCCGAGCCGTGCACGGGCTCGAACAGGCTGGGGAAGGCGCGCTCAGGGTTCAGGTTGGCCGAGGGGGCGAGGCCGATGGTGCCCGTGGTGGCCGGGCCTAGGTCCGAAAGGATGTCGCCAAACAGGTTGGTGGCCGCCACCACGTCAAAGCGGCCTGGCTGCAGCACGAAGCGCGCCGTGAGGATGTCGATGTGCTGCTTGTCGAGCGTCACCTCGGGGTAGGCCTTGGCCACGTCGTCGGCACGCTGGTCCCACCAGGGCATGCTGATGGCGATGCCGTTGCTCTTGGTGGCCAGGGTCACGTGCTTGCGCGCACGGCTCTGGGCCAGATCGAAGGCGAACTTCAGCAGGCGGTTGGCGCCGTGGCGCGAATAGACCGATTCCTGGATCACGATCTCGCGGTCGGTGCCCTCGTACATGATGCCGCCCAGCGACGTGTATTCGCCCTCGGTGTTCTCGCGCACCACGTAGTAGTCGATGTCGCCGGGCTTGCGGCCGGCCAGCGGGCAGGGCACGCCCTCAAACAATCGCACGGGGCGCAGGTTGATGTACTGGTCGAACTCGCGGCGGAACTTGAGCAGCGATCCCCACAGCGAGACGTGGTCGGGCACGCTGGCCGGCCAGCCCACGGCCCCGAAGAGGATGGCGTCCATGCCCGACAGTTGCGCTTTCCAGTCGTCGGGCATCATTTTTCCGTGGGCCGCGTAGTAGTCGCAGCTGGCCCACCCGATGGTGGTGGTCTCCAGCACGATGCCAAAGCGCCGGGCGGCGGCCTGCACGGCGCGCAGGCCTTCGGGCATGACTTCCTTGCCGATGCCGTCGCCGGGAATGACGGCGATCCTGAAAGAAGAGGGGCTGTTGTTCATGCGGAATCCTTGAAGGGTGAGGAAGTGGGTTGAAGGCGTTGATCCATCGGCCAGGTGCAAGCGCCGGGGTGTCGGCGGCGGCGTCCGCCTGGCGTGGCGGCGATTGCACCGCGCCCGCTGCATGGGCAGCGTGGCCCGTGCGTCGCCCGCCGTGGCATTGGGCTGCATTGTTCGGCTGTCTACCTAAAAATACAATGCGGCAACTGTGCTCTCATTCTTCACAAATCGTGCATAAATCTCCAGCCACCGAAGACCTGCGGGTGTTCACCGTCGTGGTGCGCAAGGCCAGCTTCGGCGAAGCGGCGACCGAGCTCGGCGCCTCGCCCGCGTACGTTAGCAAGCGCATCCGGCTGCTGGAGCAGGAACTGGGCGTGAAGCTCCTGCACCGCACCACGCGCCGCGTGGCCGTGACCGAGGAGGGCGAGCGTGTCTTTCAGTGGGCGCAGCGCATCCTCGACGACATGGACCAGCTCCTGCAAGAGGTTGCCGTCACCCGCCGTGAGCCGCGCGGACAACTGCGGGTGAGCAGCAGTTTTGGCTTTGGCCGCCAGATCGTGGCCCCCGCCATGTCGCGGCTGGTCGCGCAGCATGCCGGCTTGCAGGTACGGCTTGAAGTGTTCGATCGGCTGGTGGATGTGGCGGGCGAGGGGTTCGATCTGGACGTGCGCGTGGGCGACGAGATCGCGCCGCATCTGATCGCACGGCGGCTGGCCGACAACCACCGTGTGCTGTGCGCCGCCCCCGCCTACCTGGCACGCCATGGCAGCCCGCGCACGCTGGCCGACCTGCCAGGGCACGACTGTCTGGTGATCAAGGAACGCGACCACCCTTTTGGCGTGTGGCGGCTGCGCGGCGGGGCGATGGATGAGACGGTGAAGGTGCGGGGGCCGCTGTCGGCCAACAACGGCGAGATGGTGGTGCAGTGGGCCGTGGATGGGCGCGGCATCGCGCTGCGCTCGCTGTGGGATGTGGGGGCGCACCTGCGCGCGGGGCGGCTGGTGCAGGTGCTGCCCGACTGGCGACAGGAGGCCAACGTGTGGGCGGTGTACCCCACGCGGCTCGATCGCTCAGCCAAGGTGCGGGTGTGCGTCGAATTTCTCGAAGCGTATTTTCGACAGGAGTGGGAGCGCTTGCGGGGCTGAAGCCGTCTGGGGGAGAGCGCTGCGGCTACGGCATTTGCCGGGGGTCTGGGCGCTGCGATTCGCCGCGGGCGCTCGGCAGGCGTCGGCAGTCCTCGATGGCGATTCTCTGCGTGGGCGCAGTGGTCGTCCGGCGCCCGTCAAAGCGCATACGCAAGGCGGGTTTGCCGAAAGCCGGTGCGGCCCGTGGCACCCCCGGCGTTGTCAAAAAAAAAGAGTGACCAGCGCGTTCTTGGCGAGCGCTGGCCACTCTTGTGGGGACGGGCTGCCGGGCGCTGCCCTGCGCGGTGGTCAGCCCGCCAGGGCTGCCTTCACGGCCGCCGATACCTGGCCCATGTCTGCCTTGCCGGCCAGGCGGGTCTTGACCACGCCCATGACCTTGCCCATGTCGCCGGGGCCCGCAGCGCCCAGTTCGGCCACGATGGCCTTCACGGCGGCCAGGGTTTCTTCGGGCGACATGCGCTCGGGCAGGTAGGCCTGCAGCACGGCCATTTCGGACTTTTCCTTGTCGGCCAGGTCCTGGCGGCCAGCACCTTCAAACGCCGTGATCGAATCCTTGCGCTGCTTGATGAGCTTGTCCACGATGGCAACGATGGCCACGTCGTCCAGCACGATGCGCTCGTCCACTTCCTTTTGCTTCATCGCGGCCTGCAGCAGGCGGATGGTGCCCAGGCGCTCGCTGTCCTTGGCGCGCATGGCGGTCTTCATGTCTTCGGTGATCTGGTCCTTGAGGCTCATGGCGGCTTCCTTTTTTGGTTTCAGACTGGGACGGAGGGTTTGCACAAAGCCCCTCTGGCTAGGCGCCAACGCCGCAGGCAGCAGTGCTGCTACGACAAGGCGTTGCAATGACGCCAGAGGGGCTTTGTGCAGGCCCGAAAAAACAAAAACCCGCGCTTGGCGTCCCTAGCGCGGGTTCTGGGACCCAAGCAGGCTTGGGGTCCGGAAGATCAGTACATCTTCTTGGGCAGTTGCATGCTGCGAACGCGCTTGTAGTGGCGCTTCACGGCGGCCGCCTTCTTGCGCTTGCGCTCAGCGGTGGGCTTCTCGTAGAACTCACGGGCGCGCAGGTCGGTCAGCAGGCCGAGCTTTTCAATGGTGCGCTTGAAGCGGCGCAGGGCAACGTCAAAGGGTTCGTTTTCTTTTACGCGGATCGTAGTCATTAGCTAATGTTTTCCAAAATTTTGCCCGCAGAGGGTCTTGGGGAGATCGGGCCTCAAGACCATACGTGGCGGTTTCCCCGTCTGTAACTAGTATTTGGCCGACGGGGCATTGCCAGCGAAGCCCGACATTATAGCGGTTCGGCACTGCCAAGCAAGCCTTTTCCAGAGGCTGGCCCTTCGTGCCAGGCGCGCGAGTCTGCGGGGGCGTGGCTGCGCTCGTGCAGGCCATAGTCGCGCAGCACGGCCGCCACGCGCAGCCGGTATTCTGCAAACACGCCCGCACGGCCCGCCACCTGGGCCTGGCGGTGCGCGGGCAGGGTGCGCCAGCGGGCCACGGCCTCTTCGTCACGCCAGAAGCTCAAAGACAGCAGCTTGCCGGGCGTGGACAGGCTTTCGAAGCGCTCGACGGAGATGAAACCATCCATGGCCTCTAGCCGCTCGCGCAGTCCGGCGGCGAGGTGGAGGTATGCCGGGCGCCCTTCGGCGCTGGGTTGTACCTCGAAGATCACGGCGATCATGGCCGGGCCTCTGGCGCGTTCGCAGCGGCGGGCTGGGCCGGGCGCCACAGGGTGCCAGTCACCGCCTCCGTGAAGGTGCGCCGCTCGCGCACGATGAAGCGCTGCTGCTGCGCCCACTCGAAATTGGCGCGGCCCTCGCTGTCGGCGCGAAGGCGCGCCCGGTAGGCCTCGTAGGCCGCCAGGCTGTCAAAGGCGATCAGGCCCCAGGCTTCGTCATTGGTGCCCTCGCTGGGCAGGAAGTAGCCGACCAGATGGCCGCCGCAACGGGGAATGATGCGGCCCCAGGCCTCGGCGTAAGTGCGGAAGGCTTCGCGCTGGAACGGGTCGATTTCATAGCGGATGAAGCAGGTGATGAGCATGGCGTTCAGCAGGGTTGGTTGCAAGGAGTCCATCGTGCTCCGCACCGGGCGGTGGATGCTTCGCCCCGGAACGAAGCAACGCGGCCATCGCTGCGGCACACTGCGGGCATGAACACCAACCAGATCGCGCACATCGCCGCCCTCGTGGGCGAGCCCGCCCGCACGGCGATGCTGCT
>NZ_ACQT01000280.1 GCF_000175235.1 Acidovorax delafieldii 2AN | reverse complement strand
GTGGCCATCCACCCTCAACCCGAGCGTTGCGCGCCGCGCCGGACGGCGCCGTGCCGCCCGCACGGTGCCCTGCCGCATCCTTGCCTGCGTAAGCCCCTATGAAATTTTCGGTATTCCAGATCAGCCGCCGCGGCGGGCGCGAGAAGAACGAAGACCGCATGGGCTACTGCTACACGCGCGAATCGGGCTTGTTCGTGCTGGCCGACGGCATGGGCGGACACCCCGAAGGCGAGGTGGCCGCGCAGATCGCGCTGCAGACCATCTCTGCCCTGTTCCAGCGCGAGGCTAAGCCGCTGCTCGAGAACGTGCAGGACTTTCTGTCCTCGGCCCTGCTGGCGGCGCACCACCAGATCCTGCGCTATGCGTCCGAGAAGGGCATGCTCGACACGCCCCGCACCACCCTGGTCGCCGCCGTGGTGCAGGCGGGGGCCGCCTCGTGGATTCACTGTGGCGATTCGCGGCTTTACATGGTGCGCGGTGGCGAGTTGCTCACCCGCACGCGCGACCACTCTTATCTGGAGCTGCGCAACGCTCCCCCGCCGGGGCTCGACCGCATCAACCGCAACGTGCTGTTCACTTGCCTGGGCTCGCCCACCAAGCCCATCTACGACGTCACCGGCCCCGTGTACCTGGAGCAAGGCGACCGCATTCTGTTGTGCTCCGATGGCCTGTGGGGCACGCTGAGCGATGAGGAGATCGCTACCCAGCTCTGCCAGCAGACGGTTTCGCACGCAGTGCCCGATCTGGTGGAGCAGGCATTGCGCAAGGCGGGCGAGGGCAGCGACAACGTCACCGTGGTGGCGCTTGAGTGGGAGACGCCCGACGCTTTCGAATCCACGCAGGGCGTTTCCACCGACAGCATCAGTGACGACGTTTTCGCCTCGACCATCCAGGCGGGCCCGCTGGACGGGCTGGTCGACGATCTGGACGACGATGCCATCGAACGATCCATCGCCGAGATCAACGAAGCCATTCGCCGCTCGGCGGCGCGCAAGGCCTGACGGCAGGGGTCCCGCGCGAGCCCGTGCTGCGCGCGCGGCGCCGCTGTTGGCTCACGCGGCGGTGGTGCAGCCTCTGCATCCCCTATTCGCCGCGTGGTGCCCTACTCTGCGGGGTGCCGCCCACGGGCTTTGCCGCAGAATGCCCGCACCTTCGCCACCCCTTGTTGATTGCACCCACCCCATGACCACCTTCACCCGTTCGGGCGGCCGCGCCGCCGACCAGCTGCGCCCCGTGCGCATCACCCGCCGCTACACCATGCACGCCGAAGGCTCGGTGCTGATCGAGTTCGGCAACACCCAGGTGCTGTGCACCGCGTCGGTCGAAGACAAAGTGCCGCCGCACCAGCGCGGCACGGGCGAGGGCTGGGTCACCTCCGAGTACGGCATGCTGCCCCGCGCCACCCACAAGCGCAGCGACCGCGAGGCCGCCAAGGGCAAGCAAAGCGGCCGCACGCAGGAGATCCAGCGCCTCATCGGCCGCTCGCTGCGGGCCGTGTTCGACCTGCGCCTGCTGGGTGAGCGCACCATCCAGCTCGACTGTGACGTGATCCAGGCCGACGGCGGTACGCGCACCGCTGCCATCACCGGTGCCTGGGTGGCGGCGCAGGATGCGGTGAACCAATTGCTGGCCAGCGGCAAGATCACCGCCTCGCCGATCCGCGGGTCCGTGGCGGCCATCTCGGTCGGTATCGTCCAGGGAACGCCCCTGCTGGACCTCGAATACGCCGAAGACGTGGGGTGTGACACCGACATGAACGTGGTGATGACGGGCGCTGGCCACTTCGTCGAAGTGCAGGGCACGGCCGAGGGTGCCGCCTTCACCCGTGCCGAGATGGACCAGTTGCTGGGGCTGGCCGAAAAAGGGATTGCCGAGCTGGTGGCCCTGCAACAGCAATCGCTATTGAAACAATAGCTTTGTTCGCATTACTGATAAGCGCTACAAGCCCATTTGACTATGAAATTGGTACTCGCATCCAACAACCGCGGCAAGCTTTCCGAACTGCAGGCCATGCTGGCCCCCCTGGGCGTGGAACTGGTGCGCCAGGCCGACCTGGGCGTGGGCGAGGCCGAAGAGCCGCACCGCACCTTCGTCGAGAACGCCCTGGCCAAGGCGCGCTTTGCCGCCCAGCACACCGGCCTGCCCGCGCTGGCCGATGATGCCGGCCTGTGCGTGGACGCCTTCGGCGGCCTGCCAGGCGTGGACACGGCCTACTACGCCACCCAGTTCGGCTACGAAAAAGGCGACGACACCAATGTGCGGGCCCTGCTCGAGCAGATGCAGGGCCATGACAACCGCCGCGCCGCCATGGTGAGCACGCTGGTGGCCGTGCGCAGCCCCCAAGACCCTGAGCCTTTGATTGCCGTGGGGCGCGTGGTGGGCGAAATCACGCGCGAGCCTCGCGGCAGCAACGGCTTCGGCTTTGATCCGGTGATGTTCATTCCCGAGTTCGGCAAGACCTTTGCCGAGTTGCCTCCGGAAGTCAAGAACGCCCACAGCCACCGGGGCCGCGCGGCGCTGCAGATGCTGGCGCTGATGCGCGAGCGCTGGTTTTGAGCAACCGCAAGTCGTCCCCATGCCCGCTCTGAAGGTCCAGGCCCCCCTGTTCCGCGGTACAGCCCCCCGCCCCGGCGCATGCGGCCCACGGGGCCACGCCCTTTTTCTTCACCTGTTCTGAGCCCGCGCCATGGCTGCCTCCATTCCCATCATTCCTGCCGCCGGGCCCGAAGGCGCACCGGCCGTGGTGCGCGACATCCAGCACTACATGCGCCCCGGCCTGCTCCAGCTCAACAGCCTGCCGCCACTGGCCTTGTATGTGCACCTGCCCTGGTGCCTGAAGAAATGCCCCTATTGCGATTTCAACTCGCACGAATGGCGCAGCGCGGGCGGTGCGCAGGAACTGCCTGAGGCGCGCTACCTCGATGCCCTGGTGGCCGACCTGGAGGCGGCGCTGCCGCTGGTGTGGGGCCGCAGCGTGCACAGCATCTTCATCGGCGGCGGTACGCCCAGCCTGTTTTCGCCGCAGTCGATCGACCGGCTGATTGGCGACATCAGGGCGCGCCTGCCTTTGGCCGCCGACTGCGAGATCACGCTCGAGGCCAACCCTGGCACGTTCGAGAAAGACCGTTTCCGGGCGTTCCGCGCCGCCGGTGTCACCCGCCTGTCGGTGGGGGTGCAGAGTTTCAACGACCGGCATTTGCAAGCCCTGGGCCGGGTGCATGACCGCGCCCAGGCGCTGGCCGCCGTGCAAGAGGCCGCCAGCGCGTTCGACACCTTCAATCTCGACATCATGTACGCGCTGCCGGGCCAGACCCTGCAAGAGCTGGAGCAGGACATGGCCACGGCGCTGGCACTGGCGCCGCCGCACCTCTCGGTGTACCACCTCACCATCGAGCCCAACACCTACTTTGCCAAGTATCCGCCCGCCATCCCTGAGGACGACCAGGCCTACGCCATGCTCGACCGCATCACCGAAATGACGGGCCAGGCGGGGTTGGCACGCTATGAAATCTCGGCCTATGCGCGGCCTGGGCATGCGTGTTTTCACAACACCAACTACTGGCAGTTTGGCGACTACCTGGGCCTGGGCGCGGGGGCGCACAGCAAGCTCAGCTTTGCCCACCGCGTGGTGCGCCAGGCCCGTTTCCGCGACCCGCGGCTGTACATGGACAACGCCCTTGCCGGTCGGGCCGTGGCGTTGGACGAAGACGTGCGCCGCGCCGATCTGCCGTTCGAATTCATGCTCAATGCGCTGCGCCTGCGCGAGGGTTTCGCCCTGCAGGACTTTGTGGAACGCACCGGCCAGTCGCTCACCGCCATTGCCGGTGCGCTGGACGAGGCCGAGCGCAAAGGCCTGATCACCCGCGACCTGGGCCGCGTGCGCCCGACCGAGCGGGGGGTTGATTTCCTGAACGATCTGCAGGCGCTTTTCCTGACCGACTGAAGCGCCGCGGCGCCTTCAGCGAGTTCGGCGGCCGGCGCTGGCCGCCAGGCCTTTTTGGGGGAGGCAAGGCCACCGGTGACTGGGTCGGGCCCGCTCAGCGGGCCGGCACATCGAACAGCCGGTTGGGGCGGTATTTTTAGCCCGAATCGCCTTACAGTGCTTTCGCAATGGGCGTGTAAAGCTATGAAAAAAGGAGCAATGGTGGTGCGGCTGGCGTTTGGACGGGTGCGTGCGGGCCCGCCGTTGCGCGGTGGTCAGCCGCAACGCACTGCGGTGATGCGCCCGTTGCCGTCCACCACGAGGTTCAGCCGCTCGGCACTGAATTCAAGCGTCACCACCTGCTGTGGATGCAGCACGCGGGCCATCGCCGCACCTGACGCCACGCGGGCCTGCTCCATCACCGATGGCGTGGCCTGCTTGCCGATCATCGCCTGGGCCGGTGCCGCATTGCAGGTGCCGCCGCGCGGGC
>NZ_ACQT01000281.1 GCF_000175235.1 Acidovorax delafieldii 2AN | reverse complement strand
CGGGCGTACCCGCCACGGGCCGCGCGCACGATCTGGTGCGCCCGCGCCAATTCGACCTGTTCCGCTGACCATGGAGAAACACGCATGATCATTGCCCTTGCCGGCGGCGTCGGCGGCGCCAAGCTGGTCCATGGCCTGGCGGCCGTGCTCCCTCCCGAAGCGCTGCAGGTGGTGGTGAACACCGGCGACGACTTCGATCACCTCGGCCTGCGCGTCTGCCCCGACCTCGACACCGTGATGTACACCCTGGCCGGGCGCGCCAATCCGGAAACCGGTTGGGGCCTCGCGGGCGAGACCTGGCACTTCATGGAAGCCCTGCAGCGCCTCGGGGGAGAAACCTGGTTCCGCCTGGGCGACCAGGACCTCGCCACCCACGTGCGCCGCACCTGCCGCCTCGCCGCCGGCGAGACACTGTCCCAGGTGACGGCGCAGCTGTGTCAGTCCCTGGGCATCGCCCATCCGGTCGCGCCGATGACGAACGAACCGGTGCGCACCATGGTGCACACGGCAGATGGCGAGCTCGGGTTCCAGGACTATTTTGTGCGCCGGCAATGCGCGCCCGAGGTTCTCGGTCTGCGCTATGCGGGCGCGGCCCAGGCACGACCTTCGCCCGCACTCACGCAAGCGCTGCGCGACCCGCGCCTGCGCGCTATCGTGATCTGCCCCTCGAATCCGTACCTGAGCATTGCGCCGCTGCTGGCGTTGCCCGGCATGCGCGCGCAGTTGAGGCAGGCGGGCGTGCCGGTGATCGCCGTCTCGCCCATCGTCGGCGGTGCGGCAATCAAGGGGCCCGCCGCCAAGATCATGTGCGAATTGGGCCTGGAGGTCTCGGCGCTCGAAGTCGCGCGGCACTATAGCCCGCTGATCGACGCCTGCGTGCTCGACCATGCTGATGCGGCGCTCGCCTCCGCGGTGAATGCGCTGGGCATCGCGCCACTGGTGACAGGGACGGTGATGCGTTCCATGCCCGACCGCATCCAGCTGGCGCACGAAGTGCTCGGCTTTGCAGAAGGGATGGCGTGCCCATGAGTCCGTGGCTGGTTCTTCCGGTGAAGTCGATTTCGGAGGGCAAGAGCCGACTCGCGCCCTTCCTCGACACGGATGCGCGACACGCGCTGAACACGGAGTTACTGCGCCGATCGCTCGCCCTTGCCGCCGAATATCCCGGCCTGGATCGCACGCTGGTTGTCAGCCGCTGCCCGCGGGTGCTGGCCATGGCTCGCAAGGCAGGAGCACATGTGCTGGTCGAGCAGGACTGCGGCCTCAACGCGGCCGCCGGCCAGGCAGTCCACGCATTGCGCGGCACGGCTGCGCGTGTGCTGGTGCTTTCGTGCGACCTGCCTTTGGCCAAAAGCGATGAGCTGCGTGCGATCGTGCAATCGAACGATGTCATCCTGGCCACCGACCTCGCAGGCACCGGCACCAATGCGCTGTGCCTGCCGCCGGGTACAAATTTCCAGTTTCACTACGGCGAGGCCAGCCGCCAACGCCATGTAGAAGAAGCCCTGCGCCAAGGCCTATGTTGCCGGGTGGTGCAACTGCATGGCCTCGCCTTTGACCTCGATACCGTGGCCGACTACGATTTCTGGTTGCATAATTATTTTATGCATAATGCATTATTATCCATCTAGCGTCATGTAAAACAGACTGGCCGGCAAGCCTCATGGTGAAATCAATGATATCCATTCAGCAGCAGGAGACAGTAGCAGCGCCAGCGGGCGGCCCTCCCCTGACGAGCAGCGCGCCGGGAGGCACCTCCCCGGCCACACCCGCCTATGACCAATTCACAGCCCTGCTCGCACAGCGCCACAGCTGCCGCGGCTTCCGGCCCCAGCCGCTGCCCCGCGAACTGGTCACGCGCATAGTGGCTACTGCGGGCCGCAGCGCATCCTGGTGCAACGCACAGCCTTGGCATGTGCACATCGTCAGCGGCGCGGCGCTGGAGGGTTTGCGCACCGATATTTCCGCCCGTGCACACAGCGGAGCAGCGGCCACGCCGGAGTTGGACTGGCCACTCGGGTACGAGGGCGTGTACCGAGACCGCCGCCGTGCCTGCGGCTGGAGCCTGTACGAGGCCGTCGGCGTCGGCAAGGGCGACCGCGATGCTTCGACCCGCCAGGCAATGGAGAACTTCCACTTCTTCGGCGCACCGCACCTGGCCCTGGTCACCAGCCCCGCCCTCCTGGGTACCCATGGCGTGATGGATTGCGGCGCCTGGGTATCGAACTTCCTGCTCGCCGCAAGTTCGCTAGGCGTAGGAGCCATCGCGCAAGCCGCGGTCGCGTCCTGGCCCGACATCCTGCGCCAGCACCTGCCCATCCCGGATGATCGTCACATCGTCTGCGGTATCTCCTTCGGCTACGAAGACCCCGATCACCGCGCCAACCATTTCCGCACCGCGCGCGCGGATCTCGACGAAATCGTCACCTGGGTGGAGTGAGGAGCATTGCATGTCTGCAGCCAGCCGCCCCTTGGAGGGCATTCGCGTACTTGACCTCACGGTGGCCGTCGCCGGGCCTTATGGCGCCCTGTTGCTGGGCGGCCTTGGCGCCGAGGTGATCCACATCGAGGCGCCGGGCGGCGGGGACATCGCGCGCACGAACCAGCCCTTCGTCGGCAGCGAAGGCCTGAACTTCGGGCCACGCAGGGAAGGCGAGGTCTCCCTCAGCATCCTGAACCGGGCGCGCAACAAGAAAAGCGTCACGCTGGACCTCAAGCGCGCCGAGGGCCGGGACCTCTTCCTGCAGCTTGCGCGCGAGTCCGACGTGGTGCTGGAAAACCTGAGCGAGGGCGCTGCCGCCCGCCTTGGCGTGGGCTACGAGGCGGTGAGCGCCGCCAACCCACGTATCGTCTACGGATCCATCAGCGCCTTCGGCGTCCCCAGCCTCTACCCCGGCGTGAAGGGGGTGGACATCCTCGTGCAGGCCGCCAGCGGACTGATGGAGGTCACCGGCTTCGCCGACGGCCCACCGGTGCGCTGCGGCATCCCGATCGCTGACCTGCTGGCTCCCGTGTTCGCCGTCAACGGCATCCTTTCTGCGCTGATCCAGCGCGGGCGCACCGGCAAGGGCCAGCATGTCCAGGTATCGATGCTGGACTGCCTGGCCTCGATCCTTGCGGAGGAACATTTCGACATCTACGCGCAGGCAGGCTATCCGATGCGCTCGGGCAATTCGCAGGATCGCATGGTTCCCTTCGGCACCTACCGCTGCAGCGACGGCCAGGTCGCAATCGTGGCGTTCCGCCCGGAATGGCTGAAAGAACTCTTTGACGCCATGGGGCGCCCCGAGTTGCAGAACGACCCGCGCTTTGCCAGCCGCGACACGCGCATGCGCAACGCGATCGCGCTGAACCGGCTCATCGAGGAATGGACCGGACCGAGGACAACCGCCGCCGTTGTGCAGGAACTGCTAAAGCGCCAGATTCCCGCCGTGCGCGTGCGCACGGCGCAGGAGGTGCTGCACGACCCCCAACTGCTCGCGCGGGGCGCCGTGATGGAGCTGCTGCCACCCTCCGCCGCCACCCGTGCGATAGGCATGGGCAACCCGATCCAGTTCTCCGACGCCCACGCCCAGTTCGACCAGCCCGCCCAAGCACTCGGCCAGGCCAACGAAGAGATCTACGGTGGCCTGCTGAAGATGTCCAGGCAGGATCTGGATCGGCTGTCCGCCGCTGGCGTGATCTAGGTGCGCACGAAGGGCACGGCTGCTGGCCGGCGGTCTTCAGCGATATGAACAACGGGATCACCGTCGCGCGCAAAGAGATCTTCTACCCCTGGTCTGCGTCATCCCCTTCGAGACACCACCGACGAGGCGCTCGCCCTGGGCAGCAGGCCCTGATCCACCAACATGGGCACCGTTATGAAGATGCTCCGCTGCATCCCCAGCGGCACCTTCTGGGCCCCCCCCTCGATCCCGCCGGCGGCTTCGGCGGCTGCGAGCACAGCGACTACGGCTGGAAGGGTGGCTGGATGCCAATGGACGGTTTCCCCTACGGGAAAGCGGTCTACCTGCGGGTGGATTGATCGAGGACGGGGCTGGGACAGTGATGCATAAATTATGCATAATGCATCATAAGCATGTCTACCGAAAACCTGACCCTACAAGCGCCGCCGCTGCTGTTCCTGCTTGCAGTCGCAGGCTTCAGCGCGGTGGCCTCTACCCGCCTGTGCGACGCGATGCTTCCGGCGCTGGCCCACAGCTTCGCTACCAGCCCCGCACAGGCGTCGGCGGCGATTTCCTCCTACGCCATCGCCTACGGCCTGATGCAGTGGGTCTACGGCCCGCTGGGCGACCGTTTCGGTAAGCCGCGGGTGATCCTGCTGGCCCTGGCCTGGTGCGCCCTCGGCACCGCGGCGGCAGCGCTGGCCACGTCGCTGGACGCCCTGGTGCTGGCGCGCGCCGCCAT
>NZ_ACQT01000282.1 GCF_000175235.1 Acidovorax delafieldii 2AN | reverse complement strand
CACCCCCTGCGCAAGGCCGGGCCCGCCGCACCCCCCTGCCGCGCATTGAATCTTTGTTGTTGACTCGTCCAGGCTGCACTCCATGCAAACCCAACTCGCCCCCGAATACCGCGCCCGCCCCGATGGCCTGGAGGCCGAAGCCATCCTGCGCAAATGCGTGCACTGCGGTTTCTGCACGGCCACCTGTCCCACCTACCAGTTGCTGGGTGACGAACTGGATGGCCCGCGCGGCCGCATCTACCTCATCAAGCAGGTGCTCGAAGGCGAAACCCCCACGCGCAAGACGCAGATGCATCTGGACCGGTGCCTGACCTGCCGCAACTGCGAAAGCACCTGCCCCAGTGGGGTGCAATACGGGCATCTGGTCGATATCGGGCGCAAGATCGTGGACGAGAAGGTGGACCGGCCGCTGGGTGAGAAAGCCCTTCGCTGGGCCCTGAAAGAAGGCTTGCCATCGCCCCTGTTTGCCCCGGCCATGAAAATGGGGCAGGCGGTGCGCGGCCTTCTGCCAGTCGCCCTCAAGGCCAAGGTGCCCGTACCGCGCCCGGCTGGCGCCTGGCCCACCCGCGAACACGCGCGCAAGGTGCTCATGCTGGCCGGCTGCGTGCAGCCCGCCATGATGCCCAACATCAACACGGCCACCGCGCGCGTGCTCGATGCAGCGGGCATCCAGGCTGTGATCGGGCCCGAAGCGGGCTGCTGTGGCGCGGTCAAGTTCCACCTCAACGACCAGGAGGGCGGTAAGGCCCAGATGCGTGCCAACATCGACGCCTGGTGGCCGCTGGTGGAGGCGGGCGGGGTGGAATCCATCGTCATGAATGCCTCGGGCTGCGGCGTCACCGTCAAGGAGTACGGCCACACCCTGAAGGATGACCCGCAATACGCCGCCAAGGCCGCGCGCATCAGCGCCCTCACGCGCGACCTGTCCGAGTTGCTGCCAGCCTTGCTGCCCGAGCTGGCGCAAAAACTGGCGGGCCGGGTGCATGCCCCCGACGTGCTGTTTGCCTACCACCCGCCGTGCACGCTGCAGCACGGCCAGCAGCTGCGCGGCGGCGTCGAGACGCACCTGAACCAGCTGGGCTTCAAGCTGCGCGCGGCCCGCAACGAATCCCACCTGTGCTGCGGCTCGGCGGGTACCTATTCGGTGCTCAATCCCGATCTCTCGTACCAGCTGCGCGACCGCAAGCTCGGTGTGCTGGGTGAAGCCTTCGGCGAGCAGGCTCCCGACATGATCCTGTCGGCCAACATCGGCTGCATCGCGCACCTGCAAAGCGGCACGTCCACCCCCGTGCGGCACTGGGTCGAGGTGCTGGACGAAGCGCTGGGCGCGGCGTAGGCGCCTGTTCGGTTCATTGCGTCTCCCCGGCCCGCCAGCAAGGGGCGGTGCGCAGGGGTTGCGCCCCCGCCGCTTCGGCGTACGATGGCCCGTTGCATTTCTCGGCGCGGTTGTCTGGCGACTGGCGGGGATGCCGGTGCGTCGGCTGGCCGCCGTGGCGGGGTCTTTGTCTCGGCATGCGCTGGGGTACGCCCCCCCGAGCGGGCCCGGACAACGGGTGAAGCCCACAGCCGGGTGCCAAGACCCCTTCCAGGCGGCCCGCAGCGCTGGAAGAAGTCGCATCCGGGTACGCTTGGCCTGTACGCCGCAAGGGATGCGGGGTGTGGCCCCGACCATGGCAGCGCCGCCGGCAAGGGCCGTGTGATCGACGGAGGAATCCCATGCAAGCAACAACGCCGCAACTGGTGCGCATCCCGGTGGGCCGGGGCCATGTCGAAGGGGCTCTGGAGGCTTCTCACCACAGCCAGGGCCTCGTCATTTTTGCCCACGGCAGCGGAAGCAGTCGGCACAGCCCACGCAACAACTATGTTGCCCGGGTGCTGCGCGAACGGAGGCTGGCGACCCTGCTCGTCGATCTGCTCACGCCCGAGGAAGACCGCACCCCCGCGCTGCGGTTTGATATTCCGCTGCTGACGCAGCGTTTGCTGGTGGTCACCGATTGGGCCCGGCGCCAGCCTGCGACAGCACCGCTGCCCCTGGGGTATTTTGGTGCGAGCACCGGCGCAGCGGCGGCCTTGCGCGCGGCCGCTGCGCTGGGGAGCGTCATCCGCGCCGTGGTCTCTCGTGGCGGGCGCCCGGATCTGGCGCCCGCTCGCGACCTTGCCCAAGTGCAATGCCCGACCCTGCTGGTGGTGGGGGGCTGCGATGAAGAGGTGCTGGCGCTCAACCGGAGCGCCGCCGCGCAGATGCCGGGGCCCAAGGCCCTGGCCATCGTGCCCGGTGCCACCCATCTTTTTGAAGAGCCTGGCGCGCTCGAGGCCGTGGCCGGCTTGGCGGCAGACTGGTTCGTGCAGCATCTGACGGCGCCTGGAGCGCCGGCTTCAGGTGGCCAGTAGCGCGATCACTTCCTTGTCGTCCACCTGAGGGAAGTGGCGATAGAACTGGCCCACGGCCTGGAAATGGGCCGGTGCATGCAGGCACACCACATCGTCGGCCATGGGGCGGATCTTCTCCAGGGCGTCAGGGGATGCCACGGGAACGGCACAGACCAGCCGGGCGGGCTGGCGCTGGCGCAGGCTGTGCAACGCCGAGATCATGGTCGCCCCCGTGGCCAGGCCGTCGTCCACCACGATGACGACGCGCCCCTGCGGGTCGATAGGGGTCCGGATCGGCGTGTATTGCGCGCGGCGCGCGTGGATCGTGGCCATCTGCCGCTGTTTTTCGGCGGCAATGTAGCCCTGGTCGGCGCCCACGGCGGCCGCATACGGGGCGATATAGGTCCATCCACTTTCCGCGACAGAGCCGATGGCCACTTCCGGCTCGAAGGGCGCGCGCAGCTTGCGCACCAGCACCACATCGAAATCTGCACCGATCTGTGCGGCAACGATCTTGCCGATGGGAACCGCTCCCCGGGGAATGGCCAGCACCAGCGGGTGCTGGGCGGCATAAGCCTGCAGGCGGTCGGCCAGCTGGCGGGCTGCATCGTCGCGGTCTTGGAACATGATGGATCCGTGGGCGAAGGGGCGGTGATCAGGCCTGGCCCCGGCGGTCGGGCTTCACGAGTTCGATCCTGAAATCGGGCTCGTAGGGCGGCACGTGGCACTCGATGATGTCGGGTGCGGCAATGCCCAGCCGGGCGCCCACCACGTCGGCATGCACGGGCAGGCGGGTGGTGTCGCGGTCCACCAGGCAGGCGGCACGAATGACGGCGGGTTGCTTGCGCGCCAGGTAGTCCACCACCTTCAGCAGGGAGTGGCCCGTGTACAAGACGTCATCCACCACCAGCACCGTGTAACCGCGCAGGTCCAGCGCGGCGTGCTGCGCCTGTTCGGTGAGCCGGGTTTCGGGATGCAGCAGCGTCAGGTCATCTGCATACCGCTTCACCTGCAGATCCAGCCGCAGGGGCGGTGGCAGGCCGTGGAGTTCCACCATGCGGGCGGTGAGCCGGTCGGCCAGCGGCGCCCCGCGGCGCAGCACGCCAATCACCGCGACATCGCGCGTGCCTCTGAGCAGGCCCGCGGCCTGCCGGGCCATGGTATCGACGACGGCTGCCAGCTCCTGTGTGTCGTACAGCGTGGTGCGTGCACCCGGGGTCGCGGTCATGGTGTCTGGCCCGGTTGGCACCGGCACGGTGGTGCGGTCCTGCGAGGAATGTCGGGTCTGCCGCGGCGGGGCGGATTCCGGTACTGCATGGGGCTCTCCTGCACAAAGAGATGGGGCACGCTCAGGCAACAAACCACTGTAGGACGCGCTGTCCGGGGCGTCAATCCCGGCGACGGCAGGGGTTTGCCATGCGGGGGCGATTCCTGTACCGTGGGCCATCGGTCGGCAAAGTCTGGGCACGCGTGCCCTTTCAGGAGGTCCTCATGACAACCCATTCCAGCCAGAACCCGCACGATAAGCAGCCGCCCCATACGGGCAAGGTGGCCAACGACGTGAACAAGGTAGGGGAGCAGGACCCTACCCAGCTCAACCAGGGCAAGCGCACGCCCGAGAGCCGCAGCGACCGCGAATCCCACGTGGGCGGTAGTAACCAGACGCAATCGCGCCGCGGCTCTGTAGCAAACGGCAATCGCTCGTAACGCGCAGGGCGGGCGTGCGGGCGTGCCCTTGGCCCCAGGGGCAAACGGTGAGATGGGGCGTGGTTTCGGGTGCATCGCGTCGCTGCGGGGCTCGGGCAGGGTGTGCTCCTGCGCCCTGCGGGCGCACCGCGCGCCCACGATGTCCCCAGGGGGCTGGGGGTGTGGCTTTTGAAGGGCCCGGCGCCAAGGCTGGCATGATCGAGGGTTTTGTTGCCTCCATCCCGCTCCGCCATGACCGACAACGTGCCAGAACAAGAACACCTCGCCGTGCCCGCTGCCCCCGCCGCAGAGGGCGCAGCGCCACCGGCCCCGGGCCCCT
>NZ_ACQT01000283.1 GCF_000175235.1 Acidovorax delafieldii 2AN | reverse complement strand
GTGGCCCAGGGCAGCGCGCTGGTGGACCGCGCCGGCACCACCATGAGCGAGGTGGTGGGCGCCATCCGCCGCGTGACCGACATCGTCGGCGAGATCAGCGCGGCCAGCCACGAGCAGTCGCTGGGCGTGGCCCAGGTGGGCGAGGCCGTGACGCAGATGGACCAGGTCACGCAGCAGAATGCCGCGCTGGTGGAAGAAATGGCGGCTGCCGCCAGCAGCCTCAAGAGCCAGGCCGAAGACCTGGTGCACGTGGTGTCCGTCTTCCGGCTGGAAGACGAAGTGGGCGGCGCCCCGATGGGCCAGCCCGCCCTGCAGCGCTCGCGTCAGGCGCTACAGATTCAATAGCTTCTCGCGCTTATGGAATAAGCGCTTGAGGCTGTTTTGACCAGATAACTATCTAGCTGACGGCTGACGGCTGACGGGAGGCGCCAATGCGGCCCCCCCGCCGTGCCGCAACGTCCGCCTTCGGCTATGCCAGGTGGGGCGCCAGGTACTGCCCCGTGTGGCTGGCCGGGTTGGCCGCCAAGTCTTCGGGCGTGCCCACACCCACCACAGTGCCGCCGCCCGCACCGCCCTCGGGGCCCATGTCGATGAGCCAGTCGGCGGTTTTGATCACGTCGAGGTTGTGTTCGATGATGACGATGGTGTTGCCCGCATCGCGCAGCTGGTGCAGCACCTTGAGCAGCAGGTCGATGTCGGCAAAGTGCAGGCCGGTGGTGGGCTCGTCCAGGATGTAAAGCGTGCGGCCCGTGTCGCGTTTGCTCAGCTCCTGCGCCAGCTTCACACGCTGCGCCTCGCCGCCCGAGAGCGTGGTCGCCGCCTGGCCCAGGCGGATGTAGGAGAGGCCCACATCCAGCAGCGTCTGCAGCTTGCGCGCTATTGATGGCACGTCCTTGAAGTACGCCGCAGCGTCTTCCACCGTCAGCTCCAGGATCTGGGCGATGTTCTTGCCCTTCCACTGCACCTCCAGCGTCTCGCGGTTGTAGCGCTGGCCGTGGCAGATGTCGCAGGGCACGTACACGTCGGGCAAGAAGTGCATCTCCACCTTCACCACGCCGTCGCCCTGGCAGGCCTCGCAGCGGCCGCCGCCCGAAGACTGCGACACGTTGAAGCTGAAGCGCCCCGGGCCGTAGCCGCGCTCCTTGGCGGTGTTGGTCTCGGCCATCAGCTCGCGAATGGGGGTGAACAGGCCCGTGTAGGTGGCGGGGTTGCTGCGCGGCGTACGGCCAATGGGGCTTTGGTCGACGTTGATGACCTTGTCGAAATACTCGATGCCCACGATCTCTTCGTGCTCGGCCGGTTCTTCGTGCGCACGGTGGATCTGCCGCGCCACAGCCGCGTAGAGCGTGTCGTTGACCAGCGTGCTTTTGCCCGAGCCCGAGACGCCCGTCACGCAGGTGAGCAGCCCCACGGGAAAGTCCACCGTCACGCCCTTCAAATTGTTGCCCGTGGCACCCACCACGCGCAGCGCCTGCACGGCGCCCTGGCGCGCATGGTGCTCTGCCATGCGCTCGGCGCGGCGCTTGCTCGCTTCGGTCTGCGGAAAGCGCGACTTGGCCTTGGCCTCCACCACGGGCGCGGGCTGGTCCAGCACCGGCAGCCAGGGCGTGCGGCGCGCGGGCACGGCAATGGTGCGCGCGCCCGACAGGTACTGGCCCGTGAGCGACTGCGCATTGGCGCGCACTTCGTCGTACGTGCCCTGCGCCATCACCCGCCCGCCATGCACGCCCGCACCGGGGCCCATGTCGATCACATGGTCGGCGGCGCGCATCATGTCTTCGTCGTGTTCGACCACGATCACGCTGTTGCCAATGTCGCGCAGGTGCTGCAGCGTGGCGATCAGCCGGTCGTTGTCGCGCTGGTGCAGGCCGATGCTGGGCTCGTCGAGCACGTACATCACGCCCGTCAGGCCCGATCCGATTTGCGAGGCCAGGCGAATGCGCTGCGCCTCTCCACCGCTGAGCGTTTCAGCGCTGCGGTCCAGGCTCAGGTAGCTCAGCCCCACATCGTTCAAAAACTGCAGGCGCGTGGCGATCTCGCGCACCACCTTGTCGGCGATCTCGGCTTTGGCACCGGTGAGCTGCAGAGATTGGAACCATGCGTGCGCGTCGCTCAGCGTGGCGTGGCTCACTTCGTAGATGGCGCGGGCCTGTGTGCCTTCGCCTACCTTCACATGGCGGGCCTCGCGGCGCAGGCGCACGCCGTGGCATTCGGGGCAGGGCTGGGTGCTGCGGTAGCGGGCCAAGTCTTCGCGCACCACCACCGAATCCGTCTCGCGGTAGCGGCGCGCCATGTTGGGCAGGATGCCTTCAAACGGGTGCTTTTTGGTGTGCACCTTGCCCTTGGAGGCCCCACTGTCCATGATGTAGCTGAAGGCGATTTCTTCATCGCCCGAGCCGTGCAGGATGGCGTGCTGTACCGGCGCGGGCAGCGACTCAAACGGCGCCTCGATGTCGAAGGCGTAGTGCCGTGCCAGGCTCTCCAGCATCGCAAAGTAGTAGCCATTGCGCCGGTCCCAGCCCTTGATGGCGCCGCTGGCCAGACTGAGCGACGGGAAGGCCACCACACGCGCCGGGTCGAACACCTCGCGCTGGCCAATGCCGTCGCACGCCGGGCAGGCGCCCATCGGCGAGTTGAACGAGAACAGGCGCGGCTCCAGCTCGGCCAGCGAGTAGCTGCACACCGGGCACGCAAACTTGCTGCTGAACAGGTGCTCCTGCCCCGTGTCCATCTCCAGCGCCAGCACACGGCCATTGCCCTCGTTGCCGCCCACGCGCAGGGCCGCCTCGATGCTCTCGGCCAGGCGTTGCTGCAGGTCGGCACGCACCTTCACCCGGTCGATCACCACGTCAATGTCGTGCTTTTCGGTCTTCTTGAGCGGGGGCAGGTTCTCGTGCTCGTAGATCTGCCCATCCACGCGAAAGCGGATGTAGCCCAGCGCCTGCATCTGCGCAAACAGCTCGGTGAACTCGCCCTTTTTCTCGCGTGCCACGGGGGCCATCACCATGAGTTTGGTGTCCTCGGGCAAGGCCAGCACGGCGTCCACCATCTGGCTCACCGTCTGCGCCGCCAGCGGCAGACCGTGGTCCGGGCAGAACGGCGTGCCTGCACGGGCATACAGCAGGCGCAGGTAGTCGTGGATCTCGGTCACCGTGCCCACGGTGGAGCGCGGGTTGTGGCTGGTCGCCTTCTGCTCGATGCTGATGGCGGGCGACAGGCCTTCGATCAGGTCGACATCGGGCTTGTCCAGCCGCCCCAGAAACTGCCGCGCATAGGCCGACAGACTCTCCACATAGCGCCGCTGGCCCTCGGCATACAGCGTGTCGAACGCCAGACTGGACTTGCCCGAGCCCGACAGCCCCGTGATCACCACCAGCTGGTTGCGCGGTATGTCCAGGTCGATGTTCTTGAGGTTGTGCGTGCGCGCCCCCCGGATGCTGATGCGCTGCTCGCGCAGGGCGCGGGCGAGGTAGGAGCCATCGGGGGGGGGGATGTTGTCGGGCATCGGCGGGTGCAAAAAAGGCGGAACTCGCCATGATAGGCCCGCCCCTTTCACGCGCCCACCACACGCCTTTGGTCGGCGCCGCGCGGCCTCACCCTATTGCTACCAACAAAAGAGCGTCCAGCGCTTGCCAAAAAAAGGTCAAAAAACGCTTTTCACCCGAAATCGGCACATACCCTGACTGCTGAGATTCGCTCAGATAACGCCCCGCAAAAGCCGTTACCCAGGGCTCCCTGTTCCGAATTCCGGAGCCGCAAAATCAGACTATTGCAACAGGACAAATCAACTGTTCACAAAAAAATACAATTCGTCTAGCATGCTTACTAACGTGCACTCGGGCAGTGGCTACAGAAGCCTGTCATGCAAACCCTCATCACACACGACCACCATGCCCGCCCATCGCCCCACGCCTGACTCACTGGCGCTGCGCCCCATCGAACAGGGGGGATGCGGAGGCGTTGTGCTGCAGGCCGCTACCCTGGGCCTGCAAAGCGCCACGCAGCAGCAGGGCGCTTCGACCATTCCAGGGTTAGTCATGGGCGGCGAGGCCGGAACCGTCTATTACCAGACCGGCATCACGCGGCTGGCTGCACGAACACATTCACCTGCCCGACCTGCTGCCGCCTGCCCATCGTCAAGGGCTGGGGCACGGCCTGACCAACTGCCCGCTGCTGGGCCAGCAGACTGGCACCAAAACCGTCTATGCGCAGAGCCGACAAAATCGAACACAAGGTGCTGAAACCGGAACGTCGGCAGTAGTGCTTGACAAGTAAAGCGCCGAGCATCAGGCGATATTCAGGCAGCCATTAAGCACTTATATAAATAATTGAGAAAACAACAGATTCGCCATGCATGCCATTGAAAATATATACACCTTTTTGAGAGCCTCAC
>NZ_ACQT01000284.1 GCF_000175235.1 Acidovorax delafieldii 2AN | reverse complement strand
CCACGGGCGACTCGACCCGCACGCCCCGCGCCAGCTGCTCTGCCACCAGGTCACGCAAGGTCACCGACTGCAGGTAGGCCAGCACCTGCGCATTGAACGCCGTCCAGAGCGACCCGGTCATCGACACCATCTGCGCCGGCCCGCGGGTGGCGGCCTCCTCGGCCACCCGCTGGTTCTCGACCGCCACGACGATGTCGGCCACCGACACCTGCTCGGGCTTGCGGGCCAGGGCATATCCGCCGCCAGGGCCGCGCGTGCTGTCCACCAGTCCCGCCTTCTTGAGTGCGCTGAAGAGCTGCTCAAGGTGGGACAACGATGTGCCCTGGCGGGCGCTGATGGTGGACAGCGCCACGGGTCCTTTGTGCTGGCGCATGGCCAGATCGGTCATTGCAGACACGGCCAGCTGGCCTCGGGTGGTAATTCGCATCTTCACTCCTTGTGAACATTGATACCTCCGGGCCTGGGGCTTCAACCCTGGCCCGGTCCATGGGTCCAATGTAGTGGGTCGGACACTTCGCGTATATTCGTTTTATCGAGACAAACACTGCGGCTTTTTCGAAATATGGCGACACCGCGATGAACTTCAAGCATCTCAAGTATTTCTGGACGGTGGCCAAGGCCGGCGGCGTGGTGCGGGCTGGCGAACAGCTCCACACCACACCGCAGACCCTTTCAGGACAGATCAAGCAACTGGAGCAGTGGCTGGGGCACGACCTGTTCCGCAAGCGGGGCCGCGGGCTGGAGTTAACCAGTGAAGGCCGGGTGGCGCTGGGCTATGCCGAACAGATCTTTGCGCTGGGGGACGAACTGGAGAAATCCGTGCGCCTGGCACGCGGACAAGCCCGAACGCTGGAATTTCGCGTGGGCATTGCCGACTCGGTGGCCAAGCCCGTTGCCTACCACCTGCTGGAACCCGCCCTGGGTCTGGCAGACCGCGTGCACATGATCTGCCACGAGGGCAAGTTTCCGGAACTGCTGGCCCAGCTCACGCTGCACCGCCTTGATCTGGTGATTGCCGATGAGCCGGTGTCGAAGAAGGTGGGTGTCAAGGCTTTCAACCACGCGCTGGGCACCAGTGCCATGAGCTTCTTCAGCGCCCCGGCGCTGGCCAGCCAACTGCGCGGGCCTTTTCCACAGTGCTTGCACGGCGCACCCATGCTGATCCAGGGCCCCATGTCCTCGGTACGCCAGCAGTTGGACCACTGGTTCACCAAGTACCAGCTTCAGCCGCACATCGTCGGGGAGTTCGATGACAGCGCCCTGATGAACGCCTTTGGCCGCGAGGGCCGCGGCGTCTTCACCTCGCCCAGCGTGCTGGAAGATGAAACCGTTGCGCAGTTTGGCGTGGAGGTGGTGGGCAAGACCGCTGAGCTCGTGGAGGAGTTTTTTGCCATATCTGTGGAGCGCCGGATCACGCACCCCTGCGTTTCCGCCATTACCCGCGCGGCACGGGCGCAGCTGTTTGCGCATTGAGCCGGCGGTTGGCACCATGCGCGTCCCGCGAGCCCGATGGGTCGCACGGCCGGTGGCCAGCGTCGGTCAGCCTCTGGGACGGAGCTGTTCCCTTCATGCACCCCGTAACAGGCAGATGCCTCGGCAAAGCACTGCCTGCACCACGCCCGCACAGGCCAAGCCCTTGGGTGGCCGCACCACCGCACATCCACCGCAGGGAGCGCCATCGCCACAGTAGCGCTCCCGTCTGCCGCGGACTCCTCAGAACGCGGGGACGACGGCACCCTTGTATTTGTCCTGGATGAACTTCTTCACCTCAGGGCTGTGCAACGCCTTGATCAGCTTTGCGATGTTGGCATCGTTGGCACGGTCTGCACGCGCCGCAACGATGTTGGTGTAGGGCGAATCAGCGCCCTCAATGAACAAAGCATCCTGCGTGGGGTTGAGCTTGGCCTCGATCGCGTAGTTGGTGTTGATCAGGGCCAGGTCCACGTCGGCCAGCGCGCGGGGCAACAGAGGCGCTTCCAGCTCCTTGAATTTCAACTTCTTGGGGTTTTTCACCACGTCCAGCGGCGTGGGGGTCAGGCTCTTGGGATCCTTCAGTTCAATCAGGCCCTGCTTGGCCAGAAGAATCAAGGCACGACCGCCATTGGAGGGGTCGTTGGGGATGGCCACGGTGGCGCCGTCCTTCAAGTCCTTCACGTTCTTGATCTTGCTGGAGTAGGCGCCAAAGGGCTCCACATGGACCTTGCCGTTGGGCACGGCCACCAAAGTGCTCTTGCGGTCCTTGTTGTAGCTGTCCAGGTAGGGCTGGTGCTGAAAGAAATTTGCGTCCAGTTGCTTATCCTCGACCGCCGCGTTGGGCTGCACATAGTCGCTGAACTCCTTCACCTGCAGATCCACGCCCTGCGCCTTGAGCTGGGGCTTCACAAAGTTCAGGATCTCGGCGTGCGGCACAGCCGTGGCGGCCACTTTCAGCACGTCGGCTGCGTGGACCCCTACGGCCAGGGTGGCGAAGGCAAGCGCGGACAAGGTCTTCTTCAACATGAGTGGCTCTTTCTAAAAGGTGGTGGTGCTTAGACATACGGGTTAACCCGTAAAGCACCGCAGCGTATAGAAGTGAGGAAGATTCGGCAGCTCTTTAGTCTCATTTGCATATAAAAATTATGTTTTTTAGAAGATCGCTAAGGGTTCCCGTGACACGTCTTTCGGTAGAGAGTCCACGCGCCTGCATGAGCGTTTCGAAGGCTGACCGGAACCGCCGCGATATGTGAGGAAGCGCTGGTCTGGGCGACTGTTGATTTCCATGCAACCGTAACCCACCGGGGGTTAGTGGGTCACTTCTGCGTGGAAATCAACAGTCGTAATCACGATTGCCTGATTACTCATGGGCACAGCTTAGGCACAGCGTGGGCACAACTTGGGCACAAAACAAAAAGGCCCACCGAAGTGGGCCTTGACGACAAGCTAAGTGCTTGATTTTATTGGTTGCGCGAGAACTTTGGGTTATGAGGCCACAAACCATACGAGTAGGTCGTTCGGTTTCAATCGTGTGGGTGCGTGCTCCTCCTCTATAAATGGGGATGTCAGCTGTGACACAGTGCCCCCATTGACCCCTCTCTACATCCAAAATTGTCACGCTGGGCTTCATGCGCTGCTTCACTGGCATCGGCCTACGCCCGACCATTGGGCATGCATTCAAGCCTTATCGCCGCCGCCTCATTAGTGGCCCGCCGCCCATCTTCACCATACTTGCCCCATCTAAAGACTCAGCGATCGGCATTCGGGCTTGCACTCGCTCGTTCTCTACCACTCAGCCTCTGCCAGAAAATCCATCCCGCACGGCGCCAAAAGACGGCGATCGGGGCCATTGGGAAGTAGTTTCTGCGAACTACGACAAATGCGGGTGTTTTTCGACCCAATTTGAAGGGATGTGCTCCCGAGAATTCCCTGTATGGATACATTCTCGGGTCACCCGTCAATTACCGCCGATGCGCAGGCACTATTGGCCGCAGTAGGCATCCCCGTATCACTCGAAGGTGCACGACCAGCCCTGGCAGTAGCCAGAGCTTGTTTGAGGGCCGCAGCTGTGAAGTGGCCAGACGCCCCGCTGCAGGAGTGGTTGCACGTTGCAGACGATTTAGCCAGTTCGCTCAGCAATATAGCTGCCAGCGATCAGAAATGGGCAGTCCGTCTATCGAACCATCCACTTGAAATATCTCAGCCTCTAAAGGGCTTTTTGGGCTGGGGGCCTTCGGCGACGGTGGGCGTTGAGTTCGCCCTCACAGCAATCATCGGCCGGGCCATTGCACAGCGAGCAGAACAACGATCAGTTCTCCACGCACAGCTAATTACAGGATTGCTTACCCTGCGGCGAGCTCATCAACAAAAAGGGCAACGCAGCCCAGACTGGAAAAAGCTGCTCGCTGTCGACCTTGGATCGAGGCAAGAACTCGAAGCGATTCGGGACAGTATGGAGCCGACCAGTCCCACTTTCGCATTTGTTTCCCACTTGCAGGAACTCGCGCGCGCCTCGTGTATTGGACCACAAACCAACCAACACCGTCTGTCAAAGAATGGCATTGCTGAGACAGCCACGACGGTCCTGACGCCGGCACGCGAATTCGCCGATGAGCCAGCCGATATAGCCCCTGCTGAATTTGCGAATGAGATCGAGGAAGACGAACCGTCGAGTGTTCCGGATATTTCAACTCGGATTGCCGCGGCCGACTTCTGTAGCTTCGGAGAAAAACTGGGCCTACATCACCGAGATCAGCTGCTGCCCGATGACCTTCGGCTGACTACACGGCGCTTGGTCCAGTACCTGAGCGCCGACGATGTCGGCCAGCAGAATTTTGCTCTCCTGGCACTGGTCAGTTTGGTCA
>NZ_ACQT01000285.1 GCF_000175235.1 Acidovorax delafieldii 2AN | reverse complement strand
AGCTGCTCGTCCATGCCCGGCACGGCGCGCGCCGCCTCGGGCAGCGGGGCGCCCTCCTCGATCCATGCGGCCACGGCGTCGTAGGCCAGCTTCGCCTGGTTGCGCACCCGGGCCCGGTGCACGGTGGAGTGGGTGACCACCCCCTCGGCATCCACCACCATTTCCGTCACGATGGCAATGCGCTCCTCGCCCGGGTTCAGCGAGGTGAGGTCGGTGGAAAGCCGCTCGGGCAGCATCGGAAACACCCGCGCCGAGGTATAGACCGACGTGGTGTTGATGTGCGCATGCTGGTCGATGGCAGAGTTCTTCTTGACCAGCGCATCCACGTCGGCCACCGCCACGAAGATCTTCACGGCGCCATTGCTCAGGGGGCCACAGGCCGTGAGCTGGTCCAGGTCCAGCGAATCGTCGTTGTCGATCGAGCACCATGGCAGCGCCGTGAGGTCGCGGATGCGCGGGTCGTCGTCCTGCCCGGCCGAAGCCAGGGTTTCAAGCTGCTGCAGGGCACGTGCCGGAAACTCGGGCTCCAGCCCGCGATCCCGCATGGCGTCCATGGCAATGCGCACCAGGTCGCTGCGGTGAAAGGTATGTTTTTGATCCATGGTTCAAATGTAAAGGGGCCGTTGCGAATGCAACGGACAGCCGCTTACCGGGGGCCCACAGCGGCGGGCCGCACCAGCAGAAAAATCACGATGGCGGCAACCGAGAGCACGGCGGCCAGCCCGAATGCGAGCCCCGGTGCAACCGTCCACAGCGCGCCCGCCACCAGCGATGCGGGCAGGTACAGGCCACCGGTCACAAAGTTGTAGACGCCCACGGCCGTGGCCCGGCGCTCGGGCTCCAGGTCGGCGATGAAAGCCTTGCTTTGCGAGTCTTCGATGGCATAGAACACGCCATACAGGCAGAAGATGCCCACCATTTCCCAGCGGCTGCCCGCCACCACCAGCCACAGGTTGATGGCGCCATACAGCGCATAACCCAGCACCACGATGCGGCTGCGCCCCACCTTGTCACCCCGCTTGCCCACGAGCGGTGCCGCCACCACACAAACCCCATTGAACAGCGCATAGAGCAGCACGACATCGGTCATGCCAAAGCCCACGCCATGGGCCTTCAGCAGCAGAAAGCCAAGGCTGAAATACGCCAGCGCAAACACCCCCGCGGGCACCAGAAAGCACTTGAACCCCGCGCTGAGCTGCTGCCAGTTCTCCCGCACGCTCTCGCGTGCATGGGGCTGGCCGGGCTGGTCGGGGATGCGCGTGAGCACCACCACGCTGATCACCGCCGGCACGAAGGCCACCACGAACAGCAGGCTGTAGGTGCTGGCCGATTCGCCCAGCCATTTCAACAGCGCATAGGCCACCAGCGGGCCCAGCACAGCGCCCGATTTGTCGAGGGCCTTGTGCACGCCAAACGCATAGCCGCGCGACTCCTTCACGGCAATCGACGACAGCCAGGCATCGCGTGGCGGGCCACGAAAGCCCTTGCCCAGCCGCTCGATGACTCGAAAGACCGCCAGCCCTGCAATGGACGAGGACACCAGCAAGATCATTTTCGCCAGCGTGGAAAAACCGTAGCCCGCCGTGGCAAACCACTTGCGCCGGCCGCTGCGGTCCGACAGCCAGCCGGCCAGGTAGTTGAGCGACGAGGCCGAAAAATCGGCCAGCCCCTCGATCAGCCCCAGCAGCGCCGTCGAGGCACCGGCCACCGTGGTGAAAAACACGGCAAACACCGAGAAGATCATTTCCGAACTGAGGTCGGTGAGAAAGCTCACCAGGCCCAGCTTGAGCACGTCCGGGTGGAGCCTGGCGCGGCGGGCTTCGGCGCTGGCCGGGGTAAGGGGCGATTTGGCGGGTGGCAGGCTCACGGCAATGGTTCCAGATTCCTCACCGGCTGATTGTGCAACGCCCGCAGACCACCCACGACCTACCGTGCGGGCCATCAATCACTATCAAATCAGTAGCTGCATACGACCGAAGATAAAGCGCTACAGGTCATTTTTGCTCCAAATATCGTTCACCCAGCGCGGCGGGCGCATGGCATGTGGCACCATCGGCCCATCGCCACCGCGAACGGCCCGCCAGGATGCGCTCCGGCAGGGCCGGCCAGAGCCCACGGACTTTTCACCGCCCAAGGCGCGCACCATGACCTCCGCCCCCTTCCCCGACGCCGCCGCCATCTGGAACCAGCGCTACGCGAACGAGCCCCACCTTTTTTGGCCAGGAGCCCAACGAATACCTGCGCGCCCAGGCCCACCACCTCGCGCCCGGCAGCCGCGTGCTGTGCGTGGCCGACGGCGACGGGCGCAACAGCGTCTGGCTGGCGCGCCAGGGCCTGCGGGTCGACGCCTTCGACATCTCGGACGTGGGTGTGGGCCGGGCGCGGCAGCTGGCCGCAGAAGCCCAGGTCTCCGTTGACTACAGCGTGGCCGACTGCGACCAGTGGCCCTGGCCCACGGCCCGCTACGACGCCGTGGTGGCCATCTTCGTGCAGTTCGCCGACCCAGCCATGCGCGAGCGCCTGTTCGCCCACATGGCCGCGGCACTCAAGCCCGGCGGCGTGCTGGTGTTGCAGGGCTATACGCCACGGCAACTCGAATACAAGACCGGCGGGCCACCCATACTGTCGCACCTCTACACGCCGGAGATGATTCGCTCGGCCTTTGCGGACCTGCAGATCATCGAACTGCGCGACTACGAGGCCGTGCTGACCGAGGGAACCCAGCACCACGGCCTGTCCGCGCTGCTGGGGCTGGTGGCGCGCAAGCCGTGACCCACCGCAGCCGAAGCGCAATGCCCGAGCACATGCCCCCCCCGCCTTCCACGACACCTGCCCCGCAGGGCCTGAGCGCCGCCGAAGCCGCGCGCCGCCTCGCGTCCGAGGGACCGAACCTGCTGCCCGGAAGCGCGCCCAAATCCACGGCGGCCATCGTACGGGACGTGCTCACCGAGCCGATGTTCCTGATGCTGCTGGCCGCAGGCGGCATCTACCTGGCCCTGGGCGACCGGGGCGAGGCCCTGTTCCTGCTGGGCTTCGTGTTCGTCGTCATCGGGATCACGCTGGCGCAGGAGCGCAAGACCCAGCGCGCACTCGAATCCCTGCGCGACCTGTCGGCGCCGCGCGCCCTGGTCATCCGCGACGGCCAGGAGCAGCGCGTGGCAGGGCGCGACGTGGTGCGTGGCGACCTGCTGGTGCTGCACGAGGGCGACCGCATCGCCGCCGACGCCCTGCTGATCGACGGGCAGCTCGAAGTGGATGAATCGCTGCTCACCGGTGAAGCCGTGCCCGTGGCCAAGCTGCCCGCAGCACCCACCGGGCAGGCGTCTGCCAGCGTGGGGGCTACGGCCGCCAGCGCCGGGCCGCCCCAAGCCGTGTCAGCCCCCTCGGAGGGCAGCGCAGCACACGAAGTGGCAAGCGTGGGGGCCACGGCCGCCAGCGCCGGGCCACCCCAAGCCAGGCCAGCCCCCTCGGGGGGCAGCGCAGCACACGAAGTGGCAAGCGTGGGGGCCATCTACGCCAGCACCGTTGTCACACGCGGCGTGGGCGTGGCCCAGGTGTGCGCCACCGGCGCCCAGACGGCGGTGGGGCGCATCGGTGCCGATCTGGCAGCCACCACCGAACCGCCTTCGGCCTTGCAGGAAGGCTCGCGCCGGCTGGTGCGCACGCTGGGCACGGCCGCCCTCGTCCTGGCCCTGTTGCAGGTGCTGCTGGGCTGGTGGTGGAACGGCCGGCCGCTGCTCGACAGCCTGCTCTCGGGCATTGCCCTGGCCATGGCCCTCCTGCCCGAGGAGATTCCGGTCATCCTGACCGTGTTCCTGGCGCTGGGGGCGTGGCGCATTGCGCACCAGAAGGTACTGACGCGGCGCGTCACCGCCGTCGAGGCGCTGGGCGCCATCACCGTGCTGGCCGTGGACAAGACGGGCACGCTCACCCTCAACCGCATGGCGGTGGCCGAACTGGCCACGCCCGAGCAGCAATTCCGCCCCGAAGGCGCGAGCCAACTACCCGAAGACTTTCACCTGCTGGCCGAATTCGCCATGCTGGCCACGCCGGGCGATCCGTTCGACCCGATGGAAAAGGCCATCCAGCATTTCGGCCATGCGTGGCTGGAAGGCACCGAGCATGTGCACGATGGGCGCGAGCCCGAGTTCGAATACGCCCTCTCGGGCGAGATTCTGGCCATGACGCGCGTGTTCGCCAGTGACGAGCCCGACGTGCACCTACTGGCCACCAAGGGTGCACCCGAGGCCGTGGCCGACCTGTGCCACCTCGACGCCGCACGGCTGGCCGCCATCCGCCGCCAGGTCGAGGCCATGGCCGAACGC
>NZ_ACQT01000286.1 GCF_000175235.1 Acidovorax delafieldii 2AN | reverse complement strand
GCGGGAGCGCAAGGCGTGGCCGCTGTGCCGGGCCAGCCCGCCCCTGCGGCCCCTGCCGCGCGTGAGCGCGTGGAGGTCACCACCGATGTCTATCGCCTCAGCTTCGACAGCGAAGGCGGCTCGCTCACCCACGCCGAACTGCTCAAGCACGTGGACATGGCCGACAAGTCGCGCAACTTCCTGCTCTTCGATGAAAGCGCTGAGCGGGTCTACGTGGCCCAGACGGGCCTGATCGGGGGCAGTTACCCCACCCACAAGACGGTGATGAAGGTGGTGCCTGGCCCGCGCGCGCTCAAGGACGGCGAGAACGAGTTGAGCATCCGTTTCGAGTCGCCCGACCTGGGCGGCGTCAAGCTGGTCAAGACCTGGACCCTCAAGCGCGGCTCCTACGACATGGCCGTGGCCCACGAAGTGGTCAACACCGGCAGCAGCCCCGTGTCGCCCCAGCTCTATCTGCAACTGGTGCGTGACGGCAACAAGCCGCCAGGAGAGTCGTCGTTCTATTCCACCTTCACCGGCCCGGCCGTCTACACCGACGCCAAGAAGTACCAGAAGGTTGAGTTCAAGAAGATCGAGGAAGGCAAGGCCGAAATCGAGAAATCCGCCACCAACGGCTATGTCGCCATGGTGCAGCACTACTTTGCCAGCGCCTGGCTGCTGGGCGACGGTGTGCAGCGCGAACTCTTCATGCGCAAGGTGGACACCAACCTGTACTCGGTGGGCATGATCACGCCGGTGGGCGAGATCGCGCCGGGTGCCAGCAAGACGGTGCAGGCCCAGCTGTTTGCCGGTCCGCAGGTCGAGAAAACCCTGGAAGCCCTGACGCCGGGCCTGGAGCTGGTCAAGGACTATGGCTGGCTGACCATTCTGGCCAAGCCGTTGTACTGGCTGCTGGACCAGTTGCACAAGCTGTTGGGCAACTGGGGCTGGTCCATCGTGGGCCTGGTGCTGCTGCTCAAGATCGCATTCTATTGGCTCAACGCCAAGGCGTACGCCAGCATGGCCAAGATGAAGGCCATCAACCCCAAGATCACGGAGATGCGCGAGCGCCTCAAGGACAAGCCGCAGCAGATGCAGCAGGAGATGATGCGCATCTACCGCGAGGAAAAGGTCAACCCGATGGGCGGCTGCTTCCCCATCATGATCCAGATCCCCGTGTTCATTGCGCTGTACTGGGTGCTGCTGTCCAGCGTCGAGATGCGCAATGCGCCCTGGATCGGCTGGATCCACGATCTGTCCACGCCTGATCCGTACTTCATCCTGCCCCTGCTGATGACGGCCAGCTCGCTGCTGCAGACGGCGCTGAACCCCGCGCCGCCCGATCCGATGCAGGCCAAGATGATGTGGTTCATGCCGCTGATCTTCAGCGTGATGTTCTTCTTCTTCCCGGCCGGCCTGGTGATGTACTGGCTGACGAACAATATCCTGTCGATTGCACAGCAGTGGATCATCAACACCCGCATGGGCGTGCCGCCGCAGTTCAACCTGCCGAAATTCAAGTAACAACCCCTGAGCGGCTGTGCCGCTTCCCCCTTTTCTCGGCTTCGCCGGGAAGGGGGTGACACCCGCGCATGCAAGCGAAGCGCTGCCTGCGCAGCTTGGCGGCCCTTGCGCGGTGTCTCGCGCCTGGGCCGCGCCAGTTTTTGGCGCTCTATCCCCCAACATTGCCGCACATGCTTGCCCGCCACCAGGACCCCATCGTCGCCATAGCCACTGCCCCGGGGCGCGGCGCTGTCGGCATCGTGCGTGTGTCAGGCAAGGGGCTCACGGCGCTGGTGTGGGCCCTGTGCGGACGCGCCCTCAAGCCCCGCGAGGCCACCTACCTGCCCTTTCGCGATGCGCGGGGCGAAGCCATCGACCAGGGGCTGGCGCTGTATTTCCCCGGGCCGCACAGCTACACCGGCGAGGATGTGCTGGAGCTGCAGGCCCATGGCGGCCCCGTGGTGCTGCAGTTGCTGCTGGCGCGATGCCTTGAGGCTGCGGCCGCCCCGGATGCGGCCACCGGCCAGCCGTGCCTGGCCGGCCTGCGGGTGGCGCAGCCGGGTGAGTTCACAGAACGGGCCTTCCTGAACGACAAGATCGATCTGGCGCAGGCCGAGGCCATTGCCGACCTGATTGACGCCTCGACCGCCGCGGCCGCCCGCAGCGCCAGCCGCTCGCTGACGGGCGCCTTTTCGGCAGAAATCCACGGTTTGCGCGACGCGCTCATCCACCTGCGCATGCTGGTCGAGGCCACGCTGGACTTTCCTGAAGAGGAAATCGACTTCCTGCGCAAGGCGGATGCGCGCGGACAGCTATCAAATTTGGAGCATACCCTGGCCAAGGTGATGCAGCGCGCCCAGCAGGGAGCGCTGTTGCGCGAGGGCATCAAGGTGGTGATCGCGGGCCAGCCCAACGCGGGCAAGAGCTCGTTGCTCAATGCCCTGGCCGGGGCCGAGCTGGCCATCGTCACCCCGATAGCGGGCACCACGCGCGACAAGGTGCAGCAGACCATCCAGATCGAGGGTGTGCCGCTGCACGTCATCGACACGGCCGGGTTGCGCGACAGCGTCGACGAAGTCGAGCGCATTGGCATCGCCCGGGCCTGGGACGAGATCGCTGCGGCCGACGCCGTGCTGTTCCTGCATGACCTGGCGCGCTGGGACTGCGCCGATTACCGGGCCGCGGATGCGGCCATCGAAGGCGCCCTGGCGGACAAACTCCCGACCACCGTGCCCGTCATCGACGTCTGGAACAAGGTGGACAGCGTTTCCGCCGCCACCGTGCCTGGTGCTCCACAGCGCCCTTCGGTGGCCCTTTCGGCCCGCACCGGGCAGGGCCTGGAGGCGTTGCGCAGTGTCCTGCTGCAGGTGGCGGGCTGGCAGTCGGCACCCGAAGGCGTGTACATCGCCCGTGCGCGGCACGTGCAGGCCCTGCAGGCCGTCCAGGCGCACCTGGCCGAAGCCGCGGCGCAGCTGGATGCGCGGGGCCCGGCACTCGATCTGCTGGCCGAGGAACTGCGCCTGGCGCAGAACGCGCTCAACGCCATCACGGGAGAGTTTTCGTCCGATGACCTGCTGGGCGTCATCTTCTCGAGCTTTTGTATCGGCAAGTAACGGCATCGGTCGGCTTTTGTTGTAAACAGTCGTAAAGGATGCTTGTGTGTGCTCTGTTACAGGGGTAGCTTCGGCACACCATGAATGCCATTACGCCCCTTGCTTCGAAAATTGACCTCTCGGGCCTGCTCACAGCCATCACCCAGGCCGACGCGGACGACAGCCTGAACAACCCGCTGACGCCCGCGCAGTGGGACACTGTTTCGGCCTATCTGCAGCCCTACGCCCTTCCCGCAGGCCATGTCCTGTTTTCGCAGGGTGCCTCCGATCGCACGCTCTACCTGGTCGAGAGCGGCAATCTCAGCGTGCATTACCAGGATGAGAAGGAGCGCCTGCGCCTGGCGATCGTGGGGCCGGGCTCGGTGGTTGGCGAAGGGGCCTTCTTCTCGATGCGTCCGCGCAGCGCCACGGTGCAGGCCAGCGCCCCCACCAAGCTGTGGGGCCTGACGGCACTGCGTTTCACCGAACTGTCCAACCGCCAGCCTGCCATTGCGCTGGGCTTGGCCATGGCCGCTGGGGCCGTGCTGGCCAAGCGCCTGGGCAATCGCCGCCGCCGCGTTGCGGCCACCTGACACTGCGCTTTTTTAACGCCGTTCCAGAACCGACGCCGAGGTTGTTGCAGGGGTGCGCCGGGTACACTCGATCGGGATTTTTCCCGGTGCCGTTCCCCAGAAAGCAAACCATGTCCCTCTTTGGTTGGTTTAGCCGCAAACCTTCGCAGCCCAAGTCCCGCGGGCCCGTCGAGCCCTCGGGCCTGCTCAATGCCGATGCCACCGTGCCGCTGGCGCCAGGACGCAAGCCAGCGGCCGATTCCAAGCCGGCCGACCATGCGGCCAATCGCAAGAACGAGCGCATGGAGCGCCGCGAGTTGCTTTACACCGTGGTGCGCGACGCGATGGTGCGCGCCGGTGTGCTGTCGGCCAGCTACAAGTTCAAGGTGCTGTCACTCGACCAGCGCGGCCGCCAGTTTCTCGTCATGATGGATCTGGCCCGTGAGTTTGGTGGGGAGACCGTGCGGCTCAGCGAGATCGAGGCATTGATTGCCCAGACGGCCAAGGCGCGCTATGACATCCTGGTGTCTGCTGTGTACTGGCGCATCAACGACCATGTGGCGGTGGGCATACCGCAAAAGGGTGTGGCGCCCCATGGCGCCGCCCTTCCTGCCGCGCCGC
>NZ_ACQT01000287.1 GCF_000175235.1 Acidovorax delafieldii 2AN | reverse complement strand
GCGCAGGCCGAAGAAAAAGCCCGCCGCGAAGCCGCCGCCCGCCTGGAGGCCGAGCGCCATCTCTTCAGCCGCAGCGTGGGCCCGGTCACGCCGCTGCGCAACCCCAACCTGGCCCGCCTGCGCCGCCACCAGCCGGCACCGCTGCCCGTGCAGCACTGGCTGGACGAAGAGCGCGTGCTGCTCGAATCCATCAGCGACGATTTCGACGTGAGCACGCTGCTGGACACCGACGACCAGCTCAGCTACCGCCGCCCCGGCATTGGCGTGGAGGTGACGCGCCGCCTGCGCTCGGGCCACTGGAGCATCCAGCGCCAGCTCGATCTGCACGGACTGCGCGTGGACGAAGCGCGCGAAGCGCTGGGTGAATTCGTTCGCCAGGCCCACAAGGTGGGCTTGCGCTGCGTGCGCGTGGTGCATGGCAAGGGCCTGGGCTCGCCCGGCAAAAGCCCCGTGCTCAAGGGCCGCGTGCAGCGGTGGCTGGTACAGAAGAACGAGGTGCTGGCCTTTGTGCAGGCTCGCCCCATGGACGGCGGCGCCGGCGCGCTGGTGGTGCTGCTGAAGCCTTCCGCGCGCAGAAATCCATAAAAAAAGAGCCGCAACCGCTTGCTATGCAAGCGACTGCAGCTCTTCTTTCAATAGCAAAAACCTGCGGTAACCATGCCCCCGCCGCATGGGCCGCAGAGGCGGCCCGGCGCGGGCTGAGTGCTTACTTGGACAGGTCCAGGCGGTACTTCGACGTGCCCTTGCCCGAGCCGTCGTCGGCGGCCAGCAGCGACACGTTGGCCAGGCCGGCGGCCTGCGCCACCGGCAGCGCGTTGGCGCCGGAGCTGAAGACCACCGGGCCCGCCGTCGCCACCTTGGTGAAGCGCCAGCTCTTGGCGGCGCCGTTGGCCGCACGCGTGACCGCAGGGTTCTTGCGGATGTAGTCGACCACCACGTCGCGGTTGGCGTCGGGCGAGGCCCAGATGGTGCCCGAGCCGTCGAGCTTGTCGCTGAAGCTCTTGCCACTGGTGGCGCGGTAGTTGTTGGTGGCGATCACGAACTCCTGCGCCACGTCGATGGGCTTGCCCAGGTAGGTGAGGTTCTTGATGCGGCTGCCCACGGGCTGGGTCACGTCGATCTCGTACTGCACATCGGCGGTGGTGAACATGTCGTAGTTGTAGCCCGGGAAGGTGCTGATGAGCTGCTGCTCGCCGGTCTTGGCCGGGTCGATCTGGTTGAAGCGCTTGGCGGCGGCCTCCAGCCAGTTCTTGATGTCACCACCATTCACCTTCACCGCGTACACCGTGTTGGGGTACAGGTACAGGTCGGCCGCGTTGTTGATGGCCAGCGGGCCCACGGCCACGTCGGTGTAGTCGGCACCGCCCTGGAAGCCCGACTTGAACGGCGCGCTCACCGACAGCACCGGCAGTGCAGCGTACTGCGGCAGGTTGGCCTTGATGTAGGCAGCCACGTAGGCCTGCTGTGCCTGGTTCACGATCTGGATGGCGCCGGGGTCACCCACGTCGGCAAACAGCGTGCTCATGCGGAAGTCGGTCTGGCCAATGGGCGTCTTCACATACTTGATCGCGGCCTGGTGCTGCGTCTCGATCAGCGGCGCCACGGTGGCGTCGGGGTCGACATAGACGGTGGCGCCAGCGGCGTTCTTGCTCTGGATGTTGCGCAGCTCGCTCTTGCTGGCCGCCTTGTTGACGGCCCACTTGGTGCCGTCCCACTGCAGCGACAGCTGGATCACGCCCAGCGCCTTGCCCCACGAGCTGGCCATCACGGCGGGCACGCCATTGATGGTGCCGGCCTTGTTGTCCACACCCGCCTGCGAGAAGGCCGGCGTGGCCGCCGTGTCGGGGAACACGCTGTGCTGGTGACCCATCACCATGGCGTCGATGCCGGCCACCTTCGAGAGGTACAGGCCGGGGTTTTCCATGGTGGCCGTGTAGGCGGCGCTGTCGAGCCCGCCGTGCAGCAGCGCCACCACGATGTCGGCGCCCTTGGAGCGCAGCTCGGGCACGTACTTGGTGGCAGCCTCGACGGCGCCTTCGGTGTAGACCTTGCCTTCGAGGTAGCGCTTGTCCCAGTTCATGATGCCAGGCGTGGTGAAGCCGATCACGCCCACCTTGATGGGCAGCTTCACTTCCTTGCCATCGGTGCCCTTGGCGACCAGGGTGCGCTCCAGCAGCGTGTAGGGCTGTACGAGCGGCTTCTTGGTCTTGCTGCTGTACACGTTGGCCAGCACGGCGGGGTAGCCAGCGCCCGCGCATTTCTTGGTGGCATCGACGCCGTCCACGTCCAGCCCGCCGCCCAGCACCTGGTTCAGGAAGGGCAGGCCGTAGTTGAACTCGTGGTTGCCCAGCGTGCCGGCGTCAAAGCCCAGCGCGCCCATGGCCTTGTACATCGACAGCTGCTGCGTGCAGGGGATGGGGTTGATGGTGGCCTCGTAGTCGGCCAGCGCCGTGCCCTGGATGGTGTCGCCGTTGTCCACCAGCAGCGTGTTGGCGAATTCCTTGCGCGCGGCGCGCACCAGCGTGGCGGTGCGCTCGAAGCCGTAGGACTTGTCATCGGCGAGCTTGAAATAATCGTAGCTGCGCACGTTGAAGTGCAGGTCGGTCGTCTCGAGCACGGCCAGCGTGGCCGTGGCACCGGCATTGGTGGAGGCATCGCCGTCACTGCCACCGCAGGCGGTGAGCAGGGCCGCCAGGGCGACCACGCCAAGGGTGGCCGTGCGGCGCGAAATGCGATTCGGATCGCGGAAAGAGGGTTCCAGCATGAACAAGCCCATGGGTTGAAGAAGGGCCTGAGTGTCTGGACGCTGTTTGACAGGGATGTGACGCGCACAGGCCACGTGCGGCGCGTCTGCCACAGGCGCCTGCGGCACGTGCTGCGCGGCGCCAGGTGACGCTGCGCAAGCCGATGGCGCAAAATCCTGGCGCCCGGCCCCTTTCGTCGCCTATGCTGTGCACAGTCAAGCAACCTCTTTTGGGCCCTGTCCCTTTCGTACCATGAGCACCCCAGAAACATCCGTCGTCTACGGCACCGAAGACCTGCTGATCAGCCTGTGCAACTCGGTCACCCGCGTCCTGAACGTGGCCACGCAAGGCCAGATCCACTATTCCGGCATGGTGCAGCGCATCAGCAAGACCTGCCTCAAACCCGACATCGGCTGCTTCGTGCTGTTCGATGGCGGCTTCTCGGGGCTGGTGATCATCAACTTCTCGGCATCGGCCGCCATGGAGCTGTACCAGAGCTACCTGCTCAACATGGGCATGTCGAAGGACGATCTGGTGAGCTCGTACACGTCCGACGAAGTGAGCAACGTGATGGGCGAACTGATGAACCAGGTGGTGGGCGACTTCACCGGCAAGGTGCGGCGCGAGCTGCAGACCCACATCACGCAGAACCAGCCCAAGATGCTGGTGCTGAACAAACAGGTGACGCTGAGCGTGGATGCCAACCTCGACAAGCCCGAGGCCCGGCGCGTGACCTTCTATACCGGCAACAACAACATCTTCTATCTTGAGCTGGCCATCGACCGCACCGAATTCATCAAGCTGTATGACTTCGAGGCACAAGAGGCACCCGACCCCGACGCGCTGATGGCACAGGCCCGCGCCGCAGCCGAAACGCCCCTGCCCCCGGTGCCCTCCAGCGATACCGACGAGTTGCTCAGATCCCTGGGCATGTGACGTGGAGCAGCGGGTGGCGCCGCACGGGCGCGGCTTGCGCCCGCCATAACGATAGCTGCCGCCCAACGCCCTACAAGGGCTGCGGGCACATTCGCCTCTCATTCCGCTGCTGGGGCAGGTGCGCATGCAGCGCCAGGGCTGCGCGCAAAGCACCCGCGCATCCGAACCGCTGCGGCTACGCCAGCGTTTTCGCCGCCCATTGCGCAGCGCGCCCCTCCACTCCCCGCCCCCCGGTACAGCGACCGCGTCGCCCACGGGCGCACCGCACCCGGTTGCCTTGCCGCGCACGCTGGCGCCTGCGCCCCGTCCTACACGCGCTGTCCCCTGCGGCCTACCGTCTGTGAACGCTCGCCCGCTAGATTGGCCCCATGACGCCGCTGGCAGGCGGCGCCTGTCACAACCAGGAAAGGAGCCCCCATGCCCAGAGCCAGTTGGAGCGCCAAGCGCGAAAGACAGTACCAGCACATCAAGGACAGCCTGCTGGAGCGTGGAAAAAGCCACGGCACCGCCGAAGAGATCGCCGCCCGCACGGTGAACAAGGAACGCGCGCGGCATGGCGAAGCGGCCCA
>NZ_ACQT01000288.1 GCF_000175235.1 Acidovorax delafieldii 2AN | reverse complement strand
TCAACCCTGATGCGTGGCCCCGGCGCGCAAACGCGCTGGATGCATTGCCTTTCGTGCGCACGCGCCGTGTCCGCCTGGTGGGGCACGGCGTGTGTCTTTTTGGATGGAGAGCCGTGTTGTCCGGGGCCGCGTCCAGGGGGGCAGCCCCCAGCGTCCAGCACCGGCGGGCCCTGCACGGCACAAGCCTGCTTCCCCGTCAGTCGTCGTCGCGGTGGTGGCTGCTGCGCCAGATGGCGCGCACCAGCCACAGCCCGCAGACCACGGCACCAAAGAACCCGAGAAAGCCGAACGCCGGCAGCCCGAACAGCGTGGGCCCGCCCTGCACCGTCATCACGATGGAGGAGCCGATGATGAGCGCCGCGATGATGAGCGCCATCGACAGCCGGTTGGCCGAGCGGTCGATCTGGTCGCCCACGCGCTTGAGGTGGGCCAGCTCGATGCCCACCTGCAGGCGCCCGCGCCGGGCATTGCGCAGCAGGCGGGCCAGGTCGTCCGGCAACTGCTCCACGGTGGCGAGCGCGCGGCGCAGCGTCTGTGCAGCCCGCCGGGCCAGTGCGCGTGGCTGGTAGCGCGTACGCACGACCTGGTGCAGCAGGGGCAGGGCCTCGGTGGCCATGTGGAAGTCGGGGTCGAGGTTGCGGCCCATGCCTTCCAGCGAAATGAAGGCCTTGATGAGCAGCGCCAGATCGGGCGGCAGGCCCAGGTGGTGTTCACGCAGGATGGTGGTCACGTCGGCCAGCATCTGGCCCAGGTGCAGTTGCGCCAGCGGCACGCCGTGGTACTGGTCGACGAAGGCCTCCACCTCCATTTCGAGCTGGCCCAGGTCGATGCCATGGGCGTTGCCCGTCCAGTCCAGCAGCACATCGGCCACCGACTGCGGCTGGCGTTCCACCAGGCCCAGCAGCATCTGCAGCAGTTCGTCGCGCCGGCGCTGCGACAGGCGCCCCACCATGCCGAAGTCGATGAAGGCAATGCGGTTGCCTTCCAGGTAGAACACGTTGCCGGGGTGGGGGTCGGCGTGGAAGATGCCGTCTTCCACAATCATCTTGAGCACGGCCTGGGCCCCGCGCTGGGCCAGCAGGGTGCGGTCAAAACCGGCCTCGGGTGTCAGCGCATCCAGTTGGCCGCCGGGTACGCCCTGGATGAACTCCTGCACGTTGACGCGCTCATTGGTGTGTTCCCAGTGGACGCGCGGCACCACGATGTGGGGCAGGCTGACCAGGTTGCCGGCAATGCGCTCGGCGCTGCGGCATTCGCCCGCCAGGTTCAGCTCGCGCCGCAGCGAGCGGGCAAACTCGCGCACGAGCTGTTGCGGCCCGTAGGGTTTGAGGGCGGGCAGTTCGGCGTCCGCCAGGGCGGCCAGCCGCTCCAGCAGGCGCAGATCGGCCTCGATCACATCGCGGATGCCGGGGCGGCGTATCTTGACCACCACCTCACTGCCATCCTGCAGCCGGGCGCGGTGCACCTGCGCTATTGAAGCCGCCGCGAGGGGCGTGGTGTCGAAGTGTGCGAAGACCTCCTCGGGTTCGCCGCCCAGGTCTTCGCGCAACTGCGGGCGCAGAGTCTCGAACGGTACGGCCGGGACGCGGCTGTGGAGCTTTTCAAATTCGGCAATCCAGTCGGGGCCGAAGAGGTCGGCCCGGCCCGCCAGGATCTGCCCGAACTTCACGAAGGTGGGGCCCAGTTCTTCCAGGGCCAGCCGCACCTGCACGGGGGGCTCGACGCGGGTGAGATCACCTGCCAGGTTCCAGTTGAAGGCCTGGCCGGCGCGCTCCAGCCGGTCGGCCAGGCCCAGGCGGCGCACGGTGTCGCCAAACCCGTGGCGCACCATCACCCCCAGAATTTCTTTCAGGCGCCCCAGATCGCGGGCGGTTCCCAGGGTCTCGATGAGCATGCGGCGATGATAGCCCGGCGCGGTCTGCGCACATGGGGCGCACGGGAGGGCATGAGCGCTGGCGCAGACGGCACCGATGCGCTGGCGGCCGTTGCGGAGTCGGGGACAACCAGGAATGGGCGCCCCGTGCGTTCAGGTCCAGTGGTAGTGGGTGGCGGCGTGCAGTGCCCAGCGGCCGTCGCCGGCCAGCTCCAGCACCTGGTGGTGGTAGTCGAGCACGCTCTGGTGGTGGCTCACGCTCACGGGCGTGATCGACAGCCCCGTCAACTGTCCGTACAGCAGCGCCTCGTTGGCCGAGTCGAGCGCGCTCGTGGCCTCGTCCAGCAGTAGATAGCGGGGCTTGGCCAGCAGGGCACGCGCGAAGGCCAGGCGCTGTTGTTCGCCCACGGACAGCACCTTGGCCCAGTCAAGCGTGGCGCCCAGCCCGCCGAAGCGCTCGGCCAGCGTCGGCAGGTTCACGCGCTCCAGCCATTGCTGCAGCTCCTCGTCGGAGATCTCGCGCTCGGTCTGGGGGTACAGCAGCTGGCTGCGCAGGTCGCCCAGCGGCAGATAAGGGCTCTGCGGCAGGAACAGCATGTCGGGGTCGGCGGGGCGCATGACCTCGCCCGAACCGGTGGTCCAGAGCCCTGCCACCACGCGCAGCAGTGAGCTTTTGCCCGCCCCGCTCGGCCCCACGATCAGCAGGCCCCGGCCTGGGTGCACGCTGAGCGTGAGGTTGCGCAGCAGCAGGTGTTCGCGGTTGGGCGTGAGCACCGTCAGCTGCGTGACCCCCAGTTCGAAGCCGGGCACGGTATGGATGCGCGCCGTGGGCTCAAGGCTGGGCTCGCTGGCGGCTGGCGGCTCGGCCGGTGCCGAGGCCTGTGCCGGGTCGGCAAGCGTGGCCGAAAACGCGTGCAGCCGGTCGACGCCGGCCGAGAAGCGGCTCAGGCTTTCGAAATGCTCGACGATCACCGTCAGCGCGCTCAGGATGGCCGCGAACGCACCGGCCGCCTGGATGGCCTGGCCCACCTCCAGATCGCCCGCGAGCACCTGATTGGCAATGATCACGCTGGGCAGCACGATGGTGAGGAAGCTGTGCGTGTACTGGAACAGGTTGAGCTTGAACTGCCAGCGCAGCACCTGCTGGTAGTTGGCGTACAGCGTGTCGAAAATGCGCACGAGCGCCGACATTTCGCGCTCTTCGCCGCTGTGAAAGGCAATGGGCTCGGCATGTTCGCGCACACGCACCAGGCTGAAGCGGAAGTCGGCCTCGCGTTGCAACTGGCGGTAGTTGAGTCCGATCAGGCGCTTGCCGAACACCTTGGCGGTGAATACGGTGGTGAAGATGGCATAGCCGATCAGGAAGTAGACCAGCCCCTGCGAAATGGCCCACAGCACGCTGGCAAAGGCAATGAGCTGGATGACCGAGCCCAGCGCGATCATCGAAAAATACAGCGATTGCTGCGTGAAGGCGTTGATGTCTTCGGCGATGCGCTGGTCGGGGTTGTCGATGCCCACGACGGCGTTGAGCCGGTAGTAGGCCCGCTGGTCGAAATAGCGCGCCAGAAAATGCCGGGTGAGCCAGCGCCGCCAGCGCAGGCCCAGCGTGTCGCGCACGTAGTAGTACAGCGCGTAGATCGGCACGGCCGCCACGAGGATGAACGTGTAGCGCCGGATCGAGGCCCAGAATCGGTCGGCATCGCCCGCTGCGAGGGCCGAGGTGAACTCGCCGGTTTCGTGGTTGAACCACACGTTGAAGGCCGTCTGCCCCAGCAGCAACAGCATCAGCAGGGCCAGCAGCCCGCGCGAGCGCCAGCGTTCTTCCGACTGCCAGTAGGGCCGTGCGATCTGAATGAAACGGCGCCACAGGCGCGTGTTGAAGCCTGACGGTTCTTCGGGGGTCATGGGTGTTCGGGGATGCGGAGCCTGCGCAGGCATTGTCGCCGCAAGCACGGGCTGCGCGGCCGGGATGTGGCGTGCGCGTGGCACCGCGCTGCACGCGGCAGGAACCCAGGGCGGATCGCATCCCGCCTTTGTTTGCTATTTTTATGATAGCTGCTTGCGCTTGTGGTACGTGCGCATGGGGCGGTTTTCTTCAGAAAGCGCCATTTCACCCCCTGGGCGTCCCCAGCTTGCGGTACACGGTGGCGCGGCTGATGCCCAGGGTGCGGGCGGCCTCGGCCACGTTGCCGCGTGCGTCCTGCACGGCCTGCCGGATGAGGGCTGTTTCGGCCGCTCGCAAAGGGGCGGGGCCTGGCGTGACCTGCAAAGGGGGGGCAGACGGGGATACCGGTCTGGGCGCCAAGGGCAGGGCGCCACCGCCCGCCGCGCGGCGGGCGTGTGCGGGCAGGGCCAGGCCCTGCATGCGC
>NZ_ACQT01000289.1 GCF_000175235.1 Acidovorax delafieldii 2AN | reverse complement strand
CGGCGTAGTCCAGGCGCTGGTCCTCCAGGAGCAGGGCAGTGTGGCCGGGGCGGTGCGCGGCCTGGCGTTCTATCAGTTCGGGCAGCGACCCGAAGGGCTGGGCCAGCAGGTGTTCGATGTCTGGATGCATGGAATCGGGAGAGCAGTGAAAGACGGGGGCGTGCGCGCGCCCGCCCCGCCCGGGTTATTCGAGGGACAGGCCCGCCGCCTTGACGATCTGTGCCCAGCTCTTGCGCTCCTGGGCGATGAAGGCGTCGTACTCGGCCGGCGTCTCGCCGCCGGGCACGCCGCCCAGCTCGGCAAAGCGCTGGCGCACCTCGGGCGTCTGCATGGCCTTGCGCGCCGATTGCTGCAGGCGCTCGACCACGGTATCGGGCGTGCCGGCCGGCGCCAGCAGGCCGAACCAGGCCGTGACCTGCATGGGCACGCCGGCCTCGGCCATGGTCGGCACATCGGGCAATTGCGCCGAACGCTCGGCGCTGGTGATGGCCAGCGCGCGGAACTTGCCGGCCTTGATGTGCGGCATGGAGCTGGGCAGGTTGTCGATCATGAAATCCACCTGCTGCCCCAGTAGCGCCGTCACGGCCGGGGCAGCGCCGGGATAGGGCACCAGGGTCACGTCGATGCCGGACTTCTGGCGGAACATCTCCGAGGACATGTGGGGCGACTGGCCCACGCCCGAGGTGGACACGTTCAGGCGGCGCGTCTTCGCCAGGCTGACCAGCTCCTGCGCGCTGCGCACGGGCGATTCGGCATGGACGACGAGGATGTTGGGCACGGAGATCACATTGGTGATGCCGCGCAGGTCGCTTTCCTTGTAGCTGAGCTGCTTGTACAGGCTGAAATTGATCGCCACCGGGCCGATGTTGCCCATGAGCAGCGTGTAGCCGTCGGGCTTGGCGCGCGCCACCTGCGCGGTGCCGATGCTGCCGCCCCCGCCGCCCTTGTTCTCGACGACGATGGAGGTGCCCAGGTCCTTGCCCATCTTCTCGGCCAGCACGCGCGCCGCGATGTCGGTGGTGCCGCCCGCTGCGGCGGGAACGACGATGGTGATGGGGCGTTCGGGCCAGGCGGCCCAGGAGACCAGGGGCAGGGTCGCCACGGCGGCCAGCAGGCAGCGTCGAAAGATCATGGGGGCTCCTTGGGGGGGCGCCGCGGCCTCGGTGAGGCGTCCAGCGCATGGGAGTCAACCATAGCCGGGCCTCCCGCGTTCCCCGCCTAGGGTTTTGGAGTGGATCGCTTTGTCAATGGCAAAGCCCGGCTTTCTGGGCGCGAAAGCGGGGCGGCGGGACGCGCGGGCGAAAAAAAGGGCCGCCCTGCGGGGCAGCCCTTTGTGCGAAGCCGCTCGTGATCAGGGGTACAGGCCGCGCATTTCGCGTGCATGCAGGATGCGCTTGCACGCCACGATGAAGGTGGCGGTGCGCACGGTGACCTTGTGCTCCTGCGCCACTTGCCATACGCCGGCAAAGGCCTCTTTCATGATGCGCACCAAGCGCGCGTTGATCTCGTCCTCGCTCCAGAAGAAGCTGGAGAAATCCTGCACCCATTCAAAGTAGCTCACCGTCACGCCGCCGGCGTTGGCGATCACGTCGGGCAGCACCAGCACGCCCTTGTCGTGCAGGATGTCGTCGGCCTCGGTGGTGGTGGGGCCGTTGGCGCCTTCGATGACCATGCGGGCCTTGATGCGGCCGGCGTTGGCGCCGGTGATCTGGCCTTCGAGTGCGGCGGGGATGAGGATCTCGCAATCCACGCCCCAGAACGCATCGTTGTCGAGCCGGTCGGCGCCGGCAAAGCCGCCCACGCCGCCGGTTTCCTTCACATGGGCCAGCAGGGCGGGCACATCCAGGCCGCCTTCGCGGTAGATGCTGCCGGTGTGGTCCTGCACGGCCACCACGTGGGCGCCAGCCTCGGCAAACAGCTTGCCGGCGATGCCGCCCACGTTGCCAAAGCCCTGCACGGCCACGCGCGCGCCCTCGATCTTGAGTCCGATGTGGTGTGCTGCTTCCACGCCCACGGTGAAAACGCCACGGCCCGTGGCCTCGCGACGGCCCAGCGATCCGCCCAGATCCACCGGCTTGCCGGTCACCACGCCGGTGGCGGTGGCGCCTTCGTTCATGGAGTAGGTGTCCATCATCCACGCCATGATCTGCTCATTGGTGTTGACGTCGGGCGCGGGGATGTCCTTGGTGGGGCCGATGATGATGCCGATCTCGCTGGTATAGCGGCGCGTCAGGCGCTCGAGTTCACCCTGCGAGAGCTTCTTCGGGTCGACACGGATGCCGCCCTTGGCACCGCCGTAGGGCACGTTCACTGCGGCGTTCTTGATGGACATCCATGCCGACAGGGCCATCACTTCCGACAGCGTCACATCCTGGTGGAAACGCACGCCGCCCTTGCCGGGGCCGCGCGAGGTGTTGTGCTGCACGCGGTAGCCCTCGAAGTGGGCGATGGTGCCGTCGTCCATGTGGATCGGCACGTCGACGATCAGCGAGCGCTTGGGCCGCTTGAGCGTCTCCACCCAGCGCGCCAGGTGTCCGAGGTACGGGGTGACGCGGTCCACCTGCTGCAGGTAGTTGCCCCAGGGGCCGAGCTTGTCGGCCTGCAGGTAGGAGGGCAGTTGGTGGACGGTGGGCGTGCCGGGGGTGTCCGGCGTTCCAGTAGGGTGCAGCATGGCAGGTTTTCCTTGTGGGATCGGTTCAGGTGCCACAGCTTATGCCTGCCGCACCGGGCTGTCCAAGGCCGGAGTGTTGCGAAATTATGCGCCGTTTGCATAACCTCGCCCGCCGCTGCTTTCGCGTCACTTGCTATCGAAAAAATAGCTTTTGATGTCCGTCCATATTGCGCTGCAGCATTGTGAGGCTGCAAATGGCGTCACTCCACCGTGAAATGCTCCAGCGCCGGATCGCCTGGCGGGTAGCGCAGGTCGAGGTTCTGCAGCACCTCGCGCAGCACGGTGGCGATCATCAGGTTGCGGTGCGTCTTGGAGTTGGCGGGCACGATGGTCCAGGGCGCCCAGGGGGTGTGCGTGGCCGACAGCAGCGTTTCATAGGCCTTCTGGTAATCGGCCCACTGCTTGCGCACGGCGATGTCGCCCATGTCGAACTTCCAGTGCTTGGTGGGGTCGTCCAGGCGCTCCTGCAGGCGCTGGCGCTGCTCGTCGGCGCTGATGTGCAGCATGAATTTCACGATCACGGTGCCGGTTTCGCTGAGCATGCGCTCGAAGTCGTTGATGTGGGCCAGCCGTTGGCGGTGCTGTTCGGGTGTGATCCAACCGTTGACCACGGGCACCAGCACGTCTTCATAGTGGCTGCGGTTGAACACCGTCAGCTCGCCCGCGCCCGGCATCTGCTGGTGGATGCGCCAGAGGTAGTCGTGTGCGCGCTCGGGTTCGGTGGGCGCCTTCCAGCTCACGGCGTGCACGCCGAGTGCGCTCATGCTGCCGAACACGCCGCGCACGGTGCCGTCCTTGCCCGAGGCATCGGTGCCCTGCAGCAGCACCAGCAGCTTGTAGCGCCGGTCGGCGTAGAGCAGGTTCTGCAAGGCGTCGAGTTCGGTGGCCAGGGCCTGCACGGCCTCCTTGCCCTGCATCTTGTCGCCGTCGAGGAATGGCTTGGCGTCGGGATCGTAGTCGCGCAGCGAGACCGGCTTGGCGCCCGAGCCGTTGGCCAGCCGGGGCTGCCAGTCGGCCCAGCGTTTGGCCAGGGCCTTGTTGTTGCTGTGAAAAGGGGTGTGGTTCATGGTGATGCGTCGGGGCGGTGGATGTGCCAGCTTGGCGCAAGGCCGCGGCCGGGTCAATGTGCGCGGAGCGTGTGGCGGTATTTGCTATTGATTAAAGAGCATATTGCGTAGATTGCAAAAGCGCTACAGGGCAATTTGATCCAATTTTCAAGCGCCGGAGCCCGGCCGCCCCTGCTGCGCGATCAGCTGCACGAAGCGCCGCGCGCCCAGGCCCAGGGGGCGCTCCTTGGACCAGACCACGTCCACCCACAGCGCCACGCCGTTGCTGAGGTTGTCAAACGGCATCTCGACCAGCGAGCCGGCCTCGATGCGCGGCTGCACCAGCGCACGCGGCTGCCAGCCCCAGCCCAGGCCCGCCTCGAT
>NZ_ACQT01000290.1 GCF_000175235.1 Acidovorax delafieldii 2AN | reverse complement strand
GCGGCACCTGGGGCGCGCGGGGGTGCGTGCCAGCATCCTGCGCATCCCTGGCATCTATGCCACCGACCGCGAGGGCGGCACGCCCGAGGCGCGGCTGCGCAAGGGCACTCCTGTGCTGGCGGCGCAGGACGACGTGTACACCAACCACATCCATGCCGACGACCTGGCGCGCGCCTGCCTGGCGGCGCTGTGGCGGGGCCGGCCGCAGCGCGTCTACAACGCCAGCGATGTCAGCGAGATGAAAATGGGCGATTATTTCGACTTGGCCGCAGACCTGTATGGCCTGCCACGCCCGCCCCGGGTGCCGCGCAGTACGGCGCAGGAGGCATTGCCGGTGATGCTGCTGAGCTTCATGAGCGAATCGCGCAGGCTTGACAACGGGCGCCTGCTGGGCGAACTGGGGCTGCGCCTGCGCTACCCCACCGTGGCCACCGGTTTGCGTGCCTGACCAGCGCCGGAGCGATCAACGCGGGTAGCTGTTGCCCTGGCTGTCGTAGCAGCGAAAGACATTGCACTGCGTGAACGTGCGTGGGGGGGGCGGCGGCGCAGGCCGCAGATGGACGGGGTAGTGCGGCGGCACAACAATGACGGGCGCCGTTGCCGCGCGCGCTGCGCGTGCTTTCTCGACCTCGGCATAGCCTTCGGGGCCCAGGCAATCCAAATCCACTTGGCGCTGCGCGGTTTCCACACGCTGGCTCTGGTCGTAGGTGCCGGCCACACTGCTTGCGACGACGTCGAGGTTGCGGCGCGAGCGCGCGCACTCGGCCGAACGGGCGTAGTCCTGTCCCCGCAAGGGCTGCTGCGCAGCCCGGGCCGCCTTGTCGCGTTCGCGCCGCGCCTCGCGGTCGGCCGCGGATTGGCGGGCTTCTGCGTCGAGTTGCTGCTGCTTGCGCTCCAGTGCCTCAGCGGCCTGCTGGCGCTCCTGCTGGATCTCCTGGGGTGTGCGGCGCGGTTCGACCTCTCGGACCGAGGCAGCGCCCGCGCACGCGCCGTCGGTGTACGTGACTTGGCCGGTGCGCGCATCGGTGCAGCGCAGGACCTGGGCCGGAGCGGCCAGACAAACAAGTGCCGCACAGGCGGCCAGACTGCTGCGCAACAAGGGCATGGTGGGCTCCTTCAACTGCCTTGGCCGCGGGGGACGTCGCTTCTCCAGCGAGGCTGGTCAGGCCGGTCCCGCTGCCCGTCGCGGTCGCGCTGGCGCCGCTCGTCTTCGCGTCGCTGGCGTTCTGCCTGGTCGCGGCGGGCCTGGTCCCGGGCCTGCTGTTCGCGATCCCGGCGGGCATCCTGCTCGCGGCGCGCATCCTGGGCCTGGCGTGCCTCGCGTTCGCGGCGGCATCGCGCTCGCGCTGGGCGCGTTCGTGGTCGCGCCACTGCTCGCGTTCGCGCCAGTCGTTGCGGTCGTCATAGCGGCGCCCGTAGAAGTAAGCCGGTGGTGGCGCAGCGGGGTAGCCGTAGGCTGGCGGCGGGCTGCTGTAGATGTACCCGGGCTGTTCGTAGACCGTGTAGCCGGCAGGCGGCGGGTTGTAGTATGGATCGCCGGGGACCACGGCGCAGCCCGTGACCAGCGCGGCCAGCGCAACGGCGGAAACAATGCGGGCGTAAGGGAAGGTCATGGTGGTCCGATTCTGGCGCCGCGGGCGGCGTTCCGTGCGTTGCGTAAAGCCCTTGAAAAGCATTCTGGCAGGGTGTTACACCTGTCTGGAAACCTGATTCCTCCTTAGACGCCTGGCGGTGCCCTTTGGTTGACCTGGGTGCTTGCCCGGGTCGGGTGCTGGGGCCTGAAGCACAGGCATCCGCAGAGGGGTTGGTTGCTATGAATAAAATAGCGCAAAACGCTTGTAGGGCAAGCGCATCAGAGGTTTTTTTGTGAATTTATGGGTGGGTGAGCTGGTGCGCGCGAGCTTGGCGGTGGGTTGAGAGCCCTGCGGCGTGGCGGCCTGGCTCTGTACCCGAGTGTCGGGGAGATAACGCTGGCCACTGCATCATCCCGCTGCAGCCGCCTTCGTGCGGGCGATCTGGGCCATGCGGTTGGCAGCCATGGTCCCCTGAATTGGTCCGCCGCAGGATGCCGAGTCTTTGGAGGGCACGGTTCCCACGGCTTGTCACAGGGGATCTTGGCCAGCCGGATAGATGGGCAGCCGCATGCCCAGGCCGCCAAAAGCTGAGAGATGGCCCCGACCTCGGCCCCGGCATGCGATGGGTTTTGCGCCCCGGTTCCGGCAAGCACGGTCCGAGCCGGTGGCGAAGGCCGCCGCCGGCCGGCTGCGGGGCAGTTGGGCCGCCTCGCAGCGTCGCAGTTACTTCGGCAGCACGCGCCGAATGGCGTCGGCGAGGTCTTCTGCGACGAACTTGGCCACGTACCCGTCCGCACCCACGCTGCGCACGTGGTCCTCGTTGGCTGATCCCGAGAGCGACGAGTGGATGATCACCGGCAGCCCCTGGAAGCGGGCATCTTGCTTGATGTGGCGCGTGAGCGTGAAGCCGTCCATCTCAGGCATTTCCAGATCGGTGAGCACCAGCGACACCTTGTCCAGCACGGTCTTCCCTTCGGCGGCCGCCTGGACGGCCAGGGCATTGAGCCGGTCCCAGGCTTCCTGCCCCGATTTCACCATTTCGAACGGAGCCTGCAGGATCTGCAGTTCCTGCTCGATGAGTGAACGGGCCACGAACGAATCATCCGCCGCCAGCACCATGGTGCCGGGCTTCAGCTTGAGGCGCGGCCCCACCTTCTGAGGGTCCACCGGGTCGCCCTCGGGCGGTGACACCATCTGCAGGATGGCTTCGACATCCAGCACCTGTGCGAGCCGCGAGCCGTCGGTGTTGCCGTCCAGCCGCGCAATGCTGGTCACCAGCTTGCCGGCCGCACCGCTGGCTTCGGCGGACAGCACCTGCTTCCAGTCGAGCCGGACGATGTCTTCCACCGACTCCACGGCAAACGCCTGCGTGGTGCGCGCGTATTCGGTCACCAGCATGATGTTCAGCCCCGTCTGGGGCTTGCAGCCCACGATGGCGGGCAGGTCCAGCACCGGAATGATCTGGCCGCGCAGGTTGACCACGCCCAGCGAGTACGGCGTGGCGCCCGCGATGGGCGTAATGCTGGGCATGGCCACGATTTCGCGGATCTTGAAGACGTTGATGCCGAACAGCTCGGACTTGCCTTGCGCGCCATCGGCACCCAGGCGAAACAGCAAGAGCTCGAACTTGTTCGTGCCGGTGAGGTGGGTGCGTTCTTCGATGTCTTGCTGCACTGCTTTCATGGGGAAATCCTTCGCGCAAGGAATGCGCCTTGCCGAATTCTAGGAGCACGCGCGCGCCGGACGGGTGAAATATGGGGCGGTTTGAGAGAACATTTTGGCGGCATCGGCATCGGCATCGGCATCGGCATCGGCATCGGCATCGGCATCGGCATCGGCATCGGCATCGGCCCTGCTGTGCCACCACCGCGCCGGTGCTTCAGTCCTGCGCGCCGGGCACTTGGCGGAGGTAATGGTGCAGTGCGGCGATGGCTTGGCGCACCTTGGCGGGCTGGGCGTCGCGCTGGGGGGTGACGGCCCAGATGTCCAGCGTGCCGCACGACCAGTCGGGCAGCAGGCGCACCAGCCGCCCCGCCTGCAGCGCATCGTGGGCGTCCATGCTGCCCACCAGCGCCAGCCCCAGCCCCGCCTCACACATCTGCTGGATGGAAAGCTGGTTGTTGCTGGCAATGCGGGGCTCCACGCGCAGCGCGTGGGGCTCGCCGGTGGGGCTGTGCAGATCGACCAGCAACCCGCTGTGGTCGCGCACCAGCCCCAGCCAACTGTGGGCCAGCAACGCGTCCGGGTGCTGGGGCATGCCATGGGCAGCCACCCAGGTGGGCGATGCGCACAGCCACCACTGCATGCCGCACAGGCGCCGCGCCACCCAGGTGGAGTCTGGCAGGCGCCCGAACCGCACGGCCAGGTCGATGCGGGCGTTGATGAGATCAATGGGCGCGTCGTCCACCAGCAGGCGCAGCCGCAGTGCTGGATGCGCGGCCAACAAATCACCCAGGGCCGGTGCAATGTGGCGCGCAAAGCCCACGGTGGCCGACAGGCGCAGCTCG
>NZ_ACQT01000291.1 GCF_000175235.1 Acidovorax delafieldii 2AN | reverse complement strand
GGCGCGGGACGCGGGCGACTACCGCGTGGGCAAGGGCTGGTCGGGCGGCAGCAAGGTGCCGGGCAGCTTCAACCGCACCGACACCGGCAGCGTGGGCCTGTCGTGGGTGGGTGACCAGGGCTACCTGGGCGCGGCCTACACCCGCCAGACCGCCAAATACGGCCTGCCAGGCCACAACCACAGCTTTGATGGCTGCCACACCCATGGCGACCACCTGCACTGCGGGGACCATGCCGGCGACGAAGCCGATGGCCATGACCACGGACACGACGCCGCAGCGGGCGATGTGCCCGTGGTGGACTTGCGCAGCGAGCGCTTCGATGTGCGCGGCGAGCTGCGCAACCCGTTTGCGGGCTTCTCGGCACTGCGGCTGCGTGCGGGCGCCACCGATTACCGGCACGACGAGGTCGAGGACGGTGCCATCGGCACCACGTTCAAGAACAAGGCCTATGACACACGCATCGAGCTGCAGCACGAGCCCATCTGGGGGTTCAAGGGCTTGATCGGCCTGCAGACCTCGCAGCGCAAGTTCAGCGCAGAGGGCGCAGAGGCCTACGTGCAGCCCACCGTCACGCGCAAGGCCGGCCTCTTCGTGCTGGAGGAATACCGCTGGAACGACTGGCGCTTTGAAGGCGCCCTGAGCCATGATCGCCAGACAGCCGAGGCCCAGACCAGCGGCATCGAGCGCAGCCACAATGGCACCTCGGCATCGCTGGGCGCGGTGTGGAAGTTCACGCCCGGCTACCAGGTGGGCACCTCGTTCACCCGCGCCAGCCGCGCCCCGTCGGCCGAAGAGCTGTACGCACAGGGCCTGCACATGGCCACCAGCACCTACGAACGCGGCAACGCCGACCTGCGCTCCGAAATTTCGCAGAACATCGACGTGGGCCTGAAGAAGACCAGCGGCGACACCACCTTCGGCGTGAGCGTGTTCAGGAACCGCATCCAGAACTACATCTATGGCCGCACGCTCGACGCGCTGGACGGCCTGCAACTGCTGCAGTACAGCCAGGCCGACGCCACCTTCACCGGCATCGAAGGCCAGGTGCGCCAGCGCCTGACGCGCAACCTCGGCATCACGCTGTTTGGCGACACCGTGCGGGCCAAACTCGATGGTGGTGGCCTGCTGCCACGCATTCCGGCCACCCGCGCCGGCTTGCGGCTGGACGCCAACTGGCAAGCCTGGGAAGGGCAGGTCGAATGGGTGCAGGTGGCGCGCCAGAACCGCGTGGCCGATTTTGAAACGGCCACGCCCGGCTACGGCATGCTGAACCTGGGCCTGGCCTACAGCAGCCAGACCGCCGGGGGCACGCCGTGGCAGCTCTACGTGAAGGCGAACAACCTCACCGACCGGCTGGCCTATGCACACACCTCGTTCATCAAGAATGCCGCCCCCCTGATGGGACGCAACATCACGGTGGGGGTGAAGGTGGCGTTCTGATGCCCCGGGGCTGGCAGTGGCCACCCTGCGGCCCCGGGGCCCGGACGTGTGCGGCCACGCTCCGGCGCGGCGGGCGCCGGACATGCCGCAGATCAGCTGCTATCACCCGCTATCAGGTTCATAGCTATTTGCGCTTGATGGATGAGCACTACAGGCCGATTCGCATGAGAAATGCCGCGCCAGACCTCGGCGCTGGCCCTGGGTACGCCTCGCCATGGAGCCCTCAGCACCCGGCGCCCGGTTCAGCGAAACCTCTCCGTTCGGCCCCTTGGGGGCGCCGCCAACACCCGGCGCGCAACGGCCAGCGGCCACCCGGGCCTGGTGCAGCGGCGCCACGGTGGGCCGATGGCATCCGGCGGCAGCGGCGATGTAACACCTGCAACACCCCGGCGGGCCATGGCCAAGGGCCCAGCCCATTCCTGCGAAAATAGCGGGCTTTGCCCACCGGGGACCCTTCCCTGGGGCCGCGACCTTCATGGCCGCGGCAAGCGCAGCAATTGGCCCCTCCGGGATGTATCAGCACCACCGACTCAACAGCTCCAGCCTTGTCGTCCTGCTTCAGCAATGGACGCAGAAGGCCTGCGCCCCGTCCACGCAGGACGTGGCCGAGCACCTGAGCCAGTGGCTGGGCCCGGTCGATGCCGTGCGGCTGGGCGGTGCGCTGCATTCGATCGAATCGGGGCTGCGCAAAGGGCCGGGGCAGGCGCTGGACGTGGTCGCCATGGAGGCGGCCTGCCAGGCGGCCAGGACCGAGGTGACGCAGCTCATCACGGCACCGCCGGCACCCGCCCGGCCGGTGCGTGGGCGGGCCGACAACACGCCCGTGGAAGAGCCCGATCCCGAGGTGCAGGTGGATTTCGCCCTCCACGCCGCCCGCTATCTGGCGCTGCAAAAACAGATGGAAACCCGACTGGCGGCGCTGCGCGCTCGCATGCGGCAGTGGCTGTCGAAGGAGGGCGGTCCCCTGCTGCAGCTGGCCGCGCTGGATGCCGTCATGGAGCAGATGCTGGGCGCGCGCGAGCAGCGGCTGTGGGCTTCGCTGCCCGGCCACCTCGAAAGACGCATGGCCCAGCGCCTGCAGGCACACCAGCGGGCCCTGCTGGCCAGTGGCCAGGACGACGAACCGCGGCGCTGGCGGCAAGCCGGCGGCTGGCTCTGGGCCTTTGATCAGGACATGCAGGCGCTGCTGCTGGCAGAAATGCAGGTGCGCCTTCAGCCCATCACGGGGCTGCTGGAAGCAGCCCGCAACGAGAAGACAGGACAACAGGAATGAACAAGAGTGTGACAGCCGCCATCTTTGCCGTGGGCCTCGCGGCCGTGGGCTGGGTGGGCTGGGGGTTCGTGGGCACGAGCTCGCTGGCGCTGGCGATGACGGTGGTGATCGGCGCCGTGTACGTGTTGGGCGCGCATGAGCTGCGGCAGTACCGCACCGCCACCGCGTCGCTGGCCGCAGCCCTGGCCGGCGGCCCCGCAGAGCCGCCTTCCGACTTGGCGGGCTGGCTGGGCCGCATTGCGCCCGCGCTGCGCAACCCCGTGCGCCAGCGCATCGAAGGCGAGCGCGTGGCCCTGCCTGGGCCGGCTCTTACGCCGTACCTGGTCGGCCTGCTGGTCATGCTGGGCATGCTGGGCACCTTCCTGGGCATGGTGGTCACGTTCCATGGCGCCGTGTTTGCGCTGGAGGCATCGTCTAACCTCGAGTCGATCCGCGCCGCGCTCGCGGCCCCGATCAAGGGCCTGGGGCTGTCGTTCGGCACCTCGGTCGCGGGGGTGGCGGCTTCGGCCATGCTGGGCTTGCTGTCCGCCCTGAGCCGGCGCGAGCGCCTCGATGCCATGCGCCTGCTCGACACGCAGATCCCCGTGCTGTTCCGGCCGTTCTCGTCGGCCCACCGCCGTGAGGAAACGCTCCTGGCGCTGCAGGCGCAGGCCCAGGCGCTGCCGCTCATCGCCGATCGCCTGCAAGGCCTGATGGAAGGGCTGGAGCGCCGCAGCGGCCAGCTGGGCGAGCAGTTGCTGGCCCAGCAGCAGGGATTCCACCGCGAAGCCGCCTCGGCCTACACCCAGCTGGCAAGCACCGTGGGCGCATCGCTGCAGGAAAGCCTGGGTGCCAGCGCCCGGCAGGCCGGCGAGACGATACGGCCCGTGGTCGAACAGGCCATGACCACGCTGACCCTCGAGGCGCAGCGCTCGCACGAGCGCCTGCGCGCGGCCATCGATGCACAGATGCAGGCGCTCACGGCCCAATGGGAGGGCACGGCGCGCCAGGTGGCCGACACCTGGACCACGGCGCTGCACGGCCACACGCAGGCCCAGGGCGCGCTGGTGGCGCAGCTCGACGGGGCGCTGCAGACCGTGACGCAGGCGTTCAACCAGCGCTCCGATGCGCTGCTGGCCTCGCTGCAGTCATCGGCGGCGCAGTCGCAGGCGGCCCAGGCGGCTGCCGACCAGGCGCGCCTGGCGCAATGGAACCAGTCCATGGAAACCCTGGCCAGCACGCTCGGCGCCGAATGGCAGCGCGCGGGCACGCAGGCATTGGCGCAGCAGCAGCGCGTGGGCGAGGCACTTGAGGCAGCAGCCGCGCAGCTCGACCGGAGCCTGGACACGGCTGCGCAGGCCTTCGAGCAGCGTTCGGGCA
>NZ_ACQT01000292.1 GCF_000175235.1 Acidovorax delafieldii 2AN | reverse complement strand
CAGGCCGCCGCACGCTGGGCTTCGTCTTCGGCGTCTTCGGCCGCGTGCAGGGCAATGTGGCCGCGCGCTGGCGTGGTCGCGGGCGGCAAATGCAGGGGCAGAGACAAGGCCAGCGCCTTTTCGCCCCAATGGCTTTGCAAGGCCTGCGCCATGGGCTCCACCTGGAAGCCCTGCAGCACCACCAGGGCGTCGACCGACTGGCGCACGCCGCGCTCGAACAACACGTCGGTGGCGTGGCGCGATGCCAGAACCCATTCCAGCGCAATGCGGGCCACCACGGCCTCGTAACGCAAGGCGGACCCCTGGTCGGCCTCTGGCAGCAGGCTGCGTGCCTGCACGCCCCAAGCCTCACGCTGCGCGGGTGCGACAGCCGCCACGGCGGCGGCCAGTTGGGTGGCAGCTTCCTGCAAGGGCCCGGCCAGCACGTCGCGCTGCGCCGCAAGACCGGCGCGGTCCAGCAAGGTGCGCGCGGTAAGTGTGTCGCGCGCCACATCCCCGGCCAGATCGTCCCCCTGCGGCACGAAGGCCGCGAGTTGCCGGGCCCAGTTGCGCGTGGTTTCAAAACGGGGCGCGAATCCGTCGCCCTGGTGCAGGGCCCAGTAGCGCTGCGCCCACGGCATGAGCTGGGCATAGGGCACCACCACTACGGTGCGCGCGGGGTGGGCCCCAAGCGCCTGCATGTGGGCCTGCACGCGCGCCAGCACCCCCTGCCACAAGGCTGCGCACTGATCACTTTTCGCTATGACAGTCATAGCGTTGCAAGACCCGGCCACACCGGTGAACGTGGGATTGGTTTCTGTCACAATGCCCAGACTTTAAACGTACCCCGGTCGCAACCGCCCCAGACAGAAGGAATCCCGCAATGGCCAGCGAACTCATCAAACATCTCTCCGACGCAAGCTTCGAAGCCGACGTGCTCAAGGCCGGCACCCCGGTGCTGGTGGATTACTGGGCCGAATGGTGCGGCCCCTGCAAGATGATCGCCCCCATCCTGGACGAAGTGGCCGGAACCTACCAGGGCAAGCTGCAGATCGCCAAGATGAACGTGGACGAAAACCGCGAGATCCCCGCCAAGTTCGGCATCCGCGGCATTCCCACGCTGATGCTGTTCAAGGATGGCCAGCTGGCCGCCACGAAGGTAGGCGCCATGAGCAAGGCCCAGCTCACCGCGTTCATCGAACAGCAACTGGCCTGATGGCCACATCCTTGCCCGCAGCCGCCCCCCATCGGGCTTCGGGCAAGGCCCCAGCAACCTGCATTTTCTTTTTCCGCACGACGAGGCACGCGTCCTGCGATCCGGTCCGCCCGGATTTTTTCCTGTCATAATTTCGCCAGATCGCCGGTTTGCACGCATTGGCAACCGGTTCGAGATCCCCAGGCAAGCCGGGGCCGCAAACAGTGGCCCACCCGGTAGACGCCATCCCCCAAGATTCACACCAGCTCCGCCAAGGAGTCACCCCATGCACTTAAACGAACTCAAGGCACTGCATGTGTCTGAAGTCCTGAAGCAGGCCGAAGAGCTTGAAATCGAAAACACTGGCCGCATGCGCAAGCAGGAGCTGATGTTTGCCATCATCAAGAAGCGCGCCAAGGCGGGTGAGCAGGTGTTTGCCGATGGCGTGCTGGAAATCCTGCCCGATGGTTTTGGCTTCCTGCGCAGCCCCGACACCAGCTTCACGGCCAGCACGGACGACATCTACATCAGCCCCAGCCAGGTGCGCCGCTTCAACCTGCACACCGGCGACATGATCGAAGGCGAAGTGCGCACGCCGAAGGACGGCGAGCGCTACTTTGCGCTGACCAAACTCGACAAGGTCAACGACGGCCCACCCGAGCAGAACAAGCACAAGGTAATGTTCGAAAACCTGACGCCCCTGTTCCCCAAGGAGCAGATGCGCCTGGAACGCGACGTCAAGAGCGAAGAGAACATCACTGGCCGCATCATCGACATCATCGCGCCCATCGGCCGTGGCCAGCGCGCGCTGATCGTCGCCCCACCCAAGAGCGGCAAGACGGTGATGATGCAGCACATCGCCCACGCCATCACGGCCAACAACCCCGACGTGCACCTGATGGTGCTGCTGGTGGACGAGCGTCCTGAAGAAGTGACGGAAATGCAGCGCACGGTGAAGGGCGACATCATCGCCTCCACCTTCGACGAGCCCGCCGCCCGCCACGTGCACGTGGCCGAGATGGTGATCGAGCGCGCCAAGCGCCTCGTGGAGCTGAAGAAGGACGTGGTGATCCTGCTGGACTCCATCACCCGCCTGGCCCGCGCCTACAACAACGTCGTGCCTTCGAGCGGCAAGGTGCTGTCTGGGGGTGTGGACGCAGCAGCACTGCAGCGCCCCAAGCGCTTCTTCGGAGCGGCCCGCAAGGTGGAAGAAGGTGGCTCGCTGACCATCATCGCCACGGCATTGGTCGATACCGGCAGCCGCATGGACGAAGTGATCTTCGAAGAGTTCAAGGGCACCGGCAACTGCGAAATCCACCTGAACCGCCGCCTGTACGAAAAGCGCGTGTTCCCCGCCATCGAACTCAACAAGAGCGGTACGCGCCGCGAAGAGTTGCTGCTGGCACCCGAAATCCTGCAGAAGACCCGCATCCTGCGTCAGTTCATGTACAACATGGACGAGATCGAGTCGATGGAGCTCATGATCAAGAACATGAAGGCCACCAAGAGCAACGTCGAATTCTTCGACATGATGCGAAGAGGTGGGTGACACCCCCCTGAGGCGCTTCGCGCCTTCCCCCTTCTCCCGAATTGCTGCGCAATTCGGGAGGGGAGGCTCCGCCAGCGCACGCAAGTGCAACGCTGCATACGCAGCTTGGCGGCCCTTGCGCGGCGGTTCTGGCCTGGGCCTTGCCAGTTTCGAAGAGGCGCTGCAAACTGGAAACTTGGAATTGAAGTAATTGCCGTTTATGCCATAATGGCGGGCTTTTTCTGCGGAAAGTACGCTGGATGTTCCACGGCGCAAAGGCTGCTCCGGGTTCAGCACGGCTCCCGCACTTGACAAGGATTGATCATGAAAGAAGGCATTCACCCCAACTACCGCGAAGTGCTGTTCGTGGACCTGTCCAACGGCTTCAAGTTCGTGACCCGTTCGTGCGTGAACACCAAGGAAATGGGCAAAACCGACGACGGCCGTGAGCTGCCCATGTTCAAGCTGGACACCTCCAGCGAATCGCATCCTTTCTATACCGGCACGCAGAAATCCGTGGACAACATGGGCGGCCGCGTGGAGCGTTTCCGCAACCGTTTCGGCAAGACCGCAGCGAAGTAACTCGCAGCACTTCCGCCAAGAAGGCAGCACGGGCAACCGCGCTGCCTTTTTGTTTGCATTTGCCCTTATTCTTGGCAGTCCGCCTTTGCCGCCCTCCGACGCGTGAACTCTCCCACTCCTGCCATCGTCACCCAGAATGCCGTACGGCCACTGCCCCGTTGGGCCCTGCTGCTGCTGTGCCTGGCCTATGTGGTACCGGGCTTCGTGGGAAGGGGACCCTGGAAGAACTCCGATGTCGCCTCGTTTGGCTACATGCTTGAACTGGCCCAGGGGCACACCACGTGGCTGGCGCCCCAACTGGCGGGAATGCCGCCTGAAACGGACGGCCTGCTTCCTTACTGGCTGGGCGCGTGGGCCATCCAGCTCATGCCCGCAGGCCTGATGTCGCCCGAGATGGCGGCCCGCCTGCCCTTCATGGCACTGCTGGTGCTGACGCTGGCGGCCACCTGGTACGGCGTGTACTACCTGGCGCGCAGCCCGGGCGCGCAACCCGTGGCTTTTGCCTTTGGCGGCGAGGCCACGCCTTCGGATTACGCCCGGGCCATCGCCGACGGCGCGCTGCTGGCGCTGATCGCCTGTCTGGGCCTCGCGCAGCTCTCCCACGAGGCCACGGGCTACCTGGCCCAGCTGAGCTGCGCCGCGTTGATCTTCTTTGCCGTGGCCACGCTGCCGTACCACACGGCGGCCCCGGCGGTGGCCTTGGTGGCGGGCATGGCAGGCCTCACCCTGTCGGGGGCCCAACGCTCACCGCGCTGCTGGGCACCGGCAGCATCGTGCTG
>NZ_ACQT01000293.1 GCF_000175235.1 Acidovorax delafieldii 2AN | reverse complement strand
ATGCCGCGCAGGGCTGCGCCCAGGTCACGCAAGCGCTGGCCGATTGCGGGGTGCCGCTGCAGACGCTGCTGCAGCACCACGGAGGGCCCCGGCGGCGTTGGCGACCTGCGGGCGGGCCAGCGGCATGTGGTCGTGCTGACGCAAATGGCGCTGGAAGCCGATGTGGACCGCGCCCTGGCCCGCATGGCCGGTGCCGCGGGCACGCGCGGTGCCGCCGTGCGGCTGCGGGTGGAGTTGCTCGCATAGGGGCGCACCCGTGCAAGGCCACCGCCCTGCCGCGGCCGTACGCAAGGCTGCCGTGGGCGCGGCCACCGCTGCGGCCAGAATGCGAGGTGGTTTTATGCAGAATCAGGCGGATGCGCTTTCTGGATGTGCGAAAGCAGCTATTTATTTAGTAGCATCCGACCGGATCGGCTTCTGCCCCACGCGGTGGGCGCGCAGGCCCTGGTCGGTGTCTTCCAGGCCGCGCTGCAGGTCTTGGAAGCCCTGCTCCACCCGGGGCGAAGGAATGCCGCCGGTCATGGCGGCGGCCTCGTCCCGCTCGTGGGGCAGGCGGCCTTCGGGGGCGTCCAGGTCTTCGGGACCGTTGTTGTGCGCCTGGGGCGCGGGGTGCGTGGTGGTGTCGGTGCGGCGCTGCGCGCGCGCGGGCACGGGGGCGGACGGGGTGACGTCCGGGTCGGTATTGGTGGCGGGCGACTGGGCCATGGGGCCTCCTGCGGATAATGGGCGCTCCCGCGGCCCGCGAAATGCGGTGTGCAGGTGCGCTGCGAATGAACAAGGCAGCGCACATGCTAGAGCGGCGGCGCTGAGGCCCATGTAGGCCAGGGCGCATACCCGGCGCAGGGCCTGGACACCATGTCCATGCCACACTGCCGGTCTCACACAGGTGGTTATGTCTTCTACAGAATGGGCCCAGGCGGCCCTGCAGTCGTTTGATGCGGTGGTGCAGGCCACCGAAGGGTTTCGCAGCCGCACCGGGCAGCGGCTGATGGCCGAGCAGGTGGCGCGCACCTTCAGCAGCGCCACGCTGGGCAAGGTGGATGAAGAAAGTGGCGAGGCCGCGCCCACGCGCTCCATTGCCGTCATCCAGGCGGGCACGGGCGTGGGCAAGTCGCTGGCGTACTGCGCGCCCGCAATTGCGCTGGCGCTGTCGCGCGGCACGCGGGTGCTGATCTCCACCGCCACGGTGGCGCTGCAGGAACAGCTGGTCAACAAGGACCTGCCCGCACTGGCCGCGCTGATGCCCCAGCCCTTCAAGTTTTCGCTGGCCAAGGGGCGCGGGCGCTATGTGTGCAAGCTCAAGCTCGACCGCCTGGCGGGCACGGGCGAGGCCGAAGAAGAGGGTGAAGACGACCTGTTTGCCGAGGAAGAAGCCGCCGCCCGCGCCAAGCGCCCCCGGCACGAGACCGAGGCGCGCATCCAGTTCTATGGGGCGATGGCGCAAACCTTGTCGAAAGGCGCGTGGGATGGCGACCGCGACAGCCTGGACACGCCCCCCGAGCCCGAGGTGTGGAGCCCCGTGGCAGCCGAGGGCGCCTCGTGCACGGGCAAGCATTGCCCGGCCTTCAGCCAGTGCACCTACTACGACAAGCGCAAGGAGCTGGTGGGCGCGCAGGTGATCGTGGCCAACCATGATTTGCTGCTGTCGTCGCTGGGCGCGCGCGTGCTGCCCGAGCTGGACAACTGTCTGCTGGTGCTGGACGAAGCCCACCACTTGCCCGCGACGGCGCTCGACCAGTTTGCGTGCAGCATGGATTTGTCGCGCATCAACTGGATCGAGCGGCTTGCCAGCCGGGGCCTGCGCATTGGGGCCCTGCTGGAGGTCGAAGAGATTGCCGACATCCCCAAACATTCGGCCCAGTTGCGCCAGACGCTGCAAGACCTGGCGCGCATCGTGATGGACGTGTATGGCGCCCAGCTCAAGAGCCAGCCCAGCGCCTGGGGCCCGGCGCGCGTGCGCGTGCCGCGCGGCGAGTTGCCCGAGCAACTCATCGCGCCGCTCGGTCTGCTGGCCGCCAGTGCCGAGGGCTTTCTCGATGCCCTGCGCGCCATCAGCAAAGCCCTGCGCGCCGAGATGCGCGACAAGCCCGACGAGGCCAAGCGCCTGTCCACGCTGTACGCACAGATCGGCATGCTGGCACCGCGCCTGGAAGAGCTGCACGCCACCGCGCAACTGCTGCTGCAGGATGCGCCCCAAGGCGCCGACCGCAGCTTTGTGCCCGCCGCCAAATGGTTCACGCTGGAGGTGGATGGCGACTTCATCGTGGTCAAGGCGCACGCCAGCCCCATCCTGCCCGGCACCACGCTGCGCAACCACCTGTGGAGCGCGGTGCGCGGTGCGGTGCTCACGTCGGCCACGCTGACCAGTTGTGGCAACTTCGATTTCTTTTTGCGCGAAGCCGGCCTGCATGGCGACGAGGCGGCCACCACGCTCGAAGTGGCCAGCCCCTTCAACTACGCCGCGCAAGGCACGCTGATTGCCGCCGAGACGCGCGCCGACCCCAAGAACGCCGCGCAGTTCACCGCCGAGATGGTGGACGCGCTGCTGCACGACATTGCCCGCGTGGAATACGGCGCGCTGGTGCTGTTCACCTCGCGCGAGCAGATGCGCCAGGCGGTCGATGCGCTGCCCACCGCCATGCGCAGCGTGGTGCTGGTGCAGAACGCGCTGCCACGCACGCAACTGCTCAAACGCCACCGCGAGCGGGTGGAGAACGGCGAGCCCTCGGTCATCTTTGGCATGCAGTCCTTCGGCGAGGGGCTGGATTTGCCGGGGCGCCTGTGCGAATCGGTCTTCATCACCAAGCTGCCCTTTGCCCCGCCCGACGACCCGGTGGGCGAGGCCCGCGCCGAATGGCTGCGCGCCGTGGGCCGCGACCCCTTCAGCGAGCTGGTGGTGCCCGCCACCGCCATCCGCCTGGCGCAATGGGTGGGCCGCGCCATCCGCACCGAGGAAGACCAGGCCCACGTGTACTGCTACGACAAGCGCCTCACGCGCACCAGCTATGGCCAGCGGCTGCTCAAAGGGCTGCCGCCGTTTGCCCTGGAGCAACGCGCGCCCCTGTGACGCGCGCACACTTCACGGCCCATTTCCAACACAACAACGTCAACCAAGAGAGGACCACCATGCCCCACACCATCCCTGCCTGCCCCCAATGCGGCCTGGAGAACACCTATCCCGACGGTGCCAACTACATCTGCCCCGACTGCGGGCACGAATGGCCCCAGGTGGCCGATGCTGCCGAGTCCGATGCCGCAGAGGCAGGCAACGGCATCGTGCGCGATGCCAATGGCAACCCCCTGGCCGATGGCGATGCGGTGATCCTGGTGAAAGACCTCAAGGTCAAGGGCTCGTCGTCCACCCTCAAGAAGGGTACCAAGATCAAGGGCATCCGCCTGGTCGACGGTGCGGATGGCCACAACGTGGACTGCAAGACCGACCTGGGCAGCATGCTGCTCAAATCCGAGTTCCTGAAAAAGGCATGACGCTTCTTTTCTGATAGCTTCTTGCGCAACACGTGCAAGCGCTATCGGCTGAAACAGCAAGAAATAACCACCCTGCCCACTCCGTGCCGCAACCCATCGCCGTCATCGACTTTGAAACCACCGGCATGGGGCCCGGGCAAGGCGCGCGTGCCACCGAAGTGGCCATCGTGCTGCTGGACAACGGCGTGGTGGTGGACCGCTTCCAGAGCCTGATGAAAACCGGCGCGTGGATCCCGCCGTTCATCACGCAGCTCACCGGCATCACCAACGCCATGGTGAACGCCGCGCCGCAAGCGGCGGCGGTGATGCGCGAGGCGGCACGTTTCGTGGGCAACGCGCCCATGGTGGCGCACAACGCCGCGTTCGACCGCAAGTTCTGGCAGGCCGAGCTGGCCTTGGCCGGCCTGCCCGCGCCGCATCCGTTTGCCTGCACCGTGCTGCTGTCGCGCCGGCTGTACCCGCAGGCCCCCAGCCACAAGCTGGGGATGCTGGTGGACTACCACGGCCTGCCGCGCACGGGCCAGGCCCACCGGGCGCTGGCC
>NZ_ACQT01000294.1 GCF_000175235.1 Acidovorax delafieldii 2AN | reverse complement strand
AACGGCCTCGGGCGCCCCCTTCACGATCAGCAGGCGCCCGCCCGGCCCCTGGGCCCAGACGCTGCCCACGCGCCGGGTGAAATCAAAGGCATGCCGCTGCAGCAACGCCCAGCCCTGGGCAGCATCCGGGTGGCTGGCCAGCAGCGCGGCATCCAGCGCTCCCCGGTCGCCGCCCAGGCTGGCTGCAATGGCCCCGAGCCGGGCCGCCTCGGCGCTTTCCTGCCCCGCCGCATCCAGGCTGCGCGCCAGGGCGATCTCGGCCTGGGTCAGCGTGCCGGTCTTGTCGGTGCACAGCACCGTCATGGCCCCCAGGTCATGGATCGCAGCCAGACGCTTGACGATGACCTTGCGCCCCGCCATGCGCAGCGCTCCGCGCGACAGCGTCACGGTGGTGATCATGGGCAGCAGCTCGGGCGTGAGACCCACGGCCAGCGCCACGGCAAACATCAGTGACTCGAGCACGGGGCGCCCGAACAGCATGTGTGTGGCCAGCACCACAACCACCAGCGCCAGCGTAAGGCGGGCCGTGATCAGTCCGAAGGCATGCATGTCGCGCTGGAAGGCGGAAACCTCCTGCCCCTCGCCCAGCACGGCGGCGGCGGCGCCAAACAGCGTGTTGCGGCCGGTGCCCACCACCAGGGCCCGCGCCTCGCCCGTCTGGGCCACAGCGCCGCGAAAGAGGGCGTTGCGGGCCTCAGCCGCCGAAGCAGTGACCACTGCGCCGGGCCGTTTCTCCACGGGATAGGGCTCACCCGTCAGGGCCGCCTCGCCAGCGGTGAAGGCATCGCTGTCCAGCACCAGTGCATCGGCCGCGATGATGTCGCCCGCCCGTACACGCATGATGTCGCCAGGCACCACCTCTTCCACCGGCACCTGACGGAAGGCGCCGTCCCGCAGCACCTCGGCCCGCAGCGCCACGGCGCGCCTCAGCATCTCGGCGGCACGCGTGGCACGCCCTTCCTGCACGGTGTCGAGCCCGATCGAGAGGCCCAGAATGGTGACAATGATGCCGCCGCCCACGCCGTCCCCCGTGGCCGCCGACACCGCCCCCGCACCCAGCAGGATCAGCGACAGCGGCTCCCGCAGTCGCCTGCCGATGGCGGTGAGCAGGCCGCGCGCCTGCGGCGGCGCGTCGGCATTGGGGCCGTGGCGTTCCAGCCGCGCCTGCGCCTCGGCGTGGCTCAGCCCCTCGAGCCCGCAGCCCAGCTGCTCGCTCAGCGCCTGCGGGGAAAGGTTCCAGAAATGCGGCTTACCCGCCACCGGTGCATGCGCCATGGCTGCGGTCTATTTTTTGGCAACGGCACCGGCCGGCACGGCCCACCGCGCACGGTCAGCGCTGCGCGCCTTCAGGCGCCGCGTACCAGCAGTACCGGCACAGGCGACTGGCGCAGCACCTGCTCGGCATCACTGCCCAGCAGCATCCGGCCCACGCCGCGGCGGCCGTGGGTTCCCAGAACGATGAGCTGCGCGCCCCATTCCTTGGCCTTGGCAATCACCAGATCGCTCACGCGGCCCGCATAGCTTTCATACAGCTCGGACTCGACCGCCACCCCGGCGGCGCGCACCCGGGTCTCGGCGTCCTGCAGCACTTCCTGGCCCGCCTTCTTGAGCGTCTCGAACACCTCCGCGGTCAGGGCCATGCTCGACTCGAAGCTGGTCATGAACGAGATTTCGTCCACCACATGCAGCACCCTGATCGTCGAGTCCATCACGCGCGCCAGCGCAATCGCTTCCTGCAGGCCCGCCAACGAGGTCGGACTGCCATCCACCGGAACCAGGATCTTTTCGTACATGGACATCCTCCGCAAAATGCACATCGTAGCCCCTGGACGGCCCGTTGCAAGCGTCGTGCGGCAGGGCGGCCAGCACTTTTGTGCCTTGGCCCTGTTGGCCCCACGGCAGTCAGGCCATGGGCGCCATGCGCAGCGGAATGGTGACCGGCCCGTCGTTGACCAGATGCACCTGCATGTCGGCTGCAAACTGGCCGGTGGCGACGTAAGGGTGCGCGTTGCGGGCCTGGGACACGAGGTAGTCGTACAGACGCCGCCCCTCGTCCGGCGCGGCCGCCTGGGTGAAACTGGGCCGGTTGCCGCCGGTGGTGTCAGCAGCCAGCGTGAACTGGCTGACCAGCAGCAGGCCGCCGGCGATGTCCTGCACGCTCTGGTTCATCTTGCCCGCAGCGTCGCTGAAGATGCGCAATTTCAGAAGTTTGGCGAGCAGCCGGTCGGCCTCGGCTTCGGTGTCGCCGCGCTCGGCGCATACCAGCACCAGCAGGCCGGCGCCAATGGCGCCCACCACTTCCCCGGCAACCTCCACGCGGGCCTGTTGTACGCGTTGCAGCAGGCTGATCATTCTTCGCCCGTCACCAGCCGCGCCTTCACGCTCTTACCCTTCACACGGCCGCTGTTCAAGCGCTGCACGGCCTGGGCACCAATGGCGCGGTCCACCGCCACGTAGGTGGAGAAATCGTTCACGTTGATCTTGCCGATCTGCTCGCGCGTGTACCCCATGTCACCCGTCAGCGCGCCCAGCACGTCGCCAGCGCGGATCTTCTCCTTGCGCCCCCCGATGATCTGGATCGTGGCCATGGGCGGCACCAGCGGGCCGGCACCCGTGGGCGTGAGTTCGGCCAGCGGACACCAGCGCGATTCGCGGCCCTGCAGCTGCTCGATCTTGCCCACGCTGCCCATCTCGTCCATGCTGGCCAGGTTGAGCGCCAGGCCTTCGGCATCGCCACGTCCCGTGCGGCCGATGCGGTGGATGTGCACCTCGGGGTCGGGCGTCACGTCCACGTTGATGACGGCGGCCAGGTTGGCGATGTCCAGGCCGCGCGCGGCCACGTCGGTGGCCACCAGCACCGAACAGCTCTTGTTGGCGAACTGCACCAACACCTGATCACGCTCGCGCTGCTCCAGTTCGCCATACAGCGCCAGCGCGCTGAAGCCCTGCGCCTGCAGCACGGCCACCAGATCGCGGCACTGCTGCTTGGTGTTGCAGAACGCGATCGACGATTCGGGACGGAAGTGGTTGAGCAACTGCGACACGGCGTGCAGGCGCTCGCTGTTCTTCACCTCGTACCAGCGCTGTTCGATCTTGCCCTCGGCATGCTGGGCCTGCACCGTGATCTGCACGGGCGTCTTCATGAACTGCGCGCTGAGCTTGGCAATGCCCTCAGGGTAGGTGGCCGAAAAAAGCAGGGTCTGGCGCTCCTTGGGACACTGGCGCGCCACGGTGGCGATGTCATCGAAGAACCCCATGTCCAGCATGCGGTCGGCCTCGTCGAGCACCAGGGTGTTCAGCGCTTCCAATGTGAGGTGCTGGCGCTCCAGGTGGTCCATCACGCGGCCGGGCGTTCCCACCACGATGTGGGCGCCATGCTCCAGGCTCAGCATCTGGCCGCGCAACGGCACGCCGCCGCACAGGGTCACGACCTTGATGTTTTCTTCGGCCCGCGCCAAGCGGCGGATCTCGGCCGTCACCTGGTCGGCCAGCTCGCGCGTGGGGCACAGCACCAGGGCCTGCACGGCAAACCGCCGGGGGTTGAGGTTGGCCAGCAGGGCCAGGGCAAACGCGGCCGTTTTACCGCTGCCGGTGCTGGCCTGGGCGATCAGGTCCTTGCCCAGTAGAGCTGGCGGCAGGCTGGCCGCCTGGATGGGCGTCATGCGCGTGTAGCCGAGCTGCTGCAGGTTGGAGAGCTGTGCGGGGCTCAGCGCCAACGCGCCGAAGTCGGTGGCGGCTTGGTTTTCTTGGGAGGTCATGGACCGGATTATCCGGCGCCCACCGTCAGGCCTGCAGGGACATCACCCCCACGAACGCCAGCGTATGCGCCACGATGCCGGGCGCCACGGCCAGCGCATAGCGCCAGCCGCCGCTGGCCAGGGCCACCGCGCACTTGCTGCCGGCATGCACGAGCAGCGCGGCCATCAAGGCTGTGGCG
>NZ_ACQT01000295.1 GCF_000175235.1 Acidovorax delafieldii 2AN | reverse complement strand
GGCTGCTGGTGCTCGACGGCGGTCCCTGCGCCGTGGGCATCGAAAGCACCATCGTGGACTGCACGCGGGGCGTGCCCGTGCTGCTGCGCCCGGGCGCCATCACGCGCGCACAGATCGCGGCGGCCTGCGGGCTGCAACCGCTCTCGAAAGAAGAGCTGCCGGCGCACACACCCCGTGCGTCCGGCACGCTGGAAGCCCATTACGCACCCGCCGCCAAGGTGCGCCTCATGGACGCTGCCGCGCTGCAGACCGCCCTGGATCTGCTGGGCGCCGATGCCGCCCACATCGCCGTCTATGCGCGAACGATGCCGCGCACCCAGTCCACCCGCCTCGTGATGCGCCGCATGCCCGACGATGCCGAGGCCACGGCCCAGCAGCTCTTTGCGGCCCTGCGCGCCTTCGACGACCAGGGCGTGAAGCTGATCTGGATCGAAACCCCCCCGGCCACCGCCGCATGGGAAGGCGTGCGCGACCGGCTGCAGCGCGCCGCGGCGGCCTGAGCGCGCTTTACATACTTTGACGTTGCATCGTTAAACTAGCCCCCACTTTTCTGGAGAAATACATGGCAGCAAATTGGATGCGCCGCACCGTTGTGGTCGCCGCATGTGCGTCGGCAGCGTTGCTCGCGGCCTGTGGTTCCAGCACCACGGAATCGGCGCTCACGCCCGAACGTTTCATTGCCTTTGGCGACGCGTACAGCGACGCAGGGCAAAAGGGCTCGCTCTACACGGTCAACGACGGTTCGGTGGGCAACTGGACGCAGCAGCTCGCCTCGCGCTACAGCAAGACGCTCACGCCGGTGTCGGCAGGCGGCCTGAGCTACGCCGCAGGCAACGCGCGCGTCACTGCCAAGCCTGACGCCGCCGGCGATGCCACCACCCTCACGATCACCGAGCAGGTGGACCGCTTCCTGGCCACCGGCGCCTTCAAGGCCAACGACGTGGTGTTCATCAATGCCGGGCCGAGCGACGTGGTTGCCGGCATGGCCGCCGTGCGCGCCGGCACGCTCACCCCCGCCGACATGGTGGCTGCTTCGCGCAAGGCCGGACAGGAACTGGCCGCGCAGGTGCGCCGCCTCGTCACGGCCGGGGCGCAGCATGTCATGGTGACGGGCACCTACGACCTGGGCAAGACGCCCTGGGCCACCGCCATCAACCAGGTCAGCCTGCTCAGCGACGCCAGCAGCCGCTTCAACGACGGCCTGCTGGTCAACATCGTCGACCTGGGCGCCAACGTGCTGTACCTGGACTCGGCCTACTACGTCAACCTGTACGTCAGTTCGCCAGGCTCCTACGGTTTCGACAACGCCACCACGGCAGTGTGCACCTCGGTCGATCCGGGCAACGGCATCGGCACGGGCACGGGCCAGGTCAACTCGGCACGCTGCAACACCTCCACGCTGCTGCCTGACGCCAAGCAGGACAAGTACGTCTTTGCCGACCAGGTCTACATGACGCCATCGGCCCACCGGCAGCTCGGCAACTACGCCTACGACCGCCTGCGTGCCCGCTGGTAACTTGCTGGCAAATCACCCGCGCATTGCACAAAAAAAGCCGACCCGGGGGTCGGCTTTTTCATGCGCGCGGCAGACGCCGTTTATTTGATCGCGTCAAACAGTGCCCGCGCCTGGGCGTGGCAGAAGGGCGGCTCGTAGGTGCCATGGTAGCTGCCGTAGTACGTCGCGAAGGCCGCCGAGGCTGGGTCGGTGGGCGCCTTGCCGCCAGGCCCGAACGTGGCCTGCACCAGCGGGTCGACATCCACCGATGCCACATTGGTCAGGCCCCGGCTGTCGAAGTCGGCCTTCATCACCTGCTGGTGGACGGCAGGCGGCACCGTCGGGTCGCCGGCACCGCCGCACAGCAGCACGCGCGACTTGGGGCTCCAGCCCAGCAGGTCGTTCTTGCGGGCGGCCATGAACAGGGGGTTGGAGCCGCCGGCCTGGGCGGCAGCCAGGAACTGGGGCTGGAACACCAGGTCACGCGCCTGGTTGGGCGTGACGTCCGGGCCACCGGGCAAGGCGCCCGAGGTGACCAGCGTGGTGTAGTTGAGCGTGGGGTTGGGCAAGAGGGTTTCGATATAGCCCGAGTACGGCAGCTTGAACGCCGTCTTCACGTCGCTGTAGACGTTGCCGTACACCTTTTGCCACGAAGTCACGAGATAGGGCACGAAGAACTGCACCCCCACGACGGCATCGGGCACGCGCAGCGAACCCGACAGGTTGTAAGGCCCGGCCAGATGGGCGCCCGCCACCACGTTGAACTCGCTGCCGTAGTCGCGCTCGGCGGCCCGGTGCGCCGCCATCGACGAGTGCCCGCCCTGCGAATAGCCCGTGAACATCACCTTGCCCGACAAGCTGGCGCCCACGCTGGGCGCGGCCGCGCGCGCTGCACGCACCGAGTCGATCACGGACGTGGCCTCGGAATCCGCGTGCAGGTACGGATGGTAGGCATAGGTGGACTTGGCAAAACCGAGGTAGTCGGTGGCCACCACCGCATAACCCTGGGCCGCGTACATGGCGGCCAGCAGGAAGGTTTCGCTGTCTTGCGGGTTGGCCAGGGTGTGCGGCTTTTGCACGTCGGTGCCCTTGGCGTAGGCCACCAGGGCGGCCGCGCCCGTGCAGTTGCCCGCGGGCACCAGCATCACGCCGGAGGCATTGGTGTTCTCACCCTCGCGCACGCCCACCGTGGAGTAATTCAGGCCCACCACCTTCACATCGCACTTGGCCTTGCCGCTGATGGCCTGCAGCCCGCTGCCCGCCGTGGCGGCATCGATCTGCGCGGCGCTCAGCGTGGCCAGCGTGGCGGGCGGATCCAGTAGCTCCCCGCGCTGGGGGCCATCGGAGCCGCCGCAGGCGACCAGCAATACCGCAGCCGCGGCGATACACGAAAGGCGGAAATACGTCATGGGCAATCCTTTGGATCGGTGAAGAACGTCGCATCCTGCGCGCGGGCAGGGTCCCCAGCCATTAGGGATAACGAGAGCGCAACGCAGCCGCGAGACACCCAAGCGACAGGCGCAAACCCGCGCCGGACGGAAGGCATCGGTGCAGCGTGTGGCCTTGCGCCGAACACGGCGCGGGGTCCGCAGCTCCACGGTGCGAGAGGCCGGCGCGGCGGCATCAACTCTGCGCGCAACGCAGCACCGCATCGCTGCAGTGCCAGCTTTTCGGCACCGAGTCATCTGCGCGAAGCGGACAGCGGACGAGAGAACAGGCAAACGGAAGAACAGGAAACATCGGCCAGACACCGATGCACCGCGCGCCGGCCCGTGAGGGACGCGCACAGGACGCACGCCCGCGCCTACTGGTCGCGCGCTGTCCAGTCGATCAGCGCATCCAGCACAGGCCGCGCGGCGCCTGCCTGCGGGTGATTGACCAGGGCCACCAGCACATAGCGGCGGCCGCTCGCCGCATCCACATAGCCTGCCACAGCCATCACGTCGCGCAGGCTGCCGGACTTGAGGTGGGCAGCGCCCGCACGGCTTTGGCTGCGCCGCAAGGTGCCGTCGACGCCTGCAATGGGCAGCGAAGCCACCAGCTCGGGCATCACGGGCGATGCCCACGCCACCTGCAGCATGCGCGCCAGGGCCTGGGCGCTGATGCGCGCCTCGCGGCTGAGGCCGGCACCGTTGTCGGGCATGGGCGGCTCGGCATCACCAAGGCGGGCCTGCCACCACTGGCGCAAGGCATCGCGCGCACCCTCGAATGTGGCCACGCCGTTTCGGCGCAATGCCAGCGTGAGGAACAGCTGCTGCGCCATCACGTTGTTGCTGTATTTGTTCACGTCGCGCACCACCTCGGCCAGCGGCGGCGATGTGGCGACAAATGCCGGTTTGAGCCGCGCAGGCACGGGGCCCTCGCGAACGGTGCCCGTGAGCTTGCCGCCCAGTTCGCGCCACATGCCTTCCACGGCGCGGGCCGCAAA
>NZ_ACQT01000296.1 GCF_000175235.1 Acidovorax delafieldii 2AN | reverse complement strand
AAAGACCCGCTGGGCGAACTGATGGCCCAGCGCGCCACGCGCGGGCTGCCGCCAGCCGGGCCGGAGCCCTCCACCCAGGTTGCGCAGGCCCCCCAGGCCGCACCGACCGGCGCTGCGGTCGCCACGGCACCGGCGCAGCCCCCTGCCCCGCCGTCCAAGGGCACGACCACCGCCAGCAACCGGGCCAGCGCCACGCAGACCGACCGCATCATCATCGTGGCGCTGGACCCCGGCCATGGCGGCGAAGACCCGGGCGCCATCGGCCCGGGCGGCACGCGCGAAAAAGACGTGGTGCTGCGCGTGGCCCATCTGCTGCGCGACCGCATCAATGCCACCACGGTGGGCGGCAACCCCATGCGCGCCTTTCTCACGCGCGATGGCGACTTCTTCGTGCCGCTGGGAACCCGCGTCGAAAAAGCGCGGCGCGTGCAGGCCGACCTGTTCGTCAGCATCCACGCCGACGCCTTCACCACGCCCGAAGCGCGCGGCGCCAGCGTGTTTGCGCTGAGCCAGGGCGGTGCCTCCAGCACCGCCGCACGCTGGTTGGCGAACAAGGAAAACCAGGCCGACTTGGTGGGGGGCATCAACGTGCAGTCCAAGGACCAGCATGTGCAGCGCGCGCTGCTGGACATGAGCACCACGGCGCAGATCAACGACAGCCTCAAGCTCGGCAGCGTGCTGCTGGGCGAAATCAGCAACGTGGGCAAACTGCACAAGCCCCGCGTCGAGCAAGCCAGCTTTGCCGTGCTGAAAGCCCCCGACATCCCCAGCGTGCTGGTCGAAACCGCCTTCATCAGCAACCCCGAGGAAGAAGCACGCCTGCGCAGCAGCGCCTACCAGGTGCAACTGGCCGACGCGCTGATGCGCGGCATCACGCGCTACTTCGCGCGAAACCCTCCGCTGGCGCGCAGCCGGTCGGTGTAGGGGCCCCATTCCACCCACGCGGCTGCGCAGGAGACATCCCATGGCACTTCCCCACACGCCATCCGGCCAGGTTGTCAGCGTTCTCCCCCTGGGAGCGCGCCTGGCCCAGACCGCATCCAGCGCCATCCTGAAGGCGGGCCAGCTCGAAGTCATGCGGGTGGTGCTGCCCGCCGGGAAAAGCATGGGCGAGCACCGCACGCCCGGCGAGGTGACCGTGCAATGCCTGGAGGGCACCGTGGAGCTTCAGTCCGCAGGCACCACGCACCTCCTGCGCCAGGGCGATCTCGTGCATTTCGAGCCCCGAGCCCTGCACGGCCTGAGAGCGGTGGAAGACGCTTCGTTGCTGGTCACCGTCTGCCTTGCCCCCGGCTGAGCCTCACGCCCGCATCCGGGAACAGACCGCCCCGGCACGGGGTCGGTCTGAACCCGGCACCGCCGCACCACACCACCCGGCCCAGACCACCCGGCCGCACTGCGTGACCGCGAAGCCCCCCGCCGCGCGGCGCCACAAGCCCCACGTTGGCCGAGAGCCACGGCTCTCGCGTTCCTCGGCATGTCCCTGCGGCATTCGGCCTGCCACTGCGCCGAGTGTCCGACTTGCCACTCTCCGCACTGTCCTACAGTGGCTGGCCGGAGCCTCCTACAGGCAACGCGCTGCAGCGGATGGATAGTAGCGGTGTAACTGCGCAGGCGGCGCCGGCTGCATTGGCAGCCCCGTTGACGCCATCGCACTGAAGAAAGGAAACCGCCATGAACATCCGTCATGTCTTGATGATTGGCACCTGCACCGCAGCCTTTGCGCTGGGGGGGTGCGCCTCCAACCCCACCAACTCCCAGATCGGTACCGGCGTGGGCGCCGTGGTGGGCGGTGTCGCCGGTAACGCTGTCTTCGGTGGAACGCTGGGCACCGTGGGCGGGGCCGCCGCTGGCGCCCTGATCGGCCACGAACTGGGCCAAGACCGCGACCAGCGCAAGCCCCGCCGTTGATCCCGCTTCAGGCGCCCCCGCGGCTACCCCAACCCGCCGGAGGCGCCTCGTTCAGTACTCTCAGGCTGCAGGGGCCTTCTGGCCGGCGCGCCAGGCTCCGAAAATGGCAATCAGACCGGGCACAAAGATCATCGCCCAGATGATCTTGTCCAGATGGGTCTTCACCCAAGCGAAATTGCCGAAAAAATACCCGGCCGAGCAGATGCCCAGCACCCACAGCAGGCCACCGCCCACGTTGTATGCGGTGAACTTGGCGCGGCCCATTTGCGCCACCCCAGCCACGAAAGGCGCAAAGGTACGAATGAAGGGCATGAACCGCGCCATCACGATGGTGATGCCACCATAGCGCTCGTAGAATGCATGCGCCTGGTCGAAGGCGCGCCGGTTGAACCAGCGCGAGTCCTCCCACTGGAACACCTTGGGGCCGAAATACCGCCCGATCGAATAATTGCACTGATCGCCCAGCACGGCCGCCAGCACCAGCACCGTGCAGGCCAGCGGAAAATTCATGAGCCCCGCGCCGCACAGCGCGCCCACGATGAACAGCAGTGAATCGCCGGGCAGAAACGGCATCACCACCAGCCCCGTCTCCACGAATACGATCAGGAACAGCAAGGCATACACCCAGGCCCCATAGCTGGTGACAAAAGCTTCGAGGTATTTGTCGACATGCAGGATGAAGTCGATCAGAAAGGTCACAAATTCCATGGGGGTTCCGGCAACACGAGGCAGCGCGCATTATCCCCACCGGCCCGCATCGCCTGCCCGATGCCCCTGCACGCCCCGCCCTAAAATCGCCCGGTGAACGAAGCCCCCCCATCCTTGCCGCCCCGCCGCCCGATCCGCGACCTGCCGGACGAACTCATCAGCCAGATCGCCGCCGGCGAAGTGGTGGAGCGCCCAGCGTCGGTGGTGCGTGAACTGGTCGACAACGCGCTGGACTCGGGTGCCACGCAGATCACCGTGCGCCTGTTGGCCGGCGGCGTGCGGCTGATCGCGGTCGAGGACGACGGCTGCGGCATTCCCCAGGAAGAGCTGCCCATTGCCCTGCGCCGCCACGCCACCAGCAAGATCACCAGCCTGAGCGATCTGGAAACCGTGGCCACCATGGGCTTTCGCGGCGAGGCGCTGGCGGCCATCGGCTCGGTGTCGGAGATGGCGCTGCTGTCGCGCCCCGCGCACCAGCCGGGCGCCTTTTTGCTTGATGCCCGCAGTGGCGAGTTGCGCCCGGCAGCGCGTGGCACCGGCACCACGGTCGAGGTGAAGGAGCTGTTCTTTTCCACCCCCGCCCGCCGCAAGTTTCTGAAAACCGACGCCACAGAACTGGCCCACTGCATCGAGTCGGTGCGCCGCCACGCGCTGGCGCGGCCCGATGTGGGCTTTGCCATCTGGCATGAGGGCAAACTGGTGGAGCAGTGGCGCGCCACATTCACACCGGGCGATGCCAACGTGCAGGACGCCCTGGCGCGCCGCCTGGCCGATGTGCTGGGCGAGGATTTTGTGGCGCAGTCGGTGGCTGTGCAGCACCGCGTGGGGCCCGTCACCGTGACCGGGCGCGCGGGCCTGCCCGACGCCGCCCGCTCGCGCGCCGACCACCAGTACTGCTATGTCAATGGCCGCTTCGTGCGCGACAAGGTGCTGACCCACGCGGCGCGCAGCGCCTACGAAGACGTGCTGCACGGCCACAAGCAACCGGCCTATGCCTTGTATGTGGAGATCGACCCCGCGCGCGTGGACGTGAACGTGCACCCCACCAAGATCGAAGTGCGCTTTCGTGACAGCCGCGAAGTGCACCAGGCGGTGCGCCATGCCGTCGAAAACGCCCTCGCCGCCCCGCGCGCCGCGGCACTGTCCGCTGCCCCGGCCGAACCCGCTGCAGCCGCGGTGGGCGTGCAGGCATCCCAGCCCAATTTGGGCTCAAAACAGCCTCAGGTGCAGGCGTGGCAAGCGCAAGCAGCTATCAAATTTGAAGAACGTGGCCACCACGTGGCCGATCTGCAG
>NZ_ACQT01000297.1 GCF_000175235.1 Acidovorax delafieldii 2AN | reverse complement strand
ATGGCCGGCATCGAGCGTGGCGCCAGCGTCCAGCGGCTCGGCCAGCAGCAGGCCGCATTCTTCCAGTGCCTCGCGCAAGGCGGCCACATACAGGCCGGCGGCGGTGGGGCCATCGGTGCCGGGTTCGTTCAGACTGGCGTGCAAGGTGGTGTGCGGCTGGTCGAGGTGCGTGGCTGCATCGAGGGTGGAGTCCTCGGCATCGAGCTTGCCCCCGGGAAACACATACACCCCCGCCATGTTGGATGCCTGCGCGTGGCGGCGCAGCAGCAGCACTTCGGGGCCGGTGGCGGTGTCGCGCAGCAGCACCACGGTGGCGGCATGGCGCGGGGTTTCGGCAGTGGGGGGGACGACGGGTTGCATGGGACCTTTCAGGGCTTCGGGCAGTCGCGCCCGCTACTGCGTCGGGGCGTGGAGTGCCTTACAGTGCATGGCGATGGCGCGCCACCACCCTAGCAGATCGGGCGCGCTTACCTTATCCCCCAGACGACAGGAGAACACAAGCATGGCGATCAATTTCAACGGCCGCGTGGCCATCGTGACCGGTGCCGGCGGCGGCCTGGGCCGCCAGCATGCGCTGGCACTGGCGGCGCGCGGCGCGAAGGTGCTGGTCAATGACCTGGGCAGCGGCGTGCACGGCGAAGGCGGCTCGACCAGTGCGGCCCAGGCGGTGGTCGACGAGATCCGCGCGGCCGGTGGCGAGGCGCTGGCCAACGGTGCGTCGGTCACCGACCTGGCGGCGGTGGAGGCCATGGTGCAGCAAGCCGTCGATGCCTGGGGCCGGGTGGACATCCTGGTCAACAACGCCGGCATCCTGCGCGACAAGAGCTTTGCCAAGATGGACATGGCGGACTTCCGCTTCGTGGTGGACGTGCACCTCATGGGCGCCGCCAACTGCTGCAAGGCCGTGTGGCCGCACATGGTGGCCCAGGAATACGGCCGCATCGTCATGACGACCTCGTCCACCGGCCTGTACGGCAACTTCGGCCAGGCCAACTATGGCGCGGCCAAGCTGGCGCAGGTGGGCCTGATGCAGACGCTGGCCATCGAGGGCGCCAAGCACCACATCCACGTCAACGCGCTGGCGCCCACGGCCGCCACGCGCATGACCGAAGGCCTGATGCCCGAAGAAGTGCTGGCCGTGCTCAAGCCCGAGGCCGTGGTGCCTGCCATGCTGGTGCTGGCGCACGAAAGCGCGCCCACGCGCACCATTTTGTGCGCGGGCGCCGGCACCTTCGAGGCAGCGCACATCACCCTCACGCAGGGCATCCACCTGGGCCTGGGCGCCGATGTGCCCGAGCAACTGGCCGCGCGCCTGGCCGAGGTGACCGACCGCAGCGGTGAGCAGATACCACAAAGCGGTGCAGCCCAGGGCACCAACGAGGTGGGCAAGGCCATGGCCGCAAGGGTTTGACCCGCCAGCAGGCGGGAAGCGCTGCTCCGTGCTAAGTTCCGGGCCGACCCAGACGATCGGTAACAAGACATGAGCACATTGCAGCAACACATCGCCGCCTGCCCCCCCGAGGCCCTGGCCGGCATACGCCGGGGCATCGAGAAAGAGGGTCTGCGCGTGCTGCCCTCGGGCGATCTGGCCCTCACGCCGCACCCGGCGGCCCTGGGCTCGGCGCTCACGCATCCGAACATCACCACCGACTACAGCGAGTCGCAGATCGAGCTGGTCACCGGCGCCCACCTGGGCGTGCAGCAATGCCTCGATGAACTCACCGAGATCCACCAGTTCGCGCTGCGTGCCATGCGCGACCAGGGCGACGAGATGCTGTGGGTGTCGAGCATGCCCTGCCGCCTGCCCACCGACGAAACCATTCCGCTGGCGCGCTACGGCAGCTCGAACGTCGGTCGCGCCAAGAGCGTCTACCGCATGGGGCTGGGCCACCGCTACGGCCGGCGCATGCAGACCATCTGCGGCATCCATTACAACTGGTCGATGCCCGGCGTGACCAGCGAGCAGTATTTCGCGCTCATCCGCAATTTCCGCCGCCATGCCTTCGTGCTGCTGTACCTGTTTGGCGCCTCGCCCGCGCTGTGCCCGTGCTTTGCGCAGGGGCGCCCGCACGCATTGCAGCGCCTGGGCGAGCAGGCGCTCTACCTGCCCCATGCCACCTCGCTGCGCATGGGCCGCCTGGGCTACCAGAGCGATGCGCAGGCCACGCTGGCCGTGAGCTACAACGGCCTTACGGGCTATGCCAACTCGCTGCATGAGGCGCTCACCCGGCCGTACCCGGCCTATGAAGCCGTGGGCATCCGCAACCCCGGCGGCGACTACAACCAGCTGGGCACCAGCCTGCTGCAGATCGAAAACGAGTTCTACGGCACCATCCGCCCCAAGCGCGTGATCCGTACGGGCGAGCGTCCACTGCATGCGCTGCGCGAGCGCGGCGTCGAGTACGTGGAGGTGCGCCTGATGGACCTCGACCCGTTCGTGCCCGTGGGCATCACTGCCGAAACCATGCGGCTGCTGGACGTTTTCCTGCTGCACTGCCTGCTGTCCGACAGCCCGCCCGACACCCCGCAGGAGATCACCGATCTCAAGCACAACCAGCACCTCACGGCCGCCCGTGGCCGCGAGCCGGGCCTGTGCCTGCTGCGCAACGGGCGCAACGTGCCACTGGTGGAATGGGCCGCACAGCTGCTCGAAGAATGCGTTCCGCTGGCCGCTGCGCTCGACACCACGCACCGCAGCAGCGACTACAGCGCCGCGCTGGCCGGTGCCCGTGCCACGCTGGCCCAGCCGGCACAGACGCCGTCGGCACGCGTGCTCGATCACATGGCGCGCCTGCACGGCAACAGCTTCACCGGCTTCAGCGCCCGCCAGTCGGCGCTGGCACGCGAAGCCTTGCTGGCCCTGCCCTGGAGCGATGCCCAGCAGGCGCGGTTTGCGGCGCTGGCCGAAGAATCGGTCGCCGCCCAGAAGGCCATCGAGGCGGCCGATGTGCAGCCGTTCGAAGAATGGCGCCAGCACTACATGGCGGCGCAGGGACTGGGCTGATCCGCTGTCCCGCCTGCCGCCTTCCCAGGGCATGTCGCACCCGTCCACCCCCCGATCCCGAAGCGCCCTGCGCGCGGCCCTGGGCCATTACGTTCTCAGCGGTGTGTCCGCTGCTCTGGGCCTGTTGCTGATTTCGGCGGGCGTGCACCTGTGGCTGGGGGCCTTTGCCGCGTCGGCCGCGGCCGTGGGCGCGATCGTGTCGATTCCTCCCGACTATGCGGCGCCCCGCCGTGGCAAGCTCTGGCTGGTGCTGCCGGCGCCGTTGCTGGGGTTGCCACTGTTCTTCGGGGTGCAGCTCTTGCATGGCTCGCCGCTGGGGCTGGGGCTGCTGCTGGTGCCGGCCACCTTCCTCGCTTTTCTGGGCATGGCGTGGGGAAAGCGGGGCGCGCCCATTGCGATCTCGGTGATGTTCGCGCTGGTGTTTTCCATGGCCGTGCCGGCGCCCGCCGGGCGCAGCGCCATGGATGCGGCGCTGGCGACCTCGCTGTATTTCGGGCTGGGCGCGCTGTTGTACTTGCCGTACTCGGTGCTGGCCAACCTGCTGCTCAACGCGCGCTACCGTGTGCAGTTGCTGGCCGATGTGCTGCTGTCGCTGGCGGCGCTCATGCGCCTGCAGGCGCGCCAGTTCACCCCATCGCGGCCTGACAGTGTGCCCAGACCCCTCACGGGCCTGCTGCTGCGCCGCCACGCGGCGCTCGCCGACCAGCTGCAGGCGGCGCGCGACATCGTGCTCGAATCCCCCAGCACCCCGCGCCGCCAGCGGCTGGCGGGCATGCTGATCCAGGTGCTGGAGATGCGCGACCACCTGCTGGCCTGCGAGCTCGACCTGGACAGCCTGCGTGCCCAGCCCGGCCAGGCACCCGCGCTGGCGGGGCAGCAGGAGG
>NZ_ACQT01000298.1 GCF_000175235.1 Acidovorax delafieldii 2AN | reverse complement strand
CGCCGCGCCGCTGCTAGCATGGCGGTCCTTGATGCAATGCCCCGGAGTTTTCCGCGTGAACCCCACCCTCCTCTGGCGCCTGCGGCACCGGCATCCGATGCCCGCTGCGGCCCGGGCCCTCGCAGATCGCGCCGGCCTTCGCCGCTTTCTTCCATCGCAGGTGGTCTCATGACTCCTCCCAACCTGGCATCCCGTGCGAAAGCCGAGGCAAGCGACGCCACGCCGCGCACCCCCGGTACACCGTCGCCCCGCCGCCCCAGCGCGGCGTTCATGCTGCAGCACCCCGCGCACTGCGTGGCGCTGGGCTTTGGTGCGGGACTGAGCCCCAAGGCCCCGGGCACCGTGGGCACCCTGTGGGCCTGGCTGGCCTTTGTGGTGCTGCAGCGCTGGATGGACACCGCGCAACTGGGCCTGCTCATCGCGGGGGGCACGCTGGCGGGCTGGTGGGCCTGCACCGTCACGGCGCGCCACATGGGCATATCCGACCCCGGCAGCATCGTCTGGGACGAAGTCGTGGCTTTCTGGCTGGTGCTGTGGCTGGCCATGCCCATGGGCTTCTGGGGCCAGGCCGTGGCATTTGCCCTGTTTCGCTATTTCGACGCGGCCAAGCCCGGACCGGTGGCCTGGGCCGATCAGCTGTTCAAGGGATTCGGCTGGCGTGGCGGGTGGGGGATTCTGTTCGACGACTTTGTCGCGGCGTTCTGCACGCTGCTGGTGATCGCGGTGTGGAGGTTCTTCGCTTGATCACCCAATCACTATCAAAATATGAGCAACCGGTGCTTAACCAGCAAGCGCAAGAAGCTGTTCTGAGGCAAATTTCCGGTCAGTTGCTGGCGCGTGGCTGGATGCTGGCCACCGCCGAGAGCTGCACGGGCGGCATGATCGCCGCCGCCTGCACCGACCTGGCCGGATCGAGCCAATGGTTCGAGCGCGGCTTCGTCACCTATTCCAACGCAGCCAAGACCGAACTGCTGGGCGTGCCCGCCGCGCTGATCGAAGCGCATGGCGCCGTCAGCGAGCCCGTGGCCCGCGCCATGGCCGAGGGCGCCGTGGCGCATTCACCCGCCCAGGTGGCGGTAGCCGTCACGGGCGTGGCGGGCCCCACGGGCGGCAGCGCCGAGAAACCCGTGGGCACGGTGGGTTTGGCTGGCATGTGGCCGGGCAGACGCACACAGAGGTGCAGCACTTTGCCGGCGACCGCGCGGCCATTCGCGCCGCCACGGTGCGCCACGCACTGGCGCGGCTGCTGGGTTGGCTGGGCCCCTGAGCGTCCGCTCTGATCCATGCGCGCGGCCAGCGCGCGAAGTCAGCGCTTGCGGCGCACGGCGTTGAAGGCCGAGGCAGCCATGGCCAGCACCAGCAGGATCAGGCCCCACTCACTGAGCGTGGGGATGCTGGCGGCCGAGGCCAGCGCCGCCAGCACGGTGATACTGGCGGTCGCCGGAGGCGCCGATGGCCCGGCGGAGTTCAGGGTAGACGTGGTGTTGTTCTTCACACCCATGCTGGTGGCCGTGACGTTGACCGAGAAGTTGCAGGAGCCTCCGGTCGGCAGGTTGCCCGCCGCCAATGCCACCGAGCCCGATCCTTGCACGGCAGTGACGGCGCTGCCAGGGCCGCACAGGCCGGTCAGGCCGTTGGGCGTGGCCACGACCAGCCCCGCCGGCAGCGTGTCCGTGAAATTGATGCCCGAGGCGGGGACACCCATGACGTTGTTGATCGTGAACGACAGCGAGGTCGATCCATTCAGCGGCATCGTCGGCGCGCCAAAGCTCTTGGAAAACGTGAACGACGCCCCCGCCTGCGCGCTCGGTGCCGCCAGCAAAGCACATGCGCTGAATGCCAGAGCCGCTGTCCATCTTGGGTTTTTCATGCTGTTTTCCATGGTGAGCGCCCGGCCGCACCGCGCGGCAAAGCCATCGGTTTGTAACAGAATCGTGCGCCCTTGTCTCCGCCAAAATGACCGCTGCTCAGCGCTCCCGGCCCGCGAACGGCAGCCACAGCGCGCGCCACAGCCCAGGCTCGCCACGGCCCTCGCCATCGGCCAGCCCCAGCCGCATCGCCTGGTGGCCCTGCGCGGGCTGCGCGCAGTAGGTACGGAACAGATGGTCCCACCAGGGGAACACCATGCTGAAGTTGGCATTGCCTTCGTCCAGGCGCACGGAATGGTGCACGCGGTGCATGTCGGGCGTCACCAGCACCAGACGCAGCCAGCGGTCCAGCGCCGGCGGCAGCGCAATGTTGGCATGGCAGAACAGCGTGTGCGCCAGTTGCAGCACCGCGTACAGCGCCAGCGCCAGCAACGGCACGCCCAGGGCAGCGCAAAGCATCAGGGTCAGCGACGCCAGCACGATGACCTCCAGCGGGTGGTGGCGCACGCTGGTGGACACGTCCATCGCCTCGTCCGCGTGGTGCACCTGGTGCAGGCGCCAGAGCAGCGGAATGGCGTGCGCCAGCCAGTGCAGGCCGAACTGGACCAGGTCCACCAGCATCACGCCGAGCGCGATCTTGACGGCATCCGGCCAGGCCGTGGCAACCAGCCCGCTCCAGCCCGCGGCGCTGCCCAGCCGGATGGCCGCGTCCTGCAGCGGACCGAAGACCGTGGCCATCAGCGCCACGCCGGCCCCGTACAGGCCCAGGTTGACGACCCAGCGCGTCGGAGCCCCCCTCTGCCCCTGGCGCCGCGGCCAGCCACGCTCCAGCAAGGCCAGCAGCCCGCCGCCCAACAGCAGCAAGACGTACTGCACGGTGTCCAGGTGGTGGAGCAGGGTTTCCAGTGTCCGTGCCATCGCCGGCCCTCAGTGCTGCCGCGTCAAGCGCCGTGGCACTTCTTGTATTTCTTGCCGCTGCCGCAGGGGCACAGGTCATTGCGGCCCGGTTCGGGCGCCTTGCGCACCGTTTCGACACGCGGGCCCATGCTCTTCCAGAGCTGGCGCAGGTCGTACACCGCCCAGATGGCCTCGCCGAAGGCTTCAACGCGTGCCTGGCTGGTGCTGGGCGGCCCGTCCTCGTTGAACATGCAGACCTCGGGCTTGCCGGTGTCGTCCTCGGTCAGCGCGACGATGCTGTCGAGGGCGTCGTCAAGCCAGCGGGCGGCCTCCTTGTCGCGCGGGGCGGCCCAGTCCTCGGGCCAGTTTTCCACGGCAAACATGAAGCCCAGGGCCCAGACCTGACCGAACGAGGGAATCTCCTGGTCATCGCCCATTTCGGCGCGTTGCTCGTCGGTGAGGCTGGCCACGGCGCCGCGCATATCCATGGCCTCGGGCTGGAAGGTGCGGTCATCGTCCAGCGTCTCGACCTTGGCGTCGAGTTGCGCCTCGACTTCGTTCCAGCGGCGCATCCACAGTTCGATGAACCGCGCCTGCTGCGCCGCGTCGGCGAACGCCGGCAGCAGGGGCAAGGGCTCTCCTTCGGGCACGTCGAGCGCCGCGCCATCGCTCAGCAGCATGGGCAGGTATTCGGCGGGCGGGATGGGGCGCCGGGTGCAGATCAGCGCCGTGAGAAAACCGTCGCAGAACTCCCACTGCGGAATTTCCTCGCCGCGCGTGCGCAGATCGTCCAGCAGCGTGTCGATCTCGTCGAGTTCATCGGGGCCGAGGGCCGGCGCGGCGGACGCGGCGGCGTCCGAGGGTGCTTGGTGGGGGGTGTTCATTGAGGAAGCTCCAGTCAACGGGGCGCCAAAGGCTTTTATGATGCCCGTGCCCCTGCAAAGGCGGCCAGTGTAGCCGCCACCCGATCCTGCCAAAGCACCACCCATGCCCTGCCCCGCCCCCTGCCTGCTTCCGGCCTGCCCCGCAGTGCGCGCCCGGTACATGCGGGTGGGCCAGCCAGGTTGCGCAGGGCTGGCCCTGCCGGGCTGCCCCGCCGGGCGCATGCGCGCG